>MGBV01000162.1:1959-21419 GCA_001788415.1 Candidatus Rokubacteria bacterium GWC2_70_16 | reverse complement strand
CGACGCGGCTCGGCAGGCCCGCATTGGGCTGGATCGCGACGGGCAGCCCGCCCGCCTCGGGCAGCATCTGCTCGAGGACGTCGTACAGGACGCTGGAGCCCACCGAGCAGTTGGCCCCCACGGCCTCCACCGGCAGCGCGCGGAGCGCCCGCACCACCTCCACCGGGCTCCGGCCGAGGAACGTCACGCTCTCGTCGGTGAAGGCCGCCGTCGCCACGATGGGGAGATCGCAGAGGGAGCGGATGGCTTCCACGGCGAGCCGCTGCTCGGTCAGATCCGAGAAGGTCTCGACAACGAAGCCGTCCACCCCGCCCGCGAGCAGCCCCTCGGCCTGCTCGTGGAAGGCGGCGCCCGCCTCGTCGGGCTCCACGGCGCCGAGGGGAGCCAGGTACTTGCCGAGCGGCCCCACCGAGCCCAGCACGAAGACGTCGCGCCCCATGCTCTCGCGCACGTCGCGCGCCAGCTTCACCCCGCAGAGGTTGATCTCCCCGACCCTCGGGGCGAGCCCATGGACGCCGAGCTTGAAGCGGTTAGCGCCGAAGGTGTTGGTCTGGATGCAGTCGGCGCCGGCCGCGATGTACTCGGCGTGGATGGCCTGGACGAGCTTCGGCTCGTTGACGTTGAGGACGTCGAAGCAGGCGTCCAGCGATACGCCGCGCGAGTAGAGCATGGTGCCCATGGCGCCGTCGCCCAGGAGCGGGCGCTCGGCCAGGCGCGCGACGAAGGGCGCGGCCATGCTAATGACTCCTCCGGATTCCCGTGCCGCCAGGGGCCGGCAGGCGGGGGCGCTGCCTGGACCTCGCACCCTCGTCACCACCGATCCGCGGACATGGTGCAAACGAGAGGGGCGCGCGCCGGCTTCGAGACCCGCTAAAGCACGGGTCCAGGCAGCGCCCCCGCCTGCCGGCCCCCGGCCCATGCGCGTCACCGGATTCGGCAAGAGCCAATAGCGCCCCGACCCGGACGTTCGCGGACGAACCGTGGGGTGACGAGTGTCTGAGACAGGACATCAGCGGGCGGCCTGCGCGCGCGCCGGAAGGACGGCGAGGATTCGCGCCACGACTTCATCGGGGCCGAGGCCGGCGGTGTCCACGGTGAGATCGGCCTGCCGGTAGAAGGGCTCGCGCGACCGGTACAGCGCCTCCGCCTCGTCGCGGCTCCGTCCGGCGAGCATGGGCCGCTCGCCCGCGCGACGCGCACGCTCATAGAGGGTGTCGAAGTCTCCCGCGAGCCAGATCACGGTGCCCAGCGCGGCGAGCGCCTCCCTGCGCCCCTCGCGGCAGGGCAGCCCGCCCCCCGTCGCGATGACCTCTCCCTGTTTCAGGGCGAGGAGGCCCAGCATCTCCTCCTCAGCGGCGCGGAAGTGGGCCTCGCCGTGCCGGGCGAAGATCTCGGGGACGGAGCACCCCTCCCGGCCGGCGATCATGTCGTCGGTCTCGACGAAGCAGCGGCCCAGGCGCCTGGCCAGGAGGCGCCCGACCGAGGACTTGCCGGCGCCCATGAAGCCCACGAGGATCAGGTTCCTGGCCATCGCAGGCGCCATCGTATCATTTCTGCCGCACGGCGGGCCCCTCGCCCCGCCCCAAGGGCTCCACCCACAGCTGCCGCAGCACCTCCCACGCGCCGGCCAGCAGCGGAATGGCGACGAGCGCGCCCACCAGGCCCGCGAGCTGGACGCCGCCCAGGATGCCGAGGAGCACGGCGACGGGGTGCAGGCCCGTGGCGCGGCCGACGAAGTAGGGCACGAGGAGCTTGGCTTCCAGGAGATTGGCGCCCCAGAAGAGGAGAGCCGTCCAGAGCGCGAGCGAGCCGGAGATGTTGAACGCGGAGAGGATGCCGAGGACGGCGGCGGCTGGCGAGCCGAGGAAGGGGACCACGTTCAGCGTCGCGGCGATGCCCCCGATGAGGAGCGAGTAGGGCACGCCCAGCAGCGCCAGCCCTGCGGCGATCACCCCGCCCACGCACAGGCTCACGACGAGCTGGCCGCGGACATAGCCTCCCATGACGGCCAGCACAGGCGCGGCCAGCGCCGCCGCGCGCTCCCGGTGAGCGGGAGGCAGCAACGCGGCCAGCGCGCGACCGAGGTGCTCGGCATCGATCACGAGATAGGCGGCCAGCACGATGATGAGGAAGAAGCCCACGACGGCGCCGATGACCCCGGCCGTCGCGCGGAGCGTGTTCTCGAGCAGGATCTTGCCGAGGCCTGCGAGCCCTTCACCGCCCGCCGGCACTGCGGGCAGCGGGATCTCCCAGCGCGCCCCCCAGGCGATCAGCTGCGCGGCCCAGCCCTTCGCGTTCTCCACGAGCGCCGGGAGCTGGCCCGCGAACTGCGTCCCCTGCTCGACGAAGGCGGGGACGAGGAAGCGCCCGAGCACGGCGACCACGAGCGCGGCGCCCAGGTAGACGCCGGCCACGGTGACGAGGCGGGGGACGCGGTGGCGGTCCCCCCAGCGCGCCGCGGGGAGCATGGCCGCGGCCAGGATCAGCGCGGTGAGCAATAGCATCCAGAGCTGCCACGTCCGCGCCAACACCCACACCCCGGCCACGGCCGCGAGCAGCCGCCCGATGGTCGCCCAGGGGAGCACGCTCACCCCGAACCGATGCGGAGCGGGAGGTCGCCGAAGGCGACCGGCCAGGAAGCGCGCGCGGACAGGCGCGGGCTCACCGCTTGCGACGGGAGCGGACGACCTCGGCGATGAGGCGGATGTGCTCGGGGCCGGAGCCGCAGCAGCCGCCGACGATGCTGCAGCCGGCGTCGAGCAGCGCGGGGTACTCCTTGGCCATCGCCTCGGGGCCGAGCTCGTACGTGGTGCGAGTTCCCGTGGTGATGGGCAGGCCGGCGTTGGGATAGGCGACGAGCGGCACGCGGGTGGCCGCGCGCATCTCGCGGATGATGGCGATGGCGCGGTCGGGACCGCGCCCGCAGTTCATCCCCACGATGTCGGCCCCCGCGGCCACGAGGTTGCGCGCGACGTCCGCGGGGCTCTCGCCCCACATGGTCCGGTCGCGGTCGTGCAGCTCCTCGTACTGGAAGAACATGGTGGCCATGACGGGCAGGTCGGTGGCCGCCTTGCAGCCCCGGATGGCCGCCACGGCCTCCTGGGGGAACATCATGGTCTCGACAGCGAAGAGATCCACGCCGCCCTCGGCCAGCGCCTCGGCCTGCTCCGTGAAGGTCGCCACGTACTGCTCGTCGCTGGTGTCGCCCAGCGGCTCGTACTCCGCGGGCAGGCGGCTCGTGGGTCCCATGGAGCCCGCCACGTACCCGCCGGGCGCGCAGACGGCCCGCGCCAGCCGGGCCCCCTGCTCGTTGAGCTCGCGCGTGCGGTCGCCGAGCCCGTACTCGTTGAGCTTGAGCCGCGTGCCGCCGAAGGTGTTCGTCTCCACGAGATCGGAGCCGGCCGCGAAGTAGCCCGCGTGGATGCTCCGCACCACGTCGGCGTGGGTGTCGTTCCAGAGCTCGGGGCAGGCCCCGTTGGCGAGCCCCGCCTCGAAGAGCGCCGTGCCGTAGCCCCCGTCGAAGACGAGGAGGTCCCCGGCCGCCGCGCGCTCGACGATCTCCCAGCCGCGCCCCCGGGCGCCCATCACACCGTCGCCGCGACGCCCATCAGCGCCTTGGCGCGCGCCACCGCCAGCGTCGAGTCCCTGGCGTAGCCGTCGGCGCCGATCTCGTCGCAGTAGGCCTGGGTCACCGGGGCGCCGCCGACCATCACCTTGACGCGCTCGCGCAGCCCGGCCTTCTGGAGCGCGTCGATGGTGCGCTTCATGGCCGGCATGGTGGTGGTCATGAGCGCCGAGATGCCCACGATCTGAGCCCCGTGCTCCTCCACCGCCGCCACGAACTTCTCCGGCGCCACGTCCCGCCCGAGGTTGTGCACCTCGAATCCGGCGCCCTCGAGCATCATCGCCACCAGGTTCTTGCCGATGTCGTGGAGGTCGCCCTGGGCGGTGCCGATGACGATGACGCCCAGCGACCGGCCCGCCGCCCCGGCGGCGGTGAGCAGCGGCTTGAGCAGATCGAGCCCGGCGTACATGGCCCGGGCCGATAGGAGCACCTGCGGCACGTAGTACTCGTTCCGCCGGAACTTCTCGCCCACCACGTCCATGCCGGGGATGAGCCCGCGGAAGATGAGGTCGGTGGGCGGAAGCGACAGCGCCAGGCCTTCCTGCGTCATCCTGAACACGGTGTCCTTGTCGCCCAGGATGAGGGCCCGCGCCATGGCGGGGAAATCGAAGCCGTCGATGCTCGGCAGCGTGGTCACGGGTCGGATTCTCCCACAGGCTCGAAGAGTTCCGCAAGGCGGAGGGCCGTCCGGCGCGCCGGAGGTGGCGCACGGAGCAGCGGCTGGGGGCGAGCCCCTCGACCTCCAACAGCTTGTCGGTGGCATGGCACGGCGTGAGCCGGGAGGTTCCGAACCAGCGCCGCCTGGCACCCATCTCCGTGAGACACGGCTCCGACAGGCGAAATGTGGTGGGTCCGGACAGGTCCGCGGAGATCATTACCTACTGTGACACCGGCCGGCTCTCCTCCGGCCGGTGGATCGTTCTCTCCCAGATCCTGGGCCACCAGAACGTGAAGGGGGTGACGGCGGTCAGGTTCGAACCCGATCTTCCTCAGCCAGGCGTGCGAGGCCCCGGAGACCCGAGAGGCGCAGGAGGGCTCGGGGTTCGCGGATCGTGACCTCGCGGCCCCGGACGGACAGGATTCCCTTGGCCCGGAACTCGCCGAGGAGACGAATGGCCGTCTCGGTCGCGAGCCCGGCCATCTCGGCCAGCTCCTGGCGGGAGAGGAGCAGGGAGAGGCGGGTTCCCTCCTGGTCGCGGATCCCGTAGGTTACCTGGAGCATCAGGAGCGTCTCGGCGAGACGCTGCCTGGCGTTCATCAGGGCCATGTCGCGCACCCACTCCTCGGCGATCCTGAGGTCGTGGGTGAGTCTCCGAATCACCGCAAGGGCCAGAGCCGGACAGCGCGTGAGCAGGGGGAGCACGGTTTCCCGGGGAATGAGGCAGAGGAGCGAGTCCTCCAGGGCCACGGCGGTGCCGGTGTACGGCTCATCGGCGAAGAGAGCACGGTACCCCAGCACGTCGCCGGGGCGCGCCAGCCGGACGATCTGCTCCCGGCCGGCCGGCCCCGCCTTGGCAACCTTGACCGCTCCGGAAAAGACGCAGAAGAGGCCGAAGGGGATATTCCCCTCGTGGAACACCACCTGGCCCCTCTTGTAGAGGCTCGTGCGCTTCCGCACCCCGACCTGGTGGAGGTCCGGGGAAGGCAGCACCGCGAACATGCCCTGCTCCGCGTGGGGACACGACTCGCAGCTCTCCGGCGACCGCATGCCACCCCTCAGAGGCCCGCGCCCCTCGATCCCCCGAAGCTCAGTGGATCCTCGTCAGCGGGAGCCTGATCTTCGCCGGCTCCCGGGCCACGGCGGGCCCCCGCCCGAGGACCGAGTCCAGCGCCATGGTGTTCCCTTCCCAGGCCGGCGCGGACCCGCCGTTCGGCCGGGACGCCTCGAGGGATAGGTGCAGCACACAGCGTGCCACGACCAATGCAACAGAAATCCAGACGGTTACAGAACCCTGGAGGGGATGAGGCCTGTCATCGGGGGAAGAAGGGCGGGGCGGGGCCGCCCCAGAGGAGAGCGCGTGTGTCCCCTCTTCCGTGTCCACCCGCGCAGTGCCCACGGGCACGCCCTCCGGGGCTTCGCCTGGCGCGGGCCGTCGGCGACCTTGCCCGGGGCGGCCTCGCCCCGCGGCGCCCGCGCGCGTCCCGCCGCATCACGCGGCACGCTGGAGATCCAGCTTCCGGATCTTGAACCGATACATTCCCTGTCTCCGGTCCTGCTCCAGGATCTCGTCGCCCCTCGCCTCGCACATCCCCACAATGGACTCCGCACAACACGGGTTGTCCGACACAACCTCCAGGATGTTGCCGTCGCGCATGCGAGTGAGCACGCTCTTCGCGAAGAACTGCGCAGGCGGAGAGCAGCCGCAGACGTTCAGAAGGAACCAGCCCTCGCCCTTCTTCCGAAACAGCACGGCCACGTGGCACCTCCTGTCATGGTGGGCGCTGGCGTGCCAGCGCGAATGCGGGTTCTCTGGCGATCCGTCTCGCCGTCCACCAGCTGAGGAACTTCACCCCGCCGTAGGCGCCTCCGATCATGCCGAGGCCGAACAGCCACCCCGAGACATCGCCCTGGGACACCCGCACGAAGAACGCTCCGATGTTGCACCCGAGGCCCAGCCTGGCCCCGATCCCCATCAGGCCCCCCCCGAGGATCGCCCACACGGCCGTTTCCATCGTGGGGGCTTTCCACCTGAACTCGTTGTGCAGAAGCGCCATCACCGCGGCCCCGACTACGACGCCGATGGACATCCAGCCGGGCGGGTTGAGGAGGGGATGGGGGACGCCGTTGGAAAACCCGAAGAAGACGTTGTCCATCATGTCCCAACCCAGTCCCTGGAGCACCCAGGCCGCCCACTGCGCCTCCTGCGTGGTCACGTACCAGTACCCCGGGTCGAACACCGCTCCATTGGCGGAGAGACCGGAGGTGAAGCCGCTCCGGGCCAGGAGCGTCCCGAAGTTCGCGACGCCGAACGCCGTCCGGATCTCCTTCATCACGATCAGCTGGAGGCCGGCGGCAAGGCCCAGGAGCAGTCCGGCGATCGCGGTCCGCCTCGAGGCGGTGATCATGCTCCAGTAGCCCACGAGCTCGGTCCAGCGGCGCGGGGCGACGTCGCGGGCCCTCGCCCGTCTCGTGAGGAACGGCCGTCTGGCCCACACGATGTAGACCCATGCCAGGATCAGCCCGGCCGGGACGACGATGCCCACCAGCACGTTTCCGAGATAGGCGGCCAGGAATGGATTCGAGCTCCCCAGCAGCTCGCCCCACGTTGCGCTGGGGCGATCCCAGACATATCCGGCCAGGTAGTGATCCATCCAGCCGTCGCTGGCGCCGATCGACACGGGAAGGGATTTCGAGGCAGCGGAGTCGCGCCACGCCTGGGGCGTCAGGTGAATGAGCCAGCCGCCGACGTCGACGACGATCGCCTGGGTCACGCTGAGGGCTGCCACCGTGAGCATCGCGACTCCGCTCCCCTCCCCCGCCTTGTAGAGAGAGCCCGAGGCGCAGCCCCCGGCGAGGACCATCCCGGCGCCGAAAATCAGCCCGGCGACCACCGAATGCACGCCGTACGGGGCGGGCTGGAAGGCGCCCGTCCCCGTGGCGGTGAGCAGCGCGGAGACAACGCCGAACGGCACCATGGCGATCATGATGCCGACGGCCATTCGGGGGACCCCGACGGCGAACAGGTCTCGGAAGGCCGACGAGAAACAGAACTTCCCGTACTGCAGGCACATCCCGTACACGAACCCGAAACAGAGGTAGGCCCCGAGATAAGAGAGGAGGTACTCGTTCAACGTAGACATCGCCACGCCGAGCGCTTCCGGACACGCACAGGACCAGGGCCCGCGCTGCCGAGGGGGCGAGGAAAAAGAGCGCGAGCAGGATCAGAGGCCACATCAGGTGCCATGCGGCAATCCCCCCCGGTGCTTTCAGCCTGGACCACGAACGACGGGAGAGGGATGACGGCCGTCAGGCCGGACGCTGATCTCTGTCAGCAGGCCGCGGAAGCCGGGGAGGCCGGGCCCGGACGAGCAGCGTGAAGCGAATCGCGGCGCTCAGGCGAGCGACAGCCCGGAGCTGACCCATGACATTTCTATGGACCAGCAGCAACCGGGGCCATTCGGCTTGACCCGCTCTCTCCGGTACACTAGAATCCGCGAAATCGCAGCCTCGGGGCTCGCCCGAGGGAACGGGGGTCCGGTGAGGCTCAAGGTCCTGGGGGCCTATGGCAGCGAGGGGCCGGGGCAGCGGCCATCGGCGTTCCTGGTGGACGACCGGGTGCTGGTGGACGCCGGCACGGTGGGCGGCGTCCTCTCGGCGCCCGAGCAGATCGCCATCGAGCACGCCGTCCTGAGCCATGCCCACCTGGACCACACGGTGGGGCTCGCCTTCCTCGTGGACACCCTGGCGATGATCGCTCCCGAGCGGTGCGTCACCGCCTGCAGCATCGGCCCCGTCATCGACGCGCTCCGTGTCCATGCCTTCAACGACGTCCTCTGGCCGAACTTCACGGCGATCCCGTCCCGTTCGGAGCCGGTGCTGAGGTTTCGCGCGCTCCCCGAGGACGCCGAGGCGCGCGTGGGCGATCTGTGGGTGACGCCGATCCTGGTGGATCATGCGGTGGCCGCAGCGGGCTTCATCGTGCACGACGGGGAGACGGGCTTCGTGTACAGCGGGGACACCGGCCCCACGGTGCGCCTGTGGCAGGCGGCGAGAGAGATGCGCGGGCTCAAGGCCCTCGTGGTGGAGACCGCCTTCCCCAACCGGCTGGATGCCCTGGCGCGCGCCTCGGGCCATCTCACGCCGGCCATGCTGGGCCGCGAGATGGCCAAGATGCCCCCGGACGTGCCGATCTGGGTCTTCCACGTCAAGCCCCAGCTCTACGAGGAGACGGCCGAGGAGCTCGCCCAGATCGACCCAGCCCGGATCCACATCCTCGAGCAGGGCAAGACCTATTCTCTTTGACCAGGCGTGGGCACCCGGGCTGATCTTCACCAGGCGTGGGCACCCGGGCTTCGCCACGCCCACGCCCGCCGGATCCTCGCGCTGGGTTGATTACTCGCGCGATCTCAGTCGCGGTCACCGCCGCGCTGCGACGCGCGGCGACAGCCGCACGCCGGCTATCGCCGGCACGGCCGCGCCCGATCAGCGGGAGCGGGCCCCCGCGTAGAGGAAGTCGGCCAGCCAGCCGTTCACCGTCGCCGCGTGCTCGATCTGCGGGAAGTGGCCGCAGCGGTCGAGCCAGCGGCCCTCGGCCGAGGGCAGCCCGTCGGCCACCGCCGCCGCATGCGAGATCGGGACCACCGGATCCTGGCTGCCGTGGATCAGCAGGGCCGGCGCCTGCAGTCGAGCCAGCGCCGTCCGGTATGCGCCGGCGTCCGCGGTGAAGTCGGCCCTGACCGAGCGGAGCGTGGAGAGATAGGCGGCGCGACCCGCCGGGCTCGTGCGCGCGGCGTACTGGTGGGCGACGAGGAACGCGATCTCGTCGGGGTCGGGCGCGGCGAAGCAGCGGGCCAGCGCGGCGGCGCAAAGGCCGGGGGTGATGAGGCTCGAGGCGATCTCCCCGACGCCGGGCAGCGCCATGAGGCGGTAGGCGAGGGACGGGCGCAGCGGAAAGCCGGGGACGGTGGCGCCGAGCAGCGCCAGGCGCTCCACGCGCCCGGGGAACAGGACGGCGTGGGCCACCGCCACCGCGGCGCCGAGGGAATGCCCCACGAGCCGGACGCGCTCGACGCCGAGGCCGCGGAGCAGGCCCTCCATCGCCCGGGCGTGGAAGGACAGCCGGTACTCGCGGCGCGGCTTGGCGGATCGACCGAAGCCCGGGAGGTCGAGCGCGATCACCGTGCCCTGGCCCCTGAGGGCCGCGATGGTGCCGCGCCACGACTCGGCGAACCCGCCCAGGCCGTGGATCAGGACCGTCACGGGCCCGCGCCCTTCCCTGACGTAGTGGAGGCCGAGCCCGTCCAGATCGCCGCCCACCAGGTGGATGTCGGGCACGGCCGCCGCGGGGCTACGCGGAGAAGAGGGGCTCCCCGTCCAGCAGCCGGGAGAGCTCCGCCCTGAACGGGAAGAGGCTGAAGATGCCCCCCGTGTGGATGAAGCACACGCGCTGGCCCAGGGCCTGAGGGTCCTTGCGGAGCGTGTCGAGAAGCCCGGCGAAGGCCTTGGCGGTGTACACCGGGTCCAGGGCCACGCCCTCCTGGCGCGCGAGCTGGACGACGGTGCGGAGCTCCTCGTCGCCCACCGCGGCCCGCCCCCTGCCCTGATAGCCGTCGAGCAGGTGGATGGTCTTCGGCACCTCGATGGCGAGGCCGAAGCGGGTGATGGCCTTGACCATGGTGCGGGCGATGGAGTCGCGCACCCGATCGGCCGGTAGTGCGATGGGCACTCCCACGATCTCGGAGGGCAGGCCCGCCAGCTGCTTGCCCATCAGCAACCCCGCCTGGCTGCCCCCGCTGAACGCCGTGATGACCACAGTGTCGAAGCGGGGCGCGCCCTGGCCGATCTGTCCGGCCAGCTCCACGGCGCATTCCAGATACCCGAGCGCCCCCACCTCGTTGGAGCCGCTCTCCGGGATGATGTAGGGCCGGCCGCCGCGCGCCCTCACCTCGTCGGCCAGGTCCGCGAGCGCCTCGTCCACACGCTCGAACTCGGCGCCGGACAGGTAGCGGATGTCGGCGCCGAGCAGCCGGTCCAGGAGCAAGTTCCCGTCGTAGGCCTCTGGCTTGCCGCCCTTGACCGCGAGGACGGCCCGCAGCCCCAGCCGCGCCGCCACCGCCGACACCGCGCGGCAGCAGTTGGACTGGAGCGTCCCGCACGTGATGAGCGTGTCGGCCCCCTGGGCGGTGGCCTCGCCCACGAGGAATTCCAGCTTGCGGACCTTGTTCCCCGACTCGAGGAGGCCGGTCAGGTCGTCCCGCTTGAGGTAGAGCTCCACGCCGAGCTGGGCGGAGAGGCGGTCGAGCTTGAGGATCGGCGTCGGGGCAAGCACGAGCGGATAACGCGGCGGCACGGCCATGCCGTCATCCTATCACGCCCCTCTCCCGGCCTCCGCGTGCTCCTGCTCGGGAACGGTACCAGGCACGGCGCTTTCGGCCATAATGGCCGAGTGACCCCGGACCGGGAGACCCTGGCGAACCCGCGGCTGTGGCTCGCATTCGGCTCGATGCTGCTGGTCTCGGGGCTCGGCAATACCTTCCCGATCTTCTTCCCCGCCCTCCTCGCCGAGTTCGGGGGCTCCCGCGGCGCCACCGCTTCCACCGTGTCCTTCCTCTGGATCGGTGGCGCGCTGCTCGGGCCCCTGTCGGGCTACCTGATCTCGCGCTGGAATCCGCGCCTGATCGTGACGCTCGGCCTCGGCGCCGCGGCCACGGGCCTCGCCGCGGGCACGCTGGCCACCTCGCTGCCCATGTTCATCGGCGCCGTCGGGCTCGGCGGCGGGATCGGCGTGGGCCTGACAGGCATGGTGACGCAGGCGGCGCTGCTCGCCGACGTCTACGTCAGGCGCCGGGGGCTCGCCATGGGGATTGCCTTCTCCGGCTCCATGGCGGGCTATGCGCTGGCGCCGGTGATCCAGGGGGCGATCGCGCTGACCGGCTGGCGCGGAGCCCTGGCCGGCTACGTCGTCGCCCTGATGGCGCTGATCGCCTGGGGCTGGCGGGTGTACCCGACCCGGCTCGAGACTCCTGCAGCCAGGACGCCGGCCGGGGGCCTCACGGCACCGCGCAGCGTGGGCGGCATCGTCCGCTCGGTGCCCTTCTGGGCCCTCGTGGTGGTCTTCACGGTGCCGCCGCTCTTCGGCTATCTCGCCACCACCCAGCACGCGCTCTACTTCACCGCGCGGGGGCTCTCGGCGGCCGAGGCCTCCGTGCTCCTCGCCGTGGGCGGCGTGCTTGCGGCCGGCGGGCGGGCCCTGGCCGGGCTGGGGGCCGATCGCTTCGGGGGCCCGGCCGCGGGGTTCCTGTCCTTCAGCTGCTCGATCGTGGGGATGCTCTGTCTCTTCGGGATGGAAGCCTGGCCGGGACGGCTCTTCGCCTACGGCTACGCGCTCTTCCTCTTCCTGCCGCTGGGCTCGAGGGCCACCATCGTCGCCGTCCTCCTGAGCCGCATCGCCCCGCCGGCCCATTACGGCGCCGTGTTCGGGCTCCTCAGCATCGGCAACAGCCTGGGCGCGGCCGCCGGGCCCTGGATGTCGGGGTGGCTCTACGACGTGACGTCCTCGTACCTCGTCATCTACCTCTGGGCGACAGGGCTCGCGGGGGCGGGGCTCGCGGCCCTCGCGGTCTTCGTGCTGGCGACGCGCCCGGGCGCCGCCTGACGCCCTGCCGGGCGAGCCGAAGCCGCAAGGCGAGGCGAGCGGATATGGGAATCGGGCGAGCGCGAGCGAGCCGGGCGACGGGACCATGAGCTCGCGCCGCCGGCTTCTGGGAGCGGGGCTCCTGGCGACCCTGGTCGGGCTGGCGCTCACGTGGCGCTTCGGCGCGGCCGTCGCGTTCACGCTGGCTCTCGCCCTCCCCTCGACCGAGCCATGGACCGCGCTCCTCGCCGCGGAGGCGGTCCGCACCGAGGTGACCGTTGGCGCCGGCGGCCGCCCCCTCCACGCCGATCTCTACCGTCCCCCCAGGCCGCGGGGCGCCCTCGTCCTGGTTCACGGCCTGTCCCCCGCGGGGCGGCGTCATCCCGAGCTGATGCGCCTGGCCCGGCTGCTCGCGCGCCATGGGCTGCTCGTTCTCGTCCCGCACCTCGAGGGACTCGCCGCGTTCCGGCTGGGCGGGGGCGAGGTGGACGAGATCCGCGCGGCCATCCAGTACGCCGCGCGCCTCGGCGACCGCGTCGGGATCGTGGGGCTGAGCTTCGGCGCCGGGCCCGCCCTGCTGGCGGCCGCCGGCCTCCCCGAGGTCCGCCTGGTGGGAAGCTTCGGGGGCTATGCCGACCTGCGGCACGTGATCGCCTACATCTCGACGGGCGTCCACGCCCTCGGCGGGCGGCGCTACGTGCAGCGGCAGGAGGAGTACAACCGCTGGAAGCTCGTCGCCCTGCTGGCCGGGTTCGTGGAGCACGACCGGGATCGGGAGGGGCTCGCCGCCATCGCCCGGCGGAGACTCGCCGACCCGGCAGACCCGACCACGGGCCTCGAGGGCGCCCTGGGAGAGGCAGGACAGGCGGTCATGGCCCTGGCGCTGAACCGGCGCGAGGATCTCGTGACGCCGCTCCTGACCCGCCTGCCATCCCGGGCCCTGCAAGCGCTCGACCGCCTCTCCCCGCTCCCCGCCATCCACTCGCTCCGCGGGCGGCTGCTGATCGCGCATGGGACCGGCGACGATTCCATCCCCTTCACGGAAAGCTTGAGGCTCGGGCAGGCAGCCGAGGGGCGCGCCCGGGTCGTGATCCTCGAGACCTTCCATCACACCGGACCCGGAGGCTTCTGGGAGGCGACGGCCCAGCGCGCCCTGGACGGCTGGCGGCTGCTGGGCCTGGCCGACGAGCTGCTGGCCCTGTGAGCCTGTCCGGAGTCCCGAGGCCCCGGAGGGGGCTCAGCGGCGCCGCCACCGGCGGCCCGCGCGGACGGTGAGCACGGGGACGAAGCGCTGCGCGGCCTTGATGTCGTGGCCGGCGGCATCGCCAAAGGTGAAGTCGCCCTCCTCGAGGGCGAGCACCGCCGCGTCGCCGCAGGCCCCCGGCACCAGCGCGCCGAGCTTGCCCGCCTGGCCGATGGCCCGCGCGGGGGCCTCGGTCACGGCGCGGATCACCTCGGGGAGCGGCAGGCCCAGGGCGAGGAAGGTGGACATGACGCCGAGCAGGTCGTACATCCGGCGCGCCACGGCGGGCCTCACCATGTCGGTGGACAGCGTCGTGGGCGGCAACCCCTGGGCCAGGGCGGCCCGGGCCACCTCCACGTCGAAGTGGACGCCGGCATGGGCCACGTCGAGGATCACCCCCCGTGCCGCGGCGTCGCGGACGGCCGGGAGGACCTGCCCCGCGCCGTCCAGGATCCCGTGCTCGTGGCCGTTGAAGATGTGCGTCGCGATGTCGCCGGGCCTGAGCCGCTCGAGGATCGCCTCCAGCGGGATCGGCGTCCCCGAGATGTGAACCATGAGCCGGGTGCCCGCCTCATCGCAGATGCGGCGGGCCATGTCCAGCGCGGGCAGGGCGTTGGCCTCTCCCGTCGCCGCTCGCTGGATGCGCACTTTCAGGCCCAGGAGCTCGGGGAAGCGCCTGAGGGCATCGCGCGTACGCTCCTCCTGGGCGAAGCGGAAGTCCTCGAGCTCCCCCACGCCGGCCGCGACGGTGGCCAGGCCCGTGGTCGCCAGGTGGAGGAAGGCGAGCACCCGCGTCTCGGCGCGCTGGATGACGTACTCGCGGAACCCCGCGTAGGTCGCCCAGCCGCTGCTCCCGGCGTCCACCGCGGTGGTGACGCCGCCGGGGAGACAGAGCTCGTCCGGATCCACGAAGAGCGGCTGGCCGCGATGGAAGAAGTGGCCGTGCAGATCGATGAGCCCCGGCGTCACGAGCTTGCCCGTCACGTCGATGGCCTCGGTGGCCGTGACGGAGAGATCCGGGGCCACCGCGGCCACGCGGCCGTTGGCGAAGGCCACGTCACAGGGGCCCTCGACGCCCTGCCCGGGATCGACGACGGTGCCGCCGCGCAGGATCAGGTCGAAGTCCATGCTCCCCCCTTCCGCAACCGGGCTCCTAGCGGGGAGCGCGGGCGAGGTGCGCGGCCAGCGCCACCGCCTCCCGCTCCTGGAAGCGGACGGCGACGCGGAGCTGCTCGAGGTACTGCTCGAGCGTCTTGCCGCCGAGCACGATACCCCGGTTCGCGAAGAACCCGTGCACGTCCTGCTCCCACTCGGGGCTCACCAGCGCCGTGACGCCCTCGTACATCCGCCGGTAGGCGCTGCCCGGGTACTGCCGCGCCATGGTCTCCCAGTGCTCCTTGACGAAGTCCCACGCGAGCCCCCGCGAGTGCACGCCGCCGAGCAGCGCGCGCATCAGGAAGGGCGCGTCCTGGCTGCGGACCTCGCCGTTGATCGTGCGCGCGAGCGTCCGGCCGATCAGCTCGGGCTGGCGGAAGGCGGCGAGCGCGTAGAGGTAGCGCTGCTCCTCCTGGGGCGTGCGCGCGCTCTTGAAGCGCTGGAGGAAGTCGTCGTACTCGGCCTCGCCGCCGGAGGCAGCGAGGATCGCGATGAGGGCGGGCAGCATGTTGGGATCCACGGCCGTCTCGTCGGCGCGGTACTGCTCGTAGACCGACCGGGCCCGCCGCTGCGTCTCCTCGTCGTTGCCCAGCGTGCCGAGGGCGCGCAGGAGATCGGCGCGGAGCTGGCGCGCGAGCTCGCCCTCCTCGGGCTGCCGCTCCCAGGAAAGCCGCTCCACGGCCCGCTCGAGCCGGTGGCGGACCCAGGCCTCGAGCCGGGGGCGCGCGGCCTCGGGCAGGATCCGGTTCAGGTAGGCCAGGGACCCGGTGAGCACGGTCCAGACGTTGCGATCCGTCTCGTCGCGGAAGCAGCCCGTGAGGTCCAGGTACTCGGCGGCCGACATGGCGCCCGCCTGGGTGAGCGCCAGCGCGTCGCTGACCAGGTTGAAGCGCTCGATCGGTGGGATGCGCGCCAGCGCCTTGGTCATCCGCCTCAGCATGGCCGGCGCGTACCGCACCCGGTAGAAGCCGTGGCCGCCCGCGTTGGCCACCGCCCAGTCCGGCGGGGCGGGCAGCGCCACGCGCACCTCGGCGTCGTCCAGCAGCACCCGCTTCTCGACCCAGCCCCCCTTGACCGAGGCGCGCAGCGCGACGGGAATGCGCCACCGCTCGCTCTCCGCGGGCCCGGCGTCGAGATAGGTGAAGCGCCGCTGGGAGAGCTTGAGGCCGGCGCCGTCCTTCTCCACCGTGACCACGGGGTAGCCGGGGCGGAAGATCCAGGCGTCCATCACCTCGGGGATCGGCTGCCCGGCCGCCTCGCCGAGGGCCTTCCAGAGATCGGTGGTCTCGGCGTTGCCGTGGCGGTGCTGCCGGAGGTAGAGACGGACGCCGTCGCGGAAGACCTCGGGCCCCAGGTGCTGCTCGAGCATGCGCAGCACCGAGGCGCCCTTCTCGTAGGTGAGCAGATCGAACATGGCCTCGCAGTCGCGCGGCGCCCGCACCTCGAACTCGATGGGGCGGCTGGACAGGAGGCCGTCCACGCCCATGGCGGCGGCGCGCGAGACGCCGAAGGTGATCCAGCGCTCCCACTCGGGCTTCCAGGCGTCCACCGCCAGCATCTCCATGAACGTGGCGAAGGCCTCGTTGAGCCAGATGCCGTTCCACCACGCCATCGTCACAAGGTCCCCGAACCACATGTGGGCCAGCTCGTGCGCCACGACGTCGGCCACGCGCTCCAGTTCCGTGTGGGAGGCCGCCGTCTCGTCCACCAGCAGCGCGGTCTCGCGGTACGTGATGGCGCCCAGGTTCTCCATGGCCCCGGCGGCGAAGTCCGGGATGGCCAGCATGTCGAGCTTGTCGCCGGGGTACGGCAGCCCGTAGTAGCGCTCGAAGAAACCCAGCGTGAAGGCGCCGACCTCCAGCGCGAAGCGCGCCAGGGGCTGCTTGCCGGGCACGCACCAGACGCGCAGCGGCGTCTGGCCCACCATGACGGGCGCGGTCGCCTGGAGCTCGCCCACGACGAAGGCCACCAGGTAGGTGGACATCTTCATGGAGTCGGCGAAGGTGACGACCTTGCGGCCGTCCCCCGTCGGCTCCTCGCGGACGACGGCGGTGTTGGACACCGCGGCCAGCCGCTCGGGAACCACGAGCGTCACGCCGAACACGGCCTTGCAGCCGGGCTCGTCCCAGCACGGGAAGGCGCGGCGCGCGTCGGTGGCCTCGAACTGGGTGGCCGCCAGCGTATGGGAGGCCCCGGCCGCGTCCTTGTAGGTGCTGCGGTAGAAGCCGTGGAGGCGATCGTTCAGGGTGCCGGTGAAGCGGAGCGTGAGGCGCCACTGGCCGGGGAGGAGCGGCGAGGGGAAGCTGAGCCGGGCGCGCTCGGCGGCCTCGTCGAGCGCCGCGCTCCCTTCCAGCACCGCGCCGCTCGCGCCGCGGGCCGTGACGGCAAGGATGGACAGCTCGGCCGCGTTGAGCAGGATCTCGGTGACCGCTTCCCGCACGGTGACGACGATGGTCTCCTCGCCGCTGAAGCTGGCGGTGTCGAGATCGGGCTCGAGCCGAATGTCGTACCGGCCGGGCACGACCGTGGTGGGCAAGCGATGATCCATGGTCTCCTCTCCAGTGGCGCCGCGACGGGCCACAGGCGCCCTAGCAGGATGCGGAAGAACCCTGCAGGCTGCTCAAAAAGGTGCAGATGCGAGGCGGCGCCCGACGGCCGCACGCGAGGCGTACTCCGCCTGGCGAGCCGAGCCGGAGGCGAGACGAGCGCATCCGGCGGTCCCGGCGAGGGTGAGCGAGCCGCGTTGAGCGTGCGACCGAGGGCGCCGTACCTCCGCAGATGCGCCTTTTTCAGCAGCCTGCTAGAGGATACCAGAGTCGCGCGGGCGACACACCCTTGACATCGCTCCGGCGACGGGCCCACACTCGCGCCCGGTGGACACCTTGAGGGATCGCGTGGCCGTCGTCACCGGGGGCGCCAGCGGGATCGGACGCGCCCTCTGCCTGGCCTTCGCGCGCGAGGGCATGCGCGTGGTGATCGCGGACCTGGACGGGCCGGGCATGGCCGAGACCGCGGCGCAGGCCGGGGCCGCCGGGGCGCGCGCCCTCGCCGTGCCCACCGACGTCAGCCGGCTCGCGGAGGTCCAGGCCCTCGCCGACCGGGCCTGGCGCGACTTCGGCGCGGTCCACGTGCTCTGCAACAACGCGGGCGTCGGCGTGAGCGGCGGCCTCGAGGCGGCAACCCACCGCGACTGGGAGTGGGTGGTCGGCGTCAATCTCTGGGGCGTGATCCACGGGCTCGAGGCCTTCGTGCCGCGCATGATCGCCCAGCAGCAGGGTGGCCACATCGTCAACACCGCCTCCATGGCCGGCCTCATCGCCTCGCAGGGGCTCGGCGTCTACAACACCACGAAGTACGCCGTGGTGGGGCTGTCGGAGACGCTCTCGAAGGACCTGCGCCCCTACGGCATCGGGGTCTCGGTGCTCTGCCCCATGGGCGTGACCACCCGGATCCGCCAGAGCGCGCGCAACCGGCCGGCCCACCTGCAGAACCCGACGGGCCCGCCGGGCAGCGCGGTGGAGCTCATCGGGCGCTACCTCACGCCGGAGCACGTGGCCGAGCGCGTGCTGCGCGCCGTCCGCGACAACCGTCTCTACGTCATCACCCACGAGGAGGGGCTCGAGCCGCTGCGGCGTCGCTTCGAGCGCCTCGCCCGGGGCATCGAGGAGTCGCGATGAGATTCGAGCCGGTGGCGGGCTGGGGCGCGCTGCCCGAGGGGTGGCGCTACGCGGGCAAGCTCGAGACGCCGCCGCGCGAGGTGCGGTGCCTGCAGAAGTTCCGGCGCGTCGAGGCGTGACATGACCCCACTGCTCAGGACCGACATCAAGAGCCTGCCGTTCCTGCACAGCGGCAAGGTGCGGGACCTCTATGCCGTGGGCGAGGACACGCTGCTCATCGTGCAGACCGATCGCCTGTCGGCCTTCGACGTCGTGCTCGACGACCCGATCCCTGGCAAGGGGGAGGTGCTCACCGCCCTGTCCGACTTCTGGTTCCAGAAGCTCGGCCACCTCGTGCGGAACCACACCACCGGCATCGATCCGGAGTCGGTGGTCTCGGGCGAGGCGGAGCGCGCCCAGGTGCGCGGGCGGGCCATGGTGGCGCGGCGGCTCACGCCGCTGACCATCGAAGCGATCGTGCGCGGCTACATCATCGGCTCGGGATGGAAGGAGTACCAGAAGACCGGGGCGATCTGCGGGATCGCGCTGCCGGCAGGCCTCCAGGAAGCCCAGAAGCTGCCGGAGACCATCTTCACCCCCTCCACCAAGGCGCCAGCCGGCCAGCACGACGAGAACATCCCGTTCGCGGAGGCCGAGCGGCGCCTGGGCCCCGGGATCGCCCGCGAGGTCCGCCAGGCGGCCATCAGCCTCTACACCCACGCCGCGGAGTACGCCGCCACCCGCGGCATCATCATCGCCGACACCAAGTTCGAGTTCGGCACCGACGCGGCCGGCGCCGTCCACCTCATCGACGAGATCCTCACGCCCGACTCCTCCCGCTTCTGGCCCGCGAGCGAGTACCGGGTCGGCGCGAGCCCCCCCTCCTTCGACAAGCAGTTCGTGCGCGACTGGCTGGAGCAGCAGCCCTGGAACAAGAAGCCGCCGGCCCCGCGCCTGCCCGCCGACATCATCGCCAGGACCGCCGAGAAGTATCGCGAGGCGAGGCGGCGGCTCGTGGGCGCCTGACGCGCGCGGCCGGCGGGGACATCCCGCTCGCCGCCAGCGCCGCGCGCGCCGCGAGGGCGATGGATCAGGCCCGCCCCCGGCCCAGGCGGGGCCGCCTGCGCGCGTGCATCCAACCGGGCCGGAGGCGCCTCTAAAGGCCGTCGGGGTATACCGCCGGCCGGTTCCTCGAGCGAGGGGCCGAACCCATCTCAAGGAGACTGCCCATGTCCGTGACCATGAAGGTGCTCGCGAACGGCCCCATCGTCGTGACCGGAGATTGCCAGGTGACCGATGCCGAGGGGAACGCGGTCGTCCCGAAGGCGAACCCCTTCTACCTCTGTCGCTGCGGCGCCTCCGCCAACAAGCCGTTCTGCGACGGCCAGCACAAGAAGATCGAGTTCAAGAGCTAGTCGCCCCCGCGGAGATCCGGAGACAGCACGCCGGCCGGGGCGCTATTGACTCTAGCCGAATACGGTTACGCG
>MGBV01000162.1:0-1948 GCA_001788415.1 Candidatus Rokubacteria bacterium GWC2_70_16 | reverse complement strand
CCCTCGAAGCCGGCGCCCGCCCCTCTCATTTGCACCACCTCCGCGGATCGGCCGTGACGAGGGTGCGAGGTCCAGGCAGTGCCCCCGCCTGCCAGCCCCCGGCGTCACGGGAATCCGCAAGAGTCATTAGGGGAGGCGCCAGCCGAGCCAGTCGCAGACGGCGCGCCCCATGACCCACTCCTGGTCGGCCGCGGAGAGCCACGGCAATTCCTCGGTGAAGAGCGTGATCGCCTGGCGCCACGCGCAGGGCAGCCGCGTCCAGTCCGTCCCCCAGAAGACGCGCCGCGGACCGAAGGCGTCGAAGACCTGGCGGATGTAGGTGTGCAGCCCCCGGTACGGGTACGGCTCCGTCGAGTAGCACGGCAGCGCCGAGGCCTTCACCGCGACATTGGGCCGCTTCGCCAGGGCGAGGAGCTGAGGCAGGTCGGCGAAGGCGGCGGCGTCCTTCTCCGCGATCGACAGCGCCAGGTGGTCGATGACGAGCCGCAGCCCGGGGTGCCGCGCGGCGATGGCATCCGCGACCGGCAGCGAGCCGGGCACGAAGATCATCACCGGGAGGCCGGCCTTCTCGGCGGCGGCCCAGAGCCAGTCGGCCGTGCCGTCGTAGAGCCACGGCTTCTGGGCCTCCGTGTGGAAGGTGAAGCGCAGGCCGAGCATCCCCGGCTGGCGCTTCCAGTCCGCGACGAGCGGCCGGCTCTCGGGCCGCTCGATGGCGAGCCGGCCCATGACGGCGAAGCGGTCCGGGTGCAGGCGCGCCGCCTCCAGGGCCAGATCGTTGCGGTCGCCCTCCCACGACGGCGGGACGAGGACGACGCGGCTCACGCCGGCCTCGCCCATCGCCTCGAGCACCATCTCCTTCGTCACCGGGTACGGCTTCTGGGCCTGATGCGCCCGGCCGGGCGGCCACGGGCGGTCGGGCGTGTCGGCTCCCCAGATGTGCACCTGCGAGTCCACGATGAGCATGATTCCTCCTTGGATGCGCCAGACCTACCCTCTTTGCGAAGCATCTCGCCGCCGCCCGCGAGCCGCCGCGCCCCGCCGCCGGAGCGGCCCGCGCCCCCGCCCCCGCGCGCTCACCACGGGCGCCGGGCGATGGCTTCCCCGAAGCGATCGAGGTCGTGGAGCCCTTCCCTGAGGTACTCGTGGACCTTGGCGTCGTCCACGTCCCAGTAGAGATGCACGAGCCGGTTCCGGAACCGGGCCATGGCCCGAAGCGGCTCCCTGGACTCCGGGGGGAGCACTCCCTGCTCGGCCAGGACGGCGAAGCTGTCGCCGTTGTCCCGCGGAAACCGGTAATTCTCCGACGCGATGACGTGGTTGGCGATGTCGATGCAGCACTCGATCGTGATCACCAGATGGTACTTCGCGTTCCCGACCCTGTCGGGGTTCCGCACGAATTCGTCGGCGGAGGCCGCCGCAAGCCCGCGCAGCACGCCGAGGTACCGGCGCAGATTGGACAGCATCTGGTCCAGCTTTGACTTGTCGACCACCGTCAGAGGCCCCGCGTCGCGAGCTCGCGGAGGCGCAGCTCGTGCATCGCCTGGAAAGCATCCTTGTAGTCGTGATAGCGAGCGAGCACGTAGCACTCGAGCTCCACCCGTTCCGGCTCATCCGCCGAATAGATCCGGATGCCGTCCTCGAGCACCCGGCCGCGAACCTCGAGGGGAGCCTCGGCGAGGTTCCGCAGATCGATCTCGACACCCACGGCCTCGGACAGCGCCGAGGCCAGGAGCATCTCCTCCCGGAGCGGCAGCACCTCGCCGCGACGATGGCCGCGGAGGTAGTACCCGACGTCCAGGTCGCTGCCGGGTCGTGGCCTGCCCGAGATGCGGCTCCCGTGGGCATAGGCCACGAGCACGGGCGCGCCCCGGAACGCCCGGGCGGCCGCGGCTGCGAGGCGCTCCCGCAATGCCGTGTCCATCGCTCAAGCACGCTAGCACACACGGCC
>MGBV01000161.1 GCA_001788415.1 Candidatus Rokubacteria bacterium GWC2_70_16 | reverse complement strand
GGCGACGGCGCGGGAGCCGACGGCGAGCTGGCTCGCCTGCCGCGTGTTGTCGGCGTTCTGCTTCACCGTCCCCGTGATCTGCTCCAGGGACGCCGCCGTCTCCTCCAGGCTGGAGGCTTGCTCCTGCGCGCCGGAGGAGAGCTGGTCGCTCGCCCCGGACAGCTCCCGCGACGCGGCGGCGACTTGCTCGGCAGCGGCTTGCGCCTGGCGCATGATGCTGTGGAGCTTCTCCACGAAGGTGTTGAAGGCGCCCGCGATGTCCGCGACCTCGTCCTTCCCCGTGGCGTCGAGGCGCCGCGTCAGGTCGCCGTCACCGTCGGCGATGTCCCGCAGCGACGATCCCGAAGACCATCGAGAGCCCGAGCCCCGTGCCCTTCCCCTGGCCCTTGGTCGTGAAGAAGGGCTCGAAGAGGCGGTTGCGGGTCTCCTCGTCCATGCCCGTGCCGGTGTCTTCCACCGCGAGCAGCACGTGGCCCCCGGGACGGATCCCGGGGTGCGCGCGCGCGAACGTCTCATCCAGGACCACGTTGGACGTCTCGATCGTCAACCGCCCCCCCTCGGGCATGGCATCACGGGCGTTGACGACGAGGTTGACGATCACCTGCTCGAGCTGGGTGGGATCGGCCTTGATGGGCCAACACCCCGGCTCGAGCGCGCACTCGAGCTGGATGTCCTCTCCGATGAGCCGCCGCAGCATCGCGCTCAGGTTCG
The DNA here is from genome assembly GCA_001788415.1 of Candidatus Rokubacteria bacterium GWC2_70_16. Lineage (GTDB taxonomy): Bacteria > Methylomirabilota > Methylomirabilia > Rokubacteriales > CSP1-6 > UBA12499. The sequence goes on along the minus strand of MGBV01000161.1, from coordinate 5,081 downwards.
TCACGAGCAGGTTGAGGTCGAGCGCCCTCGGCTGCAGCACCTGCTTGCGGCTGAACGCCAGGAGCTGGTGGGTCAGCGCGGCCGCGCGCGCGGCGTTGCTGAGGATCATGTCCACGTCGGCCCGGCGGGGGTCGCCAGGGTCCAGGGACGCCAGCACGATGTCGCCCCGGCCCATGATGACGGTGAGGAGGTTGTTGAAGTCATCGGCGACGCCGCCGGCGAGCCGGCCGATGGCATCCATCTTCTGGGACTGGAGCAGCAGGTCCTGGCTGCGGCGGAGCGCCTGCTCCACCAGGCGACGCTCGACGGACTGGGCGATCTGGGCGCCGACGTCCCCCATCATGGTGAGCAGATCCGGGTCGGGCTCGTAGATGTCCCGGCTGAAGAACACCATCACGTCGAAGAGCTCCCGGGCGCTCCGCACCGGGAAGGCGAAGGCCGCGTGAAGCCCCGCCGGCGCCACCAGGTGCCTGCGGAGGAACCTGGGGCTCGTTGCCGTGTCGATCAGCCACTCGGGTTGCCCGCTGCGCCAGACGCGCCCCGGCAGGCCCTCTCCAGCGTCGAACGCGATCTGCCGGCTCCCGCTCTCGAACTCGGCGGCGTCCAGCTCCGGCTCGTGCCACATCCCCTCCCAGCGGAGGGTGCTCGCGCGCGCATCGAGCCGCCAGTCCTCGCCGATGGCCCAGCCGACGCCTTCGCAGATCACGCGGAGGAGGCGCGTGACGATCTCCCGGTCGTCTCCGGGCTCGGCCAGCGCCTGCGTCACCGCCATTTGCGTCGCCAGCCGGCGCTCGGCCCAGCGGCGCGCGGTGACGTCCTCGACCTCGCAGATCGTATGCGCCGGGCGACCCTCGGCGTCACGCAACAGCGTGCAGTTGATCCGGACCCAGATCACGTGCCCGCGCTCGTGGATGCAGCGCTTCTCCATCTGGTACCCGGGGATGTCGCCCGCCAGCATGCCCTCGCGCTGCGTCATCTCCACCGCGAGATCCGCCGGGTGGCTCAGCGCCTGGAACGTCGTCGCCTGCAGCTCGGCCTCGGTCCGCCCGGTGATCCGACACAGCGCCCGGTTCACCTGGAGCCACCGGCCGTCGAGCCCGACCAGCGCCATGCCCGTGGCCGCATCCTCGAACACGCGCCGGAACCGCTCCTCGCTCTCGCGCAGCGCCTCGCCGAGCCGCCGGGACTCGGTGATGTCCACCATCACGCCGCACCGCCGCAGCACGCGGCCGGCCTCGTCCGTGATCACCCGGACCATGTCGCGCACCCAGAGCTCGCGGCCATCGGCGCCGATCACCCGGTATTCCAGCTCGCCGTCGCGGCCCTCCGCGAGCGCCGCGCGGCATGCCGCGACCGCCCGCCGGCGGTCCTCCGGATGGATGACGCTTGGCCAGAAATCGGCGTCGGCGATCCAGCGCTCGGCGGGGTGCCCCAGGAGCGTCTCGACCCGCTGGCTGATGAAGGCGAGCCGCCGCGGGCTCCCCGCGCCGGCGATCTCCTCGTCGGTCGGAGCCTCGGTCTCCCACACCACCGCGTCCAGCCCCTGCACCAGGTCGAAGAAGCGCCGCCGGGCGGCTTCCGCCTCGGTGCGGGCGGCCTGTTCGCCGGCGTAGAGCCGGGCGTTCCGGATGGCCACAGCGGCGTGGCTCGCCAGCCGGAGGAGGAGGCTCTCGTCGCGATCCGAGAAGGGCCGGGGCGAGACATTGCCGACGTAGAGGAGCCCCTCGATCCGGTCCTCGATCGTGACCGGCACCACGAGCAGGGCGACGCAGCCCGCCCTCTGACTGCCTCGGCCCACGGGCTTCGTGACGCGGGGATCCGTCCCGTACTGGTCGGTGCGGAACGGGCGGCCCAACTGGAGGACCAGGCCTCCGGCTCCCAACCCCGGCTCGATGATCTCCCCCTCCTGGCCTCCGGTGCTGGCGCCGGCTGCGTACCGGCCCTCCAGGCGCATCGCTCCCGAGGCCGCGGCGCGGAGCGCGATCCACGCCGCGTCAGCGCCGCAGAGATCCCGCGCGGAGACAACAACGTGACGGAGCACATCCGCGACGTCGAGGGAGGCCGTCATGTCCCCGACGAGCCGCGCGACGGCCTCCGCCTCCCGCTGGCGGCGCATCGTCTCCTCGTGGAGCCGGGCATTTTCCAGCGCCAGCGCGGCCTGGTCGGCGAAGGCGAAGAGGTAGCGGAGGTCGGCTTCGCCGAATTCCCGGCCGGCCACATCGCCGACCGCGAGCGCGCCCACGCTCTTGCCCCGACAGATGAGGGGGACGGCGGCGATGGACCGGACCCGCTCTCGGTCGAGGCGCGCCACGGCCCACGCCGGGAGCGTGATCCGCGGATCCGCCAGAGGATCCGACGACCAGATCGGGATCCCCTCCGCCACCGCTCGCCCTGACACCCCGGCACCAGGCGGCAGCACGATGCCGGTCCAGTCGGGGGTGTCCCGGAACCCGGCGCCGGTGACGCAGTGGAGCGCTCCCGAGACGGCGTCCGCCCGGTAGAGCAGGGCCTGTCGGACTCCGAAGAGCCTGACGACCAGCGAGACCACGCGATCGGCGGCCTGGGTGAACTCGAGAGTCTCCGCGAGTTCCCGGCTCACTTCGACCAGGCCGCTCGCCAGGGTCTCGGCCTGGCGCCGCTCCTCGGCCTCGCAGGTGAGCTCGTGGATGCGCGCGCGCAGCCGCGCGACCTCCTCTCGCAGACGCTGCTCTCGTCCCCTCATCGCCTGGCGTTCACCCTCCCGTGCTCGAGCCGCGCGGAGACAGGCGGCCATTGCCGTCAGGGGTCGACCCGTACTGGGCTTTCCTTAGCGTGCCGGCTCCGGGCTCGCCGGCAGCAACGTGGCGGGCAGCAGAGCAGACAAGCGGCACCGCGTCAACCCGCCAGGAAAGGCGAGGGCCCGCACCCCTAATTGGTGCGGGCCCTTGAAGTGGTGGAGGCGGTGGGCATCGAACCCACGTCCGGAAACCCTCGGCAGCAGGCATCTACATCCGTGTCCGGCTTACTTCCGCTCTCGCCGCCCGCCCCTCCAGCCGGCGGGATTGTCGGGCGGCCAGCTCCTCGAGATCTCGCCCCTCACCCCGGAGCGGGGCTCGGAGCCAGTCACCAGAGTATGACGCCCTTGACCGGGCCCTGATGACTCGACCCGGAGGACGCTGGCGGGTGTTAGGCCGCCAGGGCTAGCTGTGTGTTGGCAGCTAGTACTGTGCCCCCGGTTTTACGAGGAGAGAGCACCTCGGGATGCCGCCTGCACCTCACTGATCCCCGTCGAAACCAGTCGCCCCCATTTCCTGGGATGGGCACCCGGGCTTCGCCACGCCCATCCCCGCCGGAATCCCACGTTCGCTTCCTTCGTCGCGCCCCGTCAGCCGCCGTCAACCCAGCTGGGCTCACGCCCGGTCCCGCGTTCTTGCCTCCTTGGCCAGCTCGCGCTTGACCTCGCGCTCGCGGATGGCGGCACGCTTGTCGTGGAGCTTCTTGCCGCGCCCGAGCCCGATCTCGAGCTTCGCGCGCCCCTCCTTGAAGTATAGCCGAAGGGGGACCAGGGTCAACCCGCGCTCGGCCACCTTCCCCGTGAGCCGCGCGATCTCCCGCCGGTGCAGCAGGAGCTTCCGCGGCCGCTCCGGGTCGTGGTTGGCATCCGTGCCGTGGTGGTACGGGGCGATGTGGCAGCCGAAGAGCCAGGCCTCGTCCCGCTGGATGCCGGCATAGGAGTCCTTGAAGGTGACCTGCCCCTCGCGGAGCGACTTCACCTCGGTGCCCCTGAGCACGAGCCCCGCCTCGTGGGTTTCCAGGATGTCGAAGTCGTGGCGGGCCTTCCGGTTGGTGGCGATGAGCTTCTCGGCGGCCATCGGGCCCCCTTGACTTCACTGGTCGGGTCGGTATGCTAATGATCCTGTTCGGGCCGAAGTGGCGGAATTGGCAGACGCGCATGATTCAGGGTCATGTGCCCGCAAGGGTGTGGGGGTTCGAGTCCCCCCTTCGGCACCACCGACAATCAACGGCTTCCCTCGGCGGCGCCCCCAGAGTGTACCCCGGCCTCGGTCCCTTGTGCTGAGCTTGCTGATGCCGTGCGGGCGGAGATCGACCGCCTCGAGCGCGTGGTGCCGGCGCTGACAGACGGGGAGCGGGCGCAGGCGGGGCGCGCGGGGTGAGCCCGGCGCTGGCCTCTCGCCTCGCAGCGGCCATCGAGCGATGGGTGGCGCGCCTCACCCTCGCCGTGACCTGGGCCAGCCTCCTCCTGCTGCTCGCCGTCACGGGCGTGCATGTGATCGGCCGGCAGTTCCTGGATGTGGGGTCGGAGACGCTCTCGGAACTGGCCGGTGATCTCTTCTTCGGCCTGGCCATGGCCTCGTTCGGATTCGCCTACTGAGCTGCTCCAGTCACTCCGGCGGCTCCTCCGCCGCGTGCCGGGAGGCCTGCCCATGGCGGTGACGCTGATCGGCGTCGTCCTGGCGCCCGCGGCGGGCATGGTCGGCGCCTCGGTCACGACGCTGACTCTCATCGCGCTGCCCACCATGCTCCGTCAAGGCTATCGCCCCGCTTTCGCCGGCGGCGCCATCGCCGCCGCGGGCACCCTCGGCGTCGGCCTGCCCCCGGGCATCATGCTGTTCTTCCTCGCCGACGCCATGGGCATGCAGGTCCCGTTCACACCCGTGCTGGATGCCCTGGACTTCTCCACCTTCATCGAGCGCCCGTACGTGGCATTCGGCTGGATCACGATCCTGGTCGCCCTGACGCTGCAGAGCTCGTTCTTGACGCCGCCGTTCGGCTTCGCCCTGTTCCTCGTGCGGGGCTCCGCGCCCCCAGGGGTACGCATGGCGCATCTCTACCGCGGGATCATGCCCTTCGTGCTGATCCAGGTCCTCGTCATCGCCTGCGTGGCTATCTTCCCGAGCATCGCGACGTGGCTTCCCGATCAGCTCCTGAACCTGGAGGCCACGCGCGGCGTGAAGGTCCGGGAGTAGCGGGTCCCCATGGCGGCCGAATGACGCTATCATCCCGCCATGAGACTCTGGGGCAACGAGTACGACCTGCGCGAGGCTGCGGGCGCCTTCGGCGACCTCGGCACCCTCATCCCC
>MGBV01000160.1:4742-7317 GCA_001788415.1 Candidatus Rokubacteria bacterium GWC2_70_16 | reverse complement strand
CGACGCCCGAGACCGAGGCGCGGCTCCTCGCCGTGGGCCGGGCCGGCACGGCCGCTCACGTCGAGCGGATCGTGAGGGGCTGGCGGCAGGTGGATCGGAAGGCCGAGGCGCGGGAGAGCGCGCGGCGGCACGCGGGCCGGGGGCTTCACGTCCACCAGGACGAGGACGGGATGGTGGTGGTCCGGGGGAGGCTGGAGCCCGAGGTGGGGGCGCTGCTCCTGCGGGCGCTGGAGGCGGCCCGCGAGAGGCTGTACCAGCGCACCCGAGGTCCGGAGGTGGCCGGCCTGCCGGCTGACCCCGCCACCGAGCCCCCGACGCCGGCGCAGCAGCGGGCGGATGCGCTGGCGCTGGTGGCGGAGACGGCGCTGCATCACGGGCTCGATCCCGGGGCCCCGGGGGAGCGGTACCAGGTGGTGGTGCATGTGGATGCGCCGGTGCTGGCGGACCCGGCAGAACCCGGCCAGTCGGTCCTCGAGGGGGGCACACACGTTTCCGCGGAGGGGTCCCGGCGGCTGGCGTGCGAGGCGAGCCGGGTGGTGATGCGGCATGGCCCAGACGGGCGGGTGGTGGAGATCGGGGCGCGGACGCGGACGATTCCGCCGGCGTTACGGCGGGCACTCCTGCAGCGGGACCGGGGGTGCCGCTTCCCGGGCTGCGGGCTCCCGTTCGGCCAGGGGCATCACGTGCGCCACTGGGCGGAAGGCGGGCCGACGACGCTCGGAAACCTCGCGCTCCTCTGTCGGCGGCACCACCGGGCGGTGCACGAGGAGGGCTACCAGATCAAGAGACAGCCCGACGGCGCGCTCCGCTTCCGGCGGCCGGACGGGCGGCCCCTGCCCGAGGTCCCGCCGCCGGCCGCAGTGCCCGGCGATGCGGTGCAGGCTCTCCGAGCGACGCACGAGGCGCAGGGGCTGAGGCTCCACGCGCGGACGGCATGTCCGGGCTGGCTGGGGGAGCGGCTAGATGTGGGCTGGGCCATCGGCGTCCTGCATCCCCTGGCCACGCGAGCCGTGGGATCATATCGCCCACCGGGACAGTGAAGCGCCGCTCGCGGAAGCAACATCGGGGAAACCCATGGCCCCGAGCGGTTGGCGCACCGCCACCATGCCACGAGGTCGGCGTTGGCCGGCCGACCCCGCCAGCGTAGAATACCCCGCAGTGAGGGACATCCTCGATGCAGGTAGAGGACGAGTACCTGGCCGACATCACGGCGTACGTACCGGACCCGTGGCAGTGGTCGCCGGACTTCCGGCGGAGGGTGCCATAGTGGAGTGTGTCCATTGCAGGGGTCGGATGCAGCGAGGTGTCGCCGCCTTCAGCGTGGAGCGCAGCGGCTACCACGTCCGCTGGGATGCCATCCCGGCCTGGGTGTGCACGCAATGCGGCGAACCGTTGTTCGAAGCCCGAGAAGTGGACGTGATCCAGCGGGCGCTAGCCGCCCTCGACCGCGAGAGCCAGAAGCTCGCCCCGGCGGCGTGGGCGACGCCGCCGGGTTCGTCGGGCGCTTGATGGAGGCTGCTACACATGCACAGGACACAGTTGCTCCTCCCTGGCGATCTGCACCGGCGCGCTGCGCAGGCGGCCAAGGTGCGGGGGATGTCCCTCGGAAACCTCGTCCGGGAGGCGCTGGACGAATACCTCGCCCGGGTTGGCGGGGTCCAGCCCTCGCCTGAGGCCATCGACGAGGTCCTCCTGGCCGAGCCGTTCGCGGATCCCGATCCGGATCCCGAGCTGTCCACGAACGTCGACCACTACCTCTATGGAGCGCCCCGGCGAGGTCGCCGCCCTCGATGAGGGCACTTCGCGCCGGCTTCGCGCAATACCGCTGAGGCCCACCCATTCCGGCGTCCTGCCGGGTGGCTCGCTCGATCTCGGAGATGTATCCGCGCGGCGACATTGACCGGCCCCGGGGCGGCCCGCTACCATGCCACCCATGGCCCCGGTGACCGAGCCGGATCTGCAGACGCGCCGCTGGCGCCGGGTGGAGTACGAGCGCCTCGTCGACCTCGGCATGTTCGTCGGCGAGCGCGTCGAGCTCCTCGCCGGGTGGCTGGTGGTCCGCGAGCCCCAGGGCAGCGCACACGCCGCGATCGTGGGCCATATCGGCCAGATCCTCGCGTCGGCGTTCGGCACCGGGTGGCACGTGCGGTTGCACTCGCCGCTGGCGCTCGACAATGAGTCGGAGCCCGAGCCCGACGTGGCCATCGTCCGAGGCGAGCCTCGCGACCACCTCGGCGCGCATCCCGGGACTGCGGCCCTCGTCGTCGAGGTTGCCGACTCGAGCCTGAGACTCGACCGGCGTCTCAAGGGTGGCCTGTATGCGCGGGCTGGCCTTCCGGAGTACTGGATCGTGAACCTCGCCGACGGTGTCCTCGAAGTCCATCGCCGGCCGGAGCCGGCGGCGGATGCCCCGCATGGCTGGCGCTATGGGTCCGTCGAGGTCCTCCGCCCGCCTGCCACGGTGACCCCGCTGGCCGCGCCGGGCGCGTCCATTCCAGTAGCCGATCTCCTCCCCTGAGCGGCGCGTCGGGGTGCCCGCGCTTCCCGCGTCCGGCGGACCCGGCGGGAGGCTCCG
>MGBV01000160.1:0-4683 GCA_001788415.1 Candidatus Rokubacteria bacterium GWC2_70_16 | reverse complement strand
GCCAGGGACAGCGGCCCCGGCGACTCCCCCACGGCAAGCCACACCCAGATCGGCCCGAGCACGGTCTCCAGCACGGCGATCAGCGCGGCCTCGGCCGCCGGGAGGAGGCGCGCGCCCGCGGTGTAGAGGATCAGGCCCAGGCCGAGCTGCCCCACGCCGAAGAGGGCCAGGAGCGCGAGGTCGCGGGCCCCGGCCGTGGCCGGAGCGGCGTGAGGGAAGGCGAAGGCGCCGGCGAAGGTCGCCGCCATGCAGGCCGCAGGGAGCATGCGCAAGTGCTGGCGGCGGCGCATGATTACCGTGGCCATGGCGAAGCCGAGCGCGGTGACGATGGCGAGCGCGTCTCCGGCCAGGGCGCGCCGGCCGAAGGAGGCCGAGACCATCAGCGCCGTCCCGCCAAGCGCCACCGTCATGGCCACCCAGGTGCGCGGCGCCACGCGCTCGCCAAGCCACAGCCAGCCGATGAGCCCCGCGATGAAGGGCGCCGTGCTGTGGATGATGAGCACATTGGCCACCGAGGTACGGCGGAGCGCCATGATGAAGCACGTGGAGGCGGCGGCGAAGCAGAGCCCCATGGCCACGCCGGGGAGCCCCATGGCGCGGAACACGGGCCGGATCCGCCCGCGCGCCCCGAGGGCGATGACGGCCAGCAGGAAGAGGGCGCAGAAGCACGAGCGCCAGAACACGGTGGTCCAGCCGTCGGTGGCGACCAGGCGGGCGATGAGGCCGCCGCTCGACCAGCAGATCGCGGCCGACGCGATCAGCAGGATCCCGCGCCGATGGGCTGACAGCGGCCGGGTCCTAGCCGATGAGCAGCGCGGCGCGGCCGATGACCTGGCCCCGCTCCACCCGCTCATGCAGGGCCTCGGCCTCGGCCATGGGGCGGATCTCGGTGACGATGGGCCACACCTCGCGGCGGGCCACCAGCGCGAGGGTATCGAGGATCTCCGCGCGCGTGACATAGCGGCTCCCGAGGAGGTCCAGCTCCTTGAGCAGCATCTGCATCGCATCCACGCGGAAGACCTTGCCGGCCCCGCCGAGCGTGACCATCCGCCCCTTGACGGCGAGGGCCTGGACGGCCTGCTCGAGCGTCGCGCTGGAGGAGACGTAGTCCACCGCCACATCCACCCCGCGGCCGCCGGTCAGCTCCCTGAGCGCCTCCACCACATCCTGGCGGCTGGCATCCACCACTTGGTCGGCGCCGGCGCGGCGACAGGCATCGAGCTTCCCGGCGGCGATGTCCACGGCGATCACCCGGGCGCCGGCCCACCTGGACAGCATGACCTGGTGGATGCCGAGGCCCCCGCCGGCGCCGAACACCGCCACCGTCTCGCCGGGCCGGGTGCCCGTCCGGCGATTGACCTTGTACGGGGTGGCGAGGGCATCCGAGATGACGCCGATCTCGGCCGGGTGCGTCCGGTGGTCGAGGCCCTCAGGCAGCCGCAGGAAGTTGCGGGCCGGGAGCTTCACGTACTCGGCGTAGCCGCCGTCGCACTCCTTGCCGACATTGCCGCCCGCGCGCTCGCAGAGCGGCTCGAGATTGGCGAGACACATGCGGCAGCGGCCGCAGAAGAGGTAGTAGTAGGCGGTCACGGGGTCGCCCACCGCGAGGCCCGTCACCCCCGCGCCCACCTCGACGATCTCGCCCGTGATCTCGTGGCCGATGATGCGCGGATAGGCGAGCGGGATGCGGCCCGCCTTGTAGTGCTGGATGGTGAGGCCCGCCCCGCAGGCCAGGACGCGCGCCACCGCCTCGCCCGCCGCGGCGACCGGATCGGGCACATCCTCCATCGTGAAGGGCGCGCCGGGCGCCCTCAGCACCAGCGCCTTCATGCCGGGCTTATGCGCTGAACATGAAGTTGGCGGCCTTGAGGAAGAGCGTCCGGTTGGCGCCGTCCGAATGGAGGAAGGCGGCTGCGTCCCGGACCAGCTTCTCCACGCCCGTCTCCTTCATGTAGCCGTGGCCGCCGTGGATCTCCAGGCACCAGGTGGCAATCTTCCATGCCGCCTGTGAGGCCATGACCTTGGGCAGGGCCCCCAGTGTCCGGTCCCAGCCATGCTCCTGGTGCTCGGCGAGCCAGGCGGCGCGGTGGATATAGGAGCGCGAGGCGTCGATGAGCATCCGCATCTCCGCGAGCTGGGCGCGAATGCCGTCGTGCTCGATGAGCGGCATGCCGCCCTGGACGCGCACCCGGGCCCAGCCGACCGCCTTCTCGTAGGCCGCCACCGCGACCCCGAGCGCGCTGGCCCCGGCATAGGCGTTGGACTGCGGAAAGAACTCGGCGAGCACCCGGAAGCCGCGCCCGACGGAGCCCACGACGTTCTCGTCGGGGATGAAGCAGTCCTGGAAGATCAGCTCCGCGTTGTTGGCGAGGCGCTCGCCCATCTTGTCGTGGACGATGCCGGTGGTGAAGCCGGGGCGCCCGCGCTCGACGAGGAAGCAGGTGGCGCCCTCGGCCAGCGGCTGGCCCGGATCGGTCTGCGCGAAGACGAGACAGTGGCTCGCCCGGTTTCCGTTGGAGATGAAGTGCTTGAGGCCGTTGAGGACGAAGCCGCCGGGGGCCTTGACGGCGGCGGTGCCGAAGGGCCTGGGATGCGGCACCAGGTAGTCGGAGGAGACGTCGGGCTCGGTGATGCCGATGGCGAGCATGCCGCGGGGATCCGCGGCGAAGCCGGGCAGCACGCGCGCGCGTTGCTCCGGGCTCAGCGCCTTCTGCATGATCTGGGCGATCTTCAGCGTCTGGGCGAAGATCACGGACACCCCGAGGTCGCCCCGGCCCAGCTCCTCGATCACCATGGCCGTGGTCAGCGCATCGGCGCCGAGGCCGCCGTATTCGCGGCCGAGCGTCATGGTGCGGATCCCCACGGCATCCGCCCGCTCGACGATCTCCCAGGAGTAGCTCTCCGCGGGATCCGCCCGCGCGTCCAGCTCCGCCGCCCGCGGCCGCACCACCTCCTCGACGAAGCGGCGCACTGTGTCCAGCACCGCCCGCTGCTCCGGCGTCTGCACGAACATGGCTTCCATCGTCACCGCCTCCCTCCTGTGCACTCAGCCGACCGAGAACGCCTCCTGCGCCTACATCCGCCGCCCGCCGCCACACACCGCCACTTCATCTTCGGATCTCCGGGATCGGGTACCAGCAGCATGTGGAAACACTCCGCGGGCGCTGTACCTCCGCGGATCGGCGGTGAAGAGGGTGCGAGGTCCAGGCCGCGCCCCCGCCTGCCAGCCCCCGGCGTTACGGTAATTCGCAGGAGCCATCAGCTCATCCAGCGGACGACGCCGGTGACACCGTCCACGGCCACGAGGGCCCCGTCGGGGATGCGGCGCGTGGCCTCGGGCACGCCGAGCACGGCCGGGATGCCCCGCTCGCGCGCCAGCGCGGCCAGATGCGAGGTGCTCCCGCCCAGCTCGGCGACGACGCCCGCCACCCGCGGGAGCACCGCGGTGAGGGCGGGTCCCGCGACCTGGGTGACGAGGATGTCCCCCAGCCTGACGCGCTCGAGCTCGTGCTCGTGGTCCACGACGCAGGCCGGTCCCTCGCCCCAGCCGATCCCCGCCGGGTGGCCGGTGAGTCCCGGATGGCGGAGCCAGAGCTCGTCGGGCGCCACGGCCGGGGCGGTACGGAGGGGGCGTGCCTGGAGGATCTGTGGGCCGGTGGGGCCGAGCGCCCACTCCACCTCGACGGGTGCGCCAAACGTCTCCTCGGCCGTCAGCACCATGCGGCCGAGCGCCACGGCCTCCGCCTCGTCGAGACACGGCGCCGTCACCAGGCCGGGCGTCACTGCTTCCGGTCTTGGTCCCGCTCCGGGGGCGACGCGCACGAGCCGGTCCTTCCGCCCAGGCTCCACCTCCTCGAGTCTGCCGTCCCGGCCCAGGAGAAACCGGTCGGGGACGACTTCGCCCTGGGCGATGGCCGATCCGAGCCCCCAGGTGCCCGTGATCAGCATCCCGCCCTCCGGGGTCCGCGAGAGCGCGCCCCCGGCGGCACGCGCCGGGACAAGCCGCTGCACGAGCACGGCCATGGCGGTGGCGCCAGGATCCACGCCGTGGACGCGCATGTAGCGGAGTGCCCGCGTCCCCCAGAGGGCGGCCCAGCAGGCGCGCACGGTTGTGAAGAGGTCCGTGGTGCTGTCGACGCCCAGGAAGGTCTCGAACTGTCCGGCAAAGGACGTCTCGGGCGTGTCCTCGATCAGCGCCGAGGAGCGCACGGCCACGGGCGCGCCGGGGCCGGCCCCGAGTTCGCGCCAGGCCGACAGGAGCGCCGCCGTGAGCGGGGCGGGGAGGGCGGCGCGGGTCAGGCCGAGCCTCACCGCCAGCGCCACGCGACGCCCCTCGGGCTGCTCGGCCTGCACGAACTGGCGCGCGGCCTCGGCGACGCCGCCCGCGGCGAGGGCGTCATGGTAGAGGCGGGCGTCCAGGCAGATCCCGTCGGGGACAGGCAGCCCGGCCAGGCGGAGCCGCGCCAGGCGCGCGGCCTTGGGCCCGACGCGGCCGGCCTCGAGCGCGGCCGCGTCGGAGAGCGGGATGACGACAGGGTCCATCGTCAATCGACGACGGTGATCTCCTCCACCGGGAAGCTGGAGATGATCTCCGTCTTGTCCTCGTGCACGATCAGCATCTCCTCGATCCGCACCCCCCACTCGTACTTCTTGCCGTGCTGGGTCTCGAGCGCGAAGACCATC
>MGBV01000159.1:27333-28102 GCA_001788415.1 Candidatus Rokubacteria bacterium GWC2_70_16 | reverse complement strand
CTCGATCCTCTGCTTGACCTCCACGGCCACCGCCGCTAAGGTGCCCGGGGAGAGGAGGAGCCGACCGATGGCAGACGCGAACTGGTCGAAGCACATGGCGGACGTGCTGCGCCGGAACGGGATCCGGCTGTTCGCGACGGTCCCCGACTACATCGTGACCCAGGTGCTCGAGCACCTCTGGAGCGATTCCCAGTGCCGGGTGGTCACGGTGTGCCGCGAGGAGGAGGGGCTCGGCCTCCTCTCCGGGGCCTTCATGGCCGGGCGGCGGGGGGCCCTCATCATGCAGAACAGCGGGCTCGGGAACTGCGTGAACACGCTGGGCTCGCTCAACGTGGCCAGCCAGATCCCGGTGGTGCTGGTCATGAGCCATCGCGGGGACCTGGGGGAGTTCAACCCGGCCCAGGTCCCGGTGGGGCAGGCGGCGAAGCGTATCCTCGAGGCCCTCGACATCCGCTCCCTCATGCCGCGCTCCATCGCCGATCTCGAGGCGCAGGCCGACGGTCTGATCACGCTGGGCTACACGCGGTCGCTCCCGGTGGCCTTCATCCTGCCGGCGGAGCTGACGGGGGGGAAGCTGGGATGAGCGCCTCCGTGAGCCGGGCCACGGCGACGAGCCTGCTGGCCGAGCGCCTCAGCAGCGAGGTCGTCGTCTCGAACCTCGGCCAGGCGACCCTCGAGCTGCAGCGCCGGGCCCACCGGCCGCTCAATTGCTACACCTTCGGCTCCATGGGGCAGTGCTCGTCCATCGGGCTCGGCATCGCGCTGGCGC
>MGBV01000159.1:0-27322 GCA_001788415.1 Candidatus Rokubacteria bacterium GWC2_70_16 | reverse complement strand
CGGGTGATCTGCCTCGACGGCGACGGCTCGCTCCTCATGAACCTCGGGTCCCTGTGCACCATCGCCACGACGGCCCCCCGGAACTACGCCCTGCTGATCTGGGACAACGAGGTCCATCAGACGACGGGCGGGCAGCCGACGGCCACGGCGGCCCGGTCGAGCCTGGCCGGGATCGCCCGGGGCGCCGGCGTGGAGAAGGCGCTGGAGGTGCGAACGGAGGACGAGCTCAGGGGCGCCTACGACCGCCTCTTCGCCGAGGACGGGCCCTTCGTGGTGGCCGTCAAGACCGAGAAGGGGCGGGCCGAGGGCACGCTCGATCGCGACGTCGTCGGGCATACCCGCAGCTTCATCCAGGCCCTCGCCGCGCTCCCGCCGCAACCCGCCCGCCGGTAGCACCCGGGCGAGGGCCGCGCGCCCGCGGCGCCGGGGGGAGCCGCCCGGACGGGCGTCGTCTACAGGCGCCTGGTCATCCTGCGGAGCAGCGCCAGCGCGATCCAGGCGGCCGGCACGGAGAGCCACAGCCAGCGGCTCGGCGCCCCGACCGTCACGTTGAGGGCGAGGAGGGCCGTCCCCCCCCCCGCCGCGACCCACAGGAACGCGCGTGCCAGCGTGTCGAGGAGCGCGCCGGGGCCCTGGCGGAGGAGCCAGAGCGCCGCCGCCGCCGCCGAGGAGTCCAGCAGGAGGTCGGCGGCGCTGCCTTCCCGCTCGAGCGTGGTCGCCTGATGGGCCTCGTCGAGGAAGGCTGTGAGCACCGACAGTGCCAGGGCGCGGCGCCAGCCGCCCACCGCCCACGACCAGAGGATCGCGAGGAGCCCGTACTCGGTGACGTGGCCGACCTTGCGCACCAGCACGTGCAGGGCCTCGAGGGTTTCCGGCGCCGCCCAGGGCAGCAGCGCCGCGATCCACGGCAGCGTCAGCGAGCGGGTGAGCGTGCTGTTCCCTGCGACGCCCGAGAACCAGGCGATGACCACGGTCCAGCCGAGCGGCGCCAGGAGGCGGAGGGCGCGCGGGTTCTCCGTCACGGCACCAGCCATACCATCGGAACCGCTGGCGGCATTGCGAAAGTTGACAAGCCCTGACCGCTAAACATAGGATGAGCCATGTCGCTGCGGGACCTGCTCGACGAGCTGCTCACCTCGCTCGAGACGGGTCCCCTGATCACTGCGACCCGCCACTTCGACGCCCGTCCCGCCGTCTTCGCGCCCTTCCCGTCCTCCCTCGACCCTCGACTCGTGGAAGCGCTCCGCAGCCGGGGCGTCACCCAGCTCTACTCCCACCAGGCCCGGGCCTTCGAGAGCGTGGCGAAGGGCGAGCACCTGGTGGTGGTGACGCCGACGGCATCGGGGAAGACGCTCTGTTACAACCTGCCCGTCCTCCAGAGCCTGGTCCAGCAGCCGGAGGCCCGCGTCCTCTATCTCTTCCCCACCAAGGCCCTGGCCCAGGACCAGCTCGCCGAGCTGACCGAGCTCGCGAAGACGCTGCCCGACATGCGCATGTTCACCTACGACGGGGACACCCCGCAGGACGCCCGGCGGGCGGTCCGGGCCCGGGCCAACCTGGTGCTCACCAACCCGGACATGCTCCACTCGGGGATCCTGCCGCATCACACCAAGTGGGTGAACCTCTTCCAGAACCTCCGCTACATCGTCATCGACGAGCTGCACGCCTACCGCGGCGTGTTCGGCAGCCATCTGGCCAACGTGCTCCGCCGGCTCAAGCGCATCTGCCGCCACTACGGCTCGGCGCCCCAGTTCATCATGGCCTCGGCGACCATCGCGAACCCGCGCGAGCTGGCCGAGCGCCTGACGGGCGAGCCGGTGTCCGAGATCGGCGAGAGCGGCGCCCCGACCGGCGACAAGATCTTCGTCTGCTACAACCCGCCGGTGGTGAACCCCGAGCTCGGCATCCGCGCCCCCTACCTGGGCGAGGCCGCCAAGCTCGCCTCGCGCTTCCTGAAGCGGAAGGTCGCCACCATCGTCTTCTGTCAGAGCCGGCTGTCCACCGAGGTCGTGCTGGCCACCGTCAAGAAGCTGGTCGAGGACAGGACGGGCGACTCGGGGATCGTGCGGGGCTACCGCGGCGGCTACCTGCCGCTCAGGCGGCGGGAGGTGGAGCAGGGGCTCAGGGCGGGCGAGGTGCTGGGCGTCGTCGCCACGAGCGCGCTGGAGCTCGGCATCGATATCGGCCACCTGGACGTGGCGGTGCTGGCGGGCTTCCCCGGCACCATCGCCTCCCTGTGGCAGCAAGCGGGGCGCGCGGGGCGGCGCAGCGGCCAGTCGGCGGCCGTCCTCGTGGCCACCAGCGCCCCCATGGACCAGTACCTGGTCGCCCACCCCGACTACCTCTTCGGGGCCTCGCCCGAGCACGCGCGGGTCAATCCCGAGAACCCCTTCATTCTCGTCAACCACCTGAAATGCGGCGCCTTCGAGCTGCCCTTTGAGGCGGGGGAACCCTTCGGCGGGGAGGTCTCGGCCCACCTTGCCGCGCTGGAAGAGGCGGGGCTCCTGCATCGCGCGGGCGATCGCTACCACTGGACGTCGGAGACCTACCCCGCCGACCACATCTCCCTCCGGACCGTCACCTCCGACAACTTCCTCGTCATCGACACCACCGCGCGGGACGCGGCGCAGACCAAGCGGCGCCAGATCATCGCGGAGGTGGACTGGAAGAGCGCCTTCTCCATGATCTACCCGAAGGCCATCTACATGGTGGAGAGCGAGCCCTTCGAGGTGCAGGAGCTCCACTACCGCGAGGACGAGGAGAAGGTCGGCTACGTCAAGCGCGTCGTCGTGGACTACTTCACCGACGCCATCAGCGCCAAGGGGGTGTGGATCCTCCAGCGCTTCACCCGCCGGGACAGCCGGGGGCTCGCCGCCGAACAGGGCGAGGTCCTGGTGGCCGAGAAGGTGGTGGGCTTCAAGAAGATCAAGATGGGCACGCTCGAGAACGTGGGCTCGGGGGAAGTCGAGCTGCCGCAGCAGGAGATGCAGACCACGGGGGTCTGGCTCACCTTCGACCCGGCCGTGCTGGCGCGCGTGTCCCCGAGTCGCGAGGAGCTGGTGGACGGGCTCCGCGCGCTCACCTACCTGGTCCACCACCTCGCCCCGATCTTCCTCCTCTGCGACGTGAGAGACGTGGGCGCGTGGCTCGGCGACGGCACGCCGGCCGAGACGGGCGTGGTGGCGACACGGGAGTCCACGCGCGCCCGGCTGCTCCGCGCGGAGGAGTTCACCCCGACGATCTACCTCTACGATAGCCAGCCCGGGGGGGTGGGGCTGGCCGAGCGCATCTTCGAGGTGCTCCCCGAGATCCTGGCCCGGGGGCGCGCCCTGCTCGAGGCCTGCCCGTGCAAGAGCGGCTGCCCATCCTGTGTGGGGCCCGTGAACGAGGTGGGCCGGCGCGCCAAGTCTGCGGCCCGGGCACTCCTGGCCGAGCTCGTGAAGCCGGCCTGAGCCGCGCGCCACAACCGCCGTGGCAGTGCCCGCAGAGCTCCGAGACATCATCCGGCGCGTCGAGGCCAGGACTCGAGCGCCGCGTCCGGGCCGTCGCGCGGCCTCGATCCAGGAGGCCGTGGCAGGCGCCGTCGAGGAGACGGAGCGCGGGCCTCTCCTGGTGGTGCGCCGGCGGTTCCCGCTGGCCCACGTCCACGGGGACCAGCCGCTGACCGCGCTGCGCGCGGCCGCTCCGGAGTGCCTCGCCCTGCTGGCGCGCGACGGATTCCCCCCCCCGGGACCCGAGCGGCTCCTCTACCTGGACACGGAGACGACGGGGCTCGCCGGGGGCACCGGGACGTATGCGTTCCTGGTGGGGGCGGGCTTCGTGGACGGCGCGGAGTTCGAGGTGCGCCAGCTCTTCATGCGCGATCTCGACGAGGAGCCGGCGCTCCTGGCCGCGCTGGAGGGGTTGCTGCGGGGCTTCGAGGGCTTCGTCACCTACAACGGCGCCGGCTTCGACCTGCCGCTGCTCGAGACCCGCTTCGTGCTGGGCCGGCGCCGGTGGCCGGGTGACCGCTTCCACCTCGACCTCCTCCCCGCCGCCCGCCGGCTCTGGAGCGGCAGACTCGCGGACTGCCGGCTGGCAACGGTGGAGCAGCACGTGCTGGGCTTCGCCCGCGAGGACGATGTGCCGGGAGCACTGATCCCCGCCGTGTACTTCGATTACCTGCGGGGCAAGCACCCGGGCGAGCTGCCGCGCGTGTTCGACCACAACCGCCACGACATTCTCTCGCTGGCGGCGCTGACCGGCCGGGTGGCCGGGGCGCTGACCCGCGCCCCGGACGCCGCGCTCCCGGCGGAGGATCTCGTCGGCCTCGGCCGGCTCTGGGAGCGGCGCGATGCCGAGCGGGGCGAGGCTTGCTACCGTCTGGCGCTGACGCTGGGTCTCGAGAGCCCCGGCCGGGAGCGGCTGCTGGCGCGCCTGGCATGGGGCGAGAAGCGGCGGGCCCGCTTCACCGCGGCGCGCACGCTCTGGGAAGAGATCGTGCGGCTCCAGCGGGCCTTCGAGCTGCGCCCCTGGGAGGAGATGGCGAAGATCGACGAGCACCGACGCCGCGACTTCGCCTCGGCTCACGCCGTCGTGTCCGAGGCGCTCGCCCGGGCGCGGGCCGCCGGCGCGGCGGAGGTGGTGCTGGCGGCCCTGACCCACCGCCTGGGGCGGATCACCCGCCGGCTCGGGGGGCAGCCGGGAAGGTGACCACGTGCAGCACATGGGCCTCGGCCCGCACCCGCGTCCCGATCGGGAACATGGAGGAGGACGGCTGGGAGGAGTGCACGCGGTGCCCGGAGGGGAGCCGGATGCAGTAGAGGCTCTCCGGGCCGCGGAAGTGGCGGTGGATGATGATGCCCGCGCCATCCCGATGCGGCACGAAGGTGATGTCGTCGGGGCGGATCATCACCTCCACGCGGGCGCCGAGCGAGAGATCGCCCACGTTGCCGAACACGCCCACCTCCGTGACGACACCTGCGCTGGTCACGAGACCCGGCAGGAAGTCGGCAGCGCCCACGAACTCGGCCACGAACTGGGAGGCGGGGTGGTGGTAGATGTCCTCCGGGCGAGCGAGCTGCTCGATGCTTCCTGCGTGCAGGACGCCGACCCTGTCGGCCAGGGTGAAGGCCTCCTCCTGGTCGTGGGTGACGAAGATGGCGGTGGTGCCGGTGTTCCGCAGGATCTTCTCGACCTCCTCCCGCATCAGCGAGCGCAGGTCGGCATCCAGGTTCGAGAAGGGCTCGTCGAGCAGGATGAGGGCCGGGGCCGGCGCCAGCGCCCGGGCCACGGCCACCCGCTGCTGCTGCCCGCCCGAGAGCTCGTGCGGGTAGCGTCCGCCGAACCCCGGGAGCCCGACGAGCTCGAGGATCTGGGCGACGCGCTCCCGCCGCGGACCCCGGTCCAGGCGGTGCAGACCGAAGCCCACGTTGTCCCCGACCGTGAGGTGGGGGAAGAGGGCATAGTCCTGGAAGACGATGCCGACTCCGCGCTCCTCTGGGGGCACCGCGCGGCCGGGGCCCGCCACCACCTGGCCCCGGATGGTCACGGTGCCCGCGTCGGGAGCCTCGAAGCCCGCGATGAGACGCAGGGTCGTGGTCTTTCCGCAACCCGAGGGCCCCAGCAGCGCCAGGATCTCGCCCTGCTCGACCGCGAGGGAGAGGCCATCGACGGCGGGCGGCCCGTCCGCGGCGTAGCGCTTGCTCACCAGTGAGAGCTTGAGGAGCTCCATCGTCAGCGGCGCTTGAGGACCTCCGGGTTCACCGGAGTCGGCGGCGTCCGGCCCTCCAGGACGGCCAGGCAGTTCTCCACCGCGAGGTTCGCCATCTGGACGCGGGTGTCATGGGAGGCGCTGGCGATATGGGGCGCCAGGACGACATTGGGCAGGCCCAGGAGATCGGGGTGCACCTGGGGCTCGTGCTCATAGACGTCGAGCGCGGCCCCGGCGATCCGCCCTTCCCGGAGGGCCTCGGCGAGGGCCGCTTCCTCCACCACCGAGCCGCGTGAGGCATTGATGAGGTAGGCGGTCGGCTTCATCATCCCCAGGGTCCTCGCGTTGATCAGGTGGCGGGTCTCCGGCAGCAGCGGGGTGTGCAGGGTGACGAAGTCCGACTCCCGCAGGAGGGTCTCGAGATCCGTCGCCGAGGCGCGGAGCTCCTGCTCCACCGCGCGCCCCGCCGAGGCGGCGTCGTGATAGAGGACTCGCATGTTGAAGCCGAGGGCGCGCCGGGCCACGGCCCGGCCGATCCGGCCGAAGCCGACCACCCCCAGCGTCTTGCCGTGAACGTCGCCGCCCAGCAAGACCATGAGCTCCCACTGGGTGAACCGGCCCTCCCGCACGTAGCGGTCGGCCTCGACGAGCCGTCGCGCTGCGGCCATGAGCAGGGTCCAGGTGAAATCGGCCGTGGTCTCGGTCAGCACGTCGGGGGTGTTGGTGACCACGACGCCCCGCCGGGTCGCCGCGGCCAGGTCGATGTTGTTGAAGCCCACCGCCACGTTGGAGACGACCCGGAGATCGGGGCAGGCGGCCAGGAGGGCCTCGTCGATGGTGTCAGTGATGAGGCAGACGAGTCCCGCCCGCCCCCCGAGGCGGGCGGCGAGCTCCCCCTTCGGCAGCGGGCCGTCGCCTTTGTGCAGGTCCACCTCCGCCCGCGTCCGCGCCAGTCGCAGGGACTCCTCGGGGAGTATCCTCGAGATCAGAATTGCCGGCCTGGATGCCGTGTCTGCCATTGCTGCCTCCTACGCAACTATTTGATTGTACGGGCGAAATTAGAAGTTGACTTCGTTGGGCCCGCCCCATATATTAGCAGTCGCACTCGATGAGTGCTAGCGGTCCCGTGGCCTCTGGTTGCCACTGAGTCAAACATCTTATCTATCGGGAGGCGAGTTGACCATGAAGATTCGTCCGTTGCACGACCGTATTCTTGTCAAGCGCGTCGAGGAGGGTGAGGTGAAGAAGGGGGGCATCATCATCCCCGACACGGCCAAGGAGAAGCCCCAGGAGGGCAAGGTGATCGCCGTCGGGAACGGCAAGGTGAACGACGACGGCAAGAAGATCCCGCTCGACGTGAAGGCCGGCGACCGGATCCTGTTCGGCAAGTACTCCGGCTCCGAGGTGAAGGTCGAGGACGTGGAATACCTGATCATGCGTGAAGAGGATGTGCTCGGCATCATCGGCTAGCCGCGGACCGATGTAGGGCCAACCCGACCGGACGGTGTCCGTCCGGTCCAATCCATCGAACCATCGAAGAGGAGACTTAGGATGCCCAAGCAGGTCATGTTCAGCGACGAGGGGCGGGCCGCGCTGCTCCGCGGAGTCAACATCCTGTCGCTGGCGGTCAAGGCCACGATGGGGCCCAAGGGGCGCAACGTCGTCATCGACAAGAAGTTCGGGAGTCCCACGATCACCAAGGACGGCGTGACCGTGGCGAAGGAGATCGAGCTGAAGGACAACAACGAGGACATGGGGGCCCAGATGATCAAGGAGGTGGCCTCCAAGACCTCGGACATCGCCGGCGACGGCACGACCACGGCGACGGTGCTGGCCCAGGCCATCTTCCGCGAGGGGCTCAAGAACGTGACGGCCGGCGCCAACCCCATGGGGCTCAAGCGAGGGATCGACGCCGCCGTCGACGCGGTCGTCGCCGAACTGAAGAAGCTGTCGAAGTCCACGAAGGACAAGAAGGAGATCGCGCAGGTCGCGACGATCGCCTCCAACAACGACAAGACCATCGGCAGCCTGATCGCCGAGGCGATGGAGAAGGTGGGCAAGGACGGCGTGATCACGGTGGAGGAGTCCAAGTCCGCCGAGACGGTGCTGGACGTGGTCGAGGGCATGCAGTTCGACCGCGGCTACCTCTCGCCCTATTTCGCCACGGACACCGACCGCATGGAGTGCGTGCTGGAAGACGCCCTCGTCCTGATCCACGAGAAGAAGATCAGCGTGATGAAGGATATGCTGCCGTTGCTCGAGCAGGTGGCCCGCTCGGGCAAGCCGTTCCTCATCATCGCCGAGGACATCGAGGGCGAGGCGCTGGCGACGCTCGTGGTGAACAAGCTGCGGGGCACGCTGCACTGCGGGGCCGTGAAGGCGCCGGGCTTCGGCGACCGGCGCAAGGCCATGCTGGAGGACATCGCCATCCTGACGGGCGGCAAGGCGATCACCGAGGACCTGGGGATCAAGCTCGAGAACATCAAGCTCGAGGACCTGGGCAAGGCCAAGAAGATCGTGGTCGACAAGGACAACACCACCCTCGTCGAGGGCGCGGGCAAGACCGCGACCATCGAGGGGCGGATCAAGCAGATCCGGACCCAGATCGACGACACGACCTCCGACTACGACCGCGAGAAGCTGCAGGAGCGTCTCGCCAAGCTGGCGGGAGGAGTCGCGGTGATCAAGGTGGGGGCGGCGACGGAGACCGCCATGAAGGAGAAGAAGGCCCGGGTGGAGGACGCGCTGAACGCGACACGGGCGGCCGTGGAGGAGGGGATCGTTCCCGGCGGTGGCGTCGCGCTGCTTCGGGCCGCTTCCAGCATCGACGCGCTGAAGCTCGAGGGGGACGAGAAGGTGGGCGCGAACATCGTCCGGCGCGCGCTGGAGGAGCCCATCCGCCAGATCGTGGAGAACGCAGGCCTCGAGGGCAGCGTGATCGTGGAGAAGGTGAAGGCGGACAAGGTGGCCACGCGGGGGTTCGACGCGGAGGGCCTGGAGTTCGTGGACATGATCCAGGCGGGGATCATCGATCCGACCAAGGTCGAGCGCGTGGCGCTGCAGAACGCCGCCTCGGTGGCCGGCCTCTTGCTGACCACGGAGGCGCTCGTGACCGACCTGCCCGAGGAGAAGACCGCGGCCGCTCCGGCGATGCCGCACGGGGACATGTACTAGCAGGCTGCTGAAAAAGGCCCATCTGCTTCGTTGGCGCCCTCGGCCGCACGCTCGACGTACAGAGAGTACGCCTCGCGTGCGGCCGTCGGCCGCCGCCTCGCATCTGGACCTTTTTGAGCAGCCCGCAGGGTTTGTCCGCGGCCTGCTAGGGCCTCAGCTCGTACGAGGACGGGGCGCGGCCCCTGCCGGTGTCGGCAGGGGCCGTGTCTCTTTTTGTCCACGTCTTGACTGCCTCCGCGCCGGCGTTGTACCAGGGAGGTGGAAGCTGCGGCGGGCGGCGCGCTTGCCTTGTGGCGCCGGCTCTGGTAACGTGAGTCGCTTTCCGAATCGGCTGCTGGAGAGTGAAGGGGGTGAAGCCGCTGTACCCGTACGAGATCCTGATGATTTTCGATCCACGACCCACGGACGAGGAGGTCGCGGCGCTCCTCGCGCGCGTCCAGGAGAACCTCGCGGCGCTGGGCGCGCAGGTCGGCAAGGTGGAGAACTGGGGCAAGCGCCGGTTGACGTACGACATCCGGAAGCAGCGCGAGGGGACCTACGCCGTCATCGAGGCCTCCGCCACCCCGGCGGTCGTGAAGGAGTTCGAGCGCCAGCTCAAGCTGAACGAGCAGGTGCTGCGCTACGTTACGACCCGAGTCCCCGTGCGCAAGCGCGCGCGATCTGCGCCGAAGCCGGAGGCCCCGGTCGCCGAGGAGGTTGTGTGATGGCGAGCCTGAACCGAGTCTTTCTCATCGGCAACCTCACGCGGCCGCCCGAGCTCCGCTACACGCCCAGCGGCACCGCGGTCGCGGACCTGCGGCTCGCGGTCAACCGCCACTACACCACGCAGAGCGGGGAGAAGCGGGCGGACACCTGCTTCCTCACCGTCGTGGTGTGGGGCAAGCAGGCCGAGAGCTGCGGGGAATACCTGGACAAGGGCAGCCCGATCATGGTCGAGGGACGGCTCCAGACCCGCGACTGGGAGACGAAGGACGGGCAGAAGCGGAACGTCGTCGAGGTGGTGGCCGAGCGCGTCCAGTTCATGGGCCGGAGCAAGGCCCCGGCCGTGGCCGGCGCGCCCGACGCCGCAGAACCACTCAGTGAAGGGGACGAGGACGTCCCCTTCTAGGAGGATCGAGCCATTCCCCCGGTCAACAAGCCAGCGAAGCGCCGCCGGTTCGGGCGGCGCAAGGTCTGCAAGTTCTGTGTCGACAAGGTGGATCTCATCGACTACAAGGATGTGCGGAGACTCAGGAACTTCATCTCCGAGCGGGGCAAGATCACCCCGCGGCGCATCTCCGGCAGCTGCGCCCGGCACCAGCGCCAGCTGACCCACGCCATCCGGCGGGCGCGCACCATCGCGCTCGTCCCCTACACGGCAGAGTGAGGCCCGGGAGTCCGCGATGAAGATCATCCTGCTGGACGACGTGCCCAAGCTCGGCCGTCGCGGCGAGGTCCGGGACGTGTCGGACGGCTACGCGCGCAACTACCTCTTGCCCCAGAAGCTCGCGCTCAACGCCACCCCGGCGAACCTCAAGAACCTCGACACGATCAAGGCGCGCCAGGACAGCCAGACCGCCACGCTGCGGGCGGCGGCCGAGGCGCAGGCGCAGGCTATCGAGGCGCTCACGTTCGCCCAGAGCCGGCAGGCCTCCGACGAGGGGCGGCTCTTCGGGTCGGTGGGCAGGGCCGACGTGGCCGCCTTCCTCGGCCAGCACGGGCTCGAGGTCGAGCGGCGCCGCATCGCGCTCGAGGAGCCCCTCAAGGCCCTGGGCCAGTTCAGCGTCCCGATCCGCCTGCACGGAGACGTCACGGCCCACCTCAAGGTCATCGTCAGCCGGGAGTAGGCGTGGCGACGCTCGAGGATCTGCTCACCTCCAAGATCCCCCCGCACAGTCTGGAGGCGGAGCGGGCCGTGCTCGGCGCCATCCTGCTCGAGCGCGAGAGTCTCCCGAAGGCCGTCGAGCTTCTCCGGCCCTCCGACTTCTACAAGGAGGGCCACCGGAAGATCTTCGACACCATGATCGCGCTCTTCGAGCGGAACGAGCCGGTGGATCTCCTCACGCTCTCCGAGGAGCTGCGCCGCCGGAACGCGCTGGAGGAGATCGGCGGTCCGGCGGTCCTGGCGGCCCTCGTGGAGGAGGCCGCCACCGCCGCCCACCTGCTCGCCTACGGCGGCATCGTCCGCGAGAAGGCCCTCCTGCGGGACCTGATCCGCATCGCCACGGAGATCATCGGGCAGAGCTTCGCCGCCACCGACGACGTCGACAAGCTGCTCGACGACGCCGAGCGGCTCATCTTCCAGATCTCCGAGCGCCGCCTGCAGGGGTCCGCCATCCCGGTGCGGGCCATCCTGAAGGACGCCTTCGAGCACATCGAGCGGCTCTACGAGCGGAAGGAGCACATCACCGGGCTCGCCTCCGGCTTCGACGACCTGGACCGTCTGACCTCCGGCTTCCAGCCGAGCGACTTCATCATCATCGCGGGGCGCCCCTCCATGGGCAAGACCGCCTTGGCCTTGAACGTCGCCAAGTACGCCGGCGTGGAGCAGCACAAGCGCGTGCTGGTGCTCAGCCTCGAGATGTCCAAGGAGCAGCTCGTCCAGCGCCTTCTCTGCGCCGAGGCGCGCGTGGACTCCCACAAGGTGCGCACCGGCTACCTCGAGCCGCGGGACTGGACGCGCCTCACGCATGCGGCGGGCCGGCTGGCGGAGGCCCCCATCTTCATCGACGACTCGCCCGCGCTGTCGGTGCTGGAGGCCCGCGCCAAGGCCCGGCGCCTCAAGGCCGAGCACGGCCTCGACCTGGTGGTGATCGACTACCTCCAGCTCATGCGCGGGCGCAACCCGGAGAACCGCCAGCAGGAGATCTCCGAGATCTCCCGCTCGCTCAAGGCGCTGGCGAAGGAGCTGACCGTGCCGGTCATCGCGCTGTCGCAGCTGTCCCGCGCCGTGGAGGCGCGGCAGTCGAAGGACTACCGGCCGCAGCTCTCCGACCTGCGCGAGTCGGGGGCGCTGGAGCAGGACGCCGACGTCATCCTGTTCGTGTACCGCCCGGAGCGCTACGGGCTGCAGTCCGAGGACGGCGAGAAGGTCGCCGAGCTCATCATCGGCAAGCAGCGCAACGGCCCCGTCGACACCGTCAAGCTGACCTTCATCTCCGAGTACGCCTCGTTCGAGCGGATGGCGCGGACCGAGCGGCTGCCCCAGCCCTTCTAGCCCGCCGACGCGGATCCTGTCCGCCTCGAGCGCCCCCCCCGATCGACCTCGCGCCGTTGCTTGACAAGCGAGAGTCGGCCCACTAGCGTAGGGCCTCCGGAGCCCCCTCCTTGAAGATCAATACCCTCAAGAAGCTCTTCGTCGGCAGGCCGCTGGCCACAGCGCAGGCGCGCCACGAGCGCCTCGGCAAGGTCACCGGCCTCGCCGTCTTCGCCTCCGACAACCTCTCCTCGGTCGCGTACGCCACCGAGGAGATCCTGCGGGTGCTCCTGCTCGCCGGGACCGGCGCGCTGGCGCTGTCGGTGCCGATCTCCATCGCCATCGCCGTGGTCATCGCGGTCGTCATCACGTCCTACCGCCAGACCATCGAGGTGTACCCGGAAGGCGCCAGCGACTACATCGTCGCGAAGGACAACCTCGGGGTCTACCCGGGCCTGACCGCCGGGGCGGCGCTGCTGATCGACTACACGCTGACGGTGGCGGTGAGCGTCTCGGCCGGGACGGCGGCCCTCACCTCGGCCGTGCCGGCCCTGTATCCCTATCGCGTCGTGCTGGGCGCGGGGCTCGTCGCGCTGATCGCGGTCGCGAATCTCCGCGGCATCCGCGAGTCCGGCCGGCTCTTCGCCGTGTGGAGCTATCTCTTCATCGGCGGCTATCTCCTGCTGATGGCGTACGGCCTCGGCTGGTACGTGCTGTGGGGCGCCCCTCCGCCCGCCCCCCCTCCGCTGCCGCCAGCCGAGACCGCCTCGGCGCTGGGGCTCTTCCTCCTGCTGCGGGCGTTCGCCTCCGGCGCCGTCGCCCTCACGGGGATCGAGGCGGTCTCCGACGGCGTCACCGCGTTCAAGTCGCCTTCGGTCAGGAACGCGCAAGTCGTGCTGGTCGCGCTGGGCGCGATCATGATCACGATGTTCGTGGGCATCACGCTGCTGGCGGCGTTGCACGGCGTCGTCCCGCGCGACGAGGAGACCGTCGTCTCCCAGCTCGCGCGCCAGGTCTTCGGCGAGAGCCTCCTCTACTACTTCATCCAGGCGGTCTCCATGGTCATCCTGGTCCTCGCCGCGAACACGGCCTTCGCCGACTTCCCGCGGCTGGCCTTCTTCATGGCACGGGACGGGTACCTGCCGCGCCAGTTCGCCAACCGGGGCGACCGGCTGGTCTACTCCAACGGCGTGATCATCCTGGCCGTGGCCTCGGCGACCCTCATCGCGATCTTCCACGGCAGCACGCACGCCCTGATCCCCCTCTACGCCGTGGGCGTCTTCACCTCCTTCACCCTCTCCCAGACGGCGATGGTGCGGCGCTGGCTCGGCCGTCGCCCGGCGGGGTGGTGGTGGCGGCTCGCCATCAGCGCGCTGGGGGCGGCGACGACCGGCCTCGTGATGACCATCACCGGGGTGACGAAGTTCGTCGACGGCGCCTGGATCGTCCTGATCGTTGGCGGCGGGCTGATCGTCCACTTCCTGAGCATCAACCGGCACTACGGCCAGGTGGCGGGCCAGCTCTCGCTGGAGGGCTACGCGCCTCCCGCGCCCATGCAGCACACGGTGCTGGTGCTCGTCGGGGACCTCCACAAGGGGGTGATCCAGGCGCTGCAGTACGCCCGGACGCTGTCGCCCTCCGCGAAGGCGGTGTACGTGGAGCTCGACCCGGAGAAGACGCGGCGCCTGGAGGAGAAATGGGGGAAGTGGGGGTGCGGGCTGCCGCTGGTGGTGCTGACCTCGCCCTACCGCTCGCTGCTCACGCCCTTCCTCGCGTACCTCGACCACCTGCTGGCCCACGGGGAGAACCACATCGTCACGATCATCATCCCCGAGTTCATCCCCGCCCGGTGGTGGCAGCACCTGCTGCACAACCAGACGGCGCTCCTCATCAAGGGGGCGCTGCTCTTCCGGAAGAACGTCGTCGTCGCCGACGTGCCGTACCACCTTTCCCGCTGACGGCTCTCACTCCCCGGTGAACCGCGGCGCCCGCTTCTCGGTGAGCGCCCGGACCCCTTCCGCGAAGTCCCGCGTGGCGAAGCACGCGATCTGGGCCTCCACCGTGGCGTCCAGCTCAGCCTGGAAGGTGGAGTGGAGGCCACGGTCGAGCGCGGCCTTGGCGGCGGCGATGGCGCGCGCCGGGCCCCGGGCGAGGCTCCGGGCGAGCTCCTCGGCGGCGCGGGGCAGGTCCGGCGGCATGACCACCTTGTTCACGAGGCCGATGCGGAGCGCCTCCCGGGCGTCGATGATCGCGCCCGTGAGGACGAGCTCCGTCGCCCTGGCGAGCCCCACGAGCCGGGGCAGGAGGAACATGCCGCCGAGGGCCGGGATGCAGCCGAGCGTGATCCAGACCTCGCCGAAGCGTGCCTTCTCGGACGCGATCCGGAAGTCGCACGCCACGGCGATCTCGCAGCCGGCGCCGACGGCGGCCCCATTGACGGCGGCGATGACGGGCTTGTCCATGGCGCGGATCAGCCGCGGCACCCGCTGGAACGCGCCGTAGACGACTTCCCGGGCGCGCGCCGCGGGCATGCCGGGAAGCTCCTGGAGGAAGGCCAGGTCGCCGCCCGCCGAGAAGGCGCTGCCCGCGCCGGTGATCACCACGGCCCGGGTGTCCCGGTCGGCGGCCGCCTCCTCGAGGCGGTCGGCCAGGGCGCCCATCGCCTCCACGGTGAGCGCGTTGAGCGATTCGGGACGGTTGAGCGTGAGGGTCCGCACTGAGTCGGACTGGGCGACGAGGACGGCATCGGTCATGGCGCGCACCTCGCAGTGAGAGTGTCCCCACCATACCCGAGACCCGGAGAGGGCCGCAACCCGCGCGCGCGACGTTCCCCTCGCGGCGGGCCTCTGGTACACTGAATCCCCGCGATGGAGGCCACCCTTGCTGCCCCCGGACCGCTGGACGTGTCCCGCACGCTCGCCCGGTTTCACCTCTGGGGCGAGGATCCGGCGAACAGGCTGGCCGACGGGGTCTTCCGGCGCGCGGTGCGGGTCCAGGGCCGCTGGCATGGCTACGAGCTGCGCTGGGCGGGCGGCCCGGACGACGCGCGGCTGACGCTGCGGCTGCCCGGGGCGCGGAGCGCCCGGGCCATGGACGCAGCGCTCGCCGAGGTCCGGCAGATCTGCGGGCTCGAGCTGGATCTACCGGCGTTCTACCAGGCCGCGCGCCGCGAGCCGGTGCTCGGCGCGCTGGTGCCACGGCTCTACGGGCTCAGGCCCACGCTGATGCCGCAGCCGCTCGAGATGCTCGTGGGGGCCGTGTGCGCGCAGCAGGTGAACCTCAGGTTCGCCTTCACGGTGCGGGCCCGCCTGGTGCGGGGCTTCGGCACGCCCGTGGCGGTGGGAGGCCACACCGTCTACGCCTTCCCGGACGCGGAGCGGCTGGCGCGGGCGCAGGCGCGCCAGCTCCGGGCCATGCAGTTCACGGTGCGGAAGGCCGAGTACATCATCGGTCTGGCCCGCCAGGTCGCCTCCGGCGCGCTCGACCTGGATGCCTTGCGCGGGCGCCCCAACGACGAGGTGATGCGCACGCTGACGGCGATCCGCGGCTTCGGGCGGTGGACGGCGGAGTGGTTCCTGGCGCGAAGCCTGGGGCGCGGGGACGTCTGCCCGGCGGGAGACCTCGGGGTGAGGAAGGCCTTCGGCCACTTCTTCGGCCGCGGCCGGCTCCCGAGCGAAGCCAGCGTCCGCCGGCGCGCGGCGGCGTGGGGAAGCCATCAGAATCTGGCGGTGCACTATCTCCTGGCCGGGCAGCGGCTCGAGGGCGCGACTGCCGGAGGCGCGACATGACGATCAAGCGGACCCTGCCCATCCTGGGGCAGCCGAACCCGGAGCAGCCGCAGGATGTGCATCTCGTCGGCCGCTACGCGCTCGGCATCACCTGGGCGGACAACCATTCGAGCATCTATCCATTCGATCGGCTGCGGCTGGACGACCCGGCGCTGGCGGGCGCCCCTCCGGCGGCGCTCACGGAGACCATGACGTGGCCGCGGGAGATCAAGAAGCTCCCGGATGCCCTGCGCGTCACCTGGGCGGACGGAGGCCAGAGCCTCTACCCGTATCCGCTGCTCCGCGCGCGGTGCGGCTGCGCCGGCTGCACGGGCGGTCACTAGTGCGCGAGACGTCGCTCCAGGGCGCGACGCACCGGGGCCTCGTGCTGGCCGGGGTGATGGGCGCGGTGTTCCTCGCGGCGATGGAGTCCACCGTGGTGGCGACCGCGATGCCGACGGTCATCGCCAGCCTCGGCGGCATCCGGATCTACTCCTGGGTGTTCTCCGCCTTCCTCCTGGCGTCCACGGTCACCATGCCGATCTGGGGGCGCCTGGCCGACCTCCTCGGCTGCCGGCGGACCTACCTGGCCGGCTTCGCCATCTTCCTGGTCGGCTCGGCCCTCTCCGGGCTTGCCCAGAGCATGGGCCAGCTCATCGCCTTTCGCGCCCTGCAGGGGCTGGGCGCGGGCTCGCTGATCACGCTGGGCATGACCATCATCGGGGACCTGTACGATCTCGAGCGCCGGGCGAAGATGCAGGGGTACTTCTCCGGAGTCTGGGGCGTGGCCTCCCTCGTGGGCCCGCTGCTCGGCGGGTTCCTGGCCGACACGGTGTCGTGGCGCTGGGTCTTCTACATCAACGTGCCCTTCGGTCTCCTGGCCGCCGGCGCCATCGGCTGGGGGCTCCGCGACGAGGTGCGCTCGCGCCGGCCCGTGGTCTTCGACCACGCGGGGACGCTGCTCTTCGCGGGCGCCATCTCCTCGCTGCTGATGGGGCTCGTGGAGGCGGGGCGCGAGGCCTCGTGGACGCAGGGGTCCGTCGTGGCGCTGCTCGCCGCCTCCGCGGTGTTGCTCGCGGGCTTCGTCCTGGTGGAGCGGGGCGCCGCCCAGCCCCTCATCCCCCTCGGGCTCTTCGCCACCCCCATGATCCGCGCCGCCTCGGCCACCGGCTTCCTCTCCGGGATGGCCATGTTCGGGGCCGTCGCCTACATCCCGCTGTTCCTGCAGGCCGTGATCGGGAGCACGGCGACCCAGGCGGGGTTCGTGCTGACGCCCTTCATCCTGGGCTGGGTGGCCTTCTCCATCCTCGGCGCGCGCCTCGTCCTGCGCGTCGGCTACCGCGGCGTCGTCCTGGCCGGCATGGCGGTCCTCACCCTCGGCTTCCTCCTATTCGCCGGCTGGAGCGAGTCGCTCACCCGGCTGACCGCCGCCCGCGACATCGTGCTGGCCGGGGTCGGCATGGGGCTCGTCTTCGTTCCCATGCTGATCGCGGTGCAGAACGCCGTGCCGCGCGCCCTCCTCGGCTCCGCCACGTCCGTCATCTCGTTCTTCCGGTCCATCGGGGGCACGGTGGGCGTGGCCGTGATGGGGTCGGTGATGGCGCACCGGCTGCACACGGAGCTCGGCGGGTTGCTCGCCGCCGCGGCGCCGCCGCTGCAGGAGGGCCTGCGGCGGGTGGTCGAGCATCCCGACCTGATCGTGAACCCCATGACCCGCGCGGGGCTCGGCGCGGAGGTGCTGCTGCAGATGCGTCCGGCCATGGCGTCCGCGGTGGGGGGGGTCTTCACGGTGGGGCTCGCGGTGTGCATCGTGGCATTCGCCTCCGCCTTCCTCGTTCCCGCCGGGCAGGCCAGGGACCTGGCGGTGGCCCAGGAGCCGGCGGCCCCCTCGGGGCCATGACGGCCATGGCCGGGGACGTCCCGCTCCTCGAGCGTCTCGCCGGGCTGCCGCCGGTGTCCATCGCGGAGCTGCGCGCGCTGCTCGAGGGCGGAGCCGCGCTGTCCAGGGACCCGCTGCTGGCCGGGTTCGTCGGGGCGGATGAGGAGGGAGCGCCCGCGCTGCACCCGCTCGCCGCGGCCCTGCTCGAGCAGCTCGAGCAGCGCCCGGACGCCACCTGCTACACCGCGCTGATCGAGGCGCTCACTGGGATCTGGAACGCGGCGGTCCGGGGGGCCGTCGTCGCGCGGCTCAAGGCCGGTGGGCTGCCCGCTGACGATCTGCTCCTCCGGCTCGAGGCCCTCTCGCCGACGCTCGGGTTCCAGGCGGAGAACCGGGAGTGGGCGCGGGCATGGGTGGCCGATCCCACCGCCCAGGACGGCGCGCTCGTGCAGCAATGCCTCGTCCGGCTGCTGCTCGCGCTGCGCGGCCTCGCGGAGGCGCGCGCCCGGGCGCTCACGGACCCTCACCCCCCGTCCCGCGGGGCATCCGCCAGCGAGGAGGTCCGATGATGCTCCACCTCCACGAGAAGAACGCCGAGCGAAAGCGACTGAACGGGCTGGTGGCCAAGAGCCCCATGCAGGTGCCCGCGGCCTTCGGCGAGCTGGGCCGGCGCGTGTTCGCCGACGGCGCGCTCTCGAAGAAGCACAAGGAGCTGACGGCGCTGGCCGTGGCGGTGTCCCAGAACTGCTTCGACTGAATCGAGCACCGCGTGGAGGAGGTCCTCCACCAGGGCGCGAGCGACGCGGAGATCGCCGAGACGCTGGATATCGGCGTGCTGATGGGCGGCACGCTGGCCATCAAGTCGGTCCGGCACGCCTTCGCGGTGATGGACGCGATCAAGGCGGGCGCCACGAACACAGGAGGGGCGTGATGGCAGGGATTCCAGAGGCGTTCAAGGATCTGCTGGAGAAGAAGGCCTTCGCCAGCCTGGCGACCCTCGGGGCCGACGGCGCCCCGCAGGTGACGCCGGTGTGGTTCGACTGGGACGGCACCCACATCCGGGTCAACACGGCCAGGGGCCGCGTCAAGGACAGGAACCTGCGCCGGAACGGGCGCGTGGCGCTGGCCGTCATGGACCCGGACAACCCGTACCGCTACTTCCAGGTCAAGGGCCGGGTGGCCGAGATCACGGAGGCCGGGGCCGACGGCCACATCGACGCCCTCGCCAGGAAGTACCTCGGCAAGGACATCTACCCCTTCCGCCAGCCGGGCGAGGTCCGCGTCATCTACAAGATCGCGCCCGAGCGCGTGCAGACCATGGGGTAGGAGAGGGGAGCGCGCAGTGGTCGCCCTCGAGTCGGTGGCCAAGGCCTATGGCGGCCAGGAGCTCCTCCGCGACTGCTCCTGGCGCATCGTCCGCGGCGAGCGCATCGGGCTGGTCGGGCCCAACGGCGCCGGGAAGACCACGCTCTGCCGGATCCTGGCCGGCGTCGAGGAGCCCGACGCCGGCCGGGTCCACCGCGACGGCGGCGTCTCGGTGGGCTACCTGCCGCAGGAGGCGGGGGGGAGCGGGGGCGAGCGCACGGTGCTCGCGGAGGCGCTGTCCGGCTTCGACGAGGTCTGGCAGCTCGAGGAGGCGCTCGAGCAGCTCGCCGCCCTCATGGCGCGCCCGGACGCCGATCCCGCGCTCACCGACCGCTACGGCGAGATCCAGCACCGCTTCGAGGCCCTCGGCGGATACCGGCTCGAGGCCCAGGCCAAGGTGATCCTCGGCGGGCTGGGCTTCG
This sequence comes from Candidatus Rokubacteria bacterium GWC2_70_16, assembly GCA_001788415.1. Taxonomy (GTDB): domain Bacteria; phylum Methylomirabilota; class Methylomirabilia; order Rokubacteriales; family CSP1-6; genus UBA12499. The sequence goes on along the minus strand of MGBV01000159.1, from coordinate 7,848 downwards.
GACCGGACGCTGTCCACCGGCCACTCGAGGAGTTCTCCGGCGGCTGGCGGATGCGCGCGGCGCTGGCCCGGCTGCTCCTGCTCCGCCCCGACCTGCTGCTCCTCGACGAGCCCACCAACCACCTCGACCTGGAGTCGCTCCAGTGGCTGGAGGGCTTCCTCGCCGCCTATGACGGCAGCGTCGTGATCGTCTCCCACGACCGCTACTTCCTGAACCGCATGGTGACCTCCATCGCCGAGCTCGGCGTCGGGCGCATCCAGGTCTACCCGGGCGACTACGACCACTTCCTGCTCGAGCGGGAGGCGAGGCAGGCCCTGCTCGAAGCCCAGGCGCGCAACCAGGCCAAGCGGGTCGAGGAGATCGAGCGTTTCATCGAGCGCTTCCGCTACCAGGCGACCAAGGCCCGCCAGGTCCAGAGCCGCGTCAAGATGCTCGAGAAGTTGGAGCGGGTGGAGGTGGACGCGGCCGCGAGGAAGATCCACTTCAAGTTCCCCCAGCCCCCGCGGACGGGGCGCGTCGTGGCGCGACTGGCGGGCGTCGGCAAGGCCTATGGCGACAACGTGGTCTACGCCGGGCTCGACTTCCTGGTGGAGCGGGGCGAGCGGGTGGCGCTGGTCGGCATCAACGGGGCCGGCAAGTCCACCTTGCTCAAGATCCTGGCCGGCGTCCTCCCCTTCGAGCGGGGGGAGCGGGCGCTGGGCCAGCACGTCGAGGTCCACTACTACGCCCAGCATCAGCTCGACGCGCTCGATCCCGCCCGGACCGTGCTCGAGGAGATCACCGCGGCCGCCCCCGACGCCGCCCACGGCCGCCTGCGCGGCATCCTCGGCTCCTTCCTCTTCTCGGGCGATGCCGTGGACAAGCGGGTCGCCGTGCTCTCGGGGGGCGAGAAGGCCCGCCTCGCCCTGGCCAGGATGCTGGTCCGGCCGGCCGCGCTCCTCTGCATGGACGAGCCCACCAACCACCTGGACTTGGTCTCCAAGGAAGTGCTGGAGGAGGCGCTGGCCGCCTTCGCCGGGACCATCGTCTTCATCTCGCATGACCGGTACTTCATCAACCGGATCGCGACCCGGGTGGTCGAGATCCGGGCCGGGCGCCTCGCGAGCTTCCTCGGCAACTACGACGACTACCTGTCGCGCAAGTCGGCCACAGGGGCGGAGGCGCCAGCCCCCCCCCCGCCGCCCGGACGGGCCCGCGCTGCGGGGCCCGCCGCCGAGGCCCCGCCCGCGGCTGGCCCGCGCAGCCCGAAGCGCAAGAGCCTCGAGCGCGAGATCAAGGACATCCAGGCGCGCCTGGCGGCCGTCGAGACGCAGATCGGCGAGATGGAAGCCCGCCTCCAGGAGATCGGGCTGGCCCTGGCCGACCCGGACCTCTACCGCGACGGGGCCCGGGCGCGCGAGATCGCCCAGTCGCGGAGGGAGACCGAGGAGCAGGTGGCCTGGCTCATGAAGGAGTGGGAGGAGCTGTCCGCGCGGCTCTCCGCGGCCGCCGAGGGGGCGTGATGCCGGCCCACCGCTTCACCCCGGTGGCGTCCGAGGCCGACCTCAAGCGCGAGAAGGCCCGCGCGCGCGAGCTGCGCCAGAGCACGTGGTGGAAGCGGCGCATCGCCGATGGCGTCTGTCACTACTGCGGGCGCCGGGTGGGCCCGGGGGCGCTCAGCGCGGACCACGTCGTGCCCCTCATCCGCGGCGGCAAGTCGGTGCGGGGCAACATGGTGCCCGCCTGCAAGGACTGCAACTCGACGAAGCAGTCGCTCCTGCCGTGGGAGTGGGAGGCCTACCTCCGCGGGCTCGGGCCGCCGGCGGCGGAGTGAGACAGCCGGGCCGTGTCATGCGCGCGGCCACGGCGTGCCTGGCGCTCACGCTCCTGGCGGGAGGCGCCGCCGGGGCGCATGCCCTCCTCGAGCGCACCGATCCCCGCGCCGGTAGCACGCTGCGCAACCCGCCGCGCGAGGTGCGGCTCTGGTTCACCGAGGCGCTCGAGCCGGCATGGAGCCGCGTCGAGGTGATCGGCGAGGACGGACGACGGGTGGACCGGGGCGATGGCCGGATCGATCGCTCCGCGCCGAGGCTCTTCCGCCTCTCGCTCGGGCCCCTCCTGCCCGGAGCCTACACGGTGCGCTGGCGCGTCGTCTCCGTGGACAGTCACGTGAGCGAGGGCCGCTTCACCTTCCGCGTCGCGCCCTGAGCGCCGTATCCGCTCGGATCCGCCTCTCATGTATCGCATTCTGGACATTGACGGCTCGCGCCCGCCGGAGTGAAATCGCGTCCACAGAGGCGTCTCATCATCCACTCACCACCGAGGAGGAGGCCATGACGATGCGGACGGGATGGATCGCGATGGTGCTGCTGGCGGTGTCGTGCGCGCTGGTCCCGGGGGCCTTCGCGGGCTCCGAGGACAAGGCGGCCAAGGGCGAGGCCAAGGTCAACATCAACGAGGCATCGAAGGCGCAGCTGATGAGGCTCGCGGGCGTGGGCGCGGGCACCGCCGAGCGCATCATCGCCTTCCGCCAGGCCCACGGGCTGTTCAAGCGCGTGCAGGACCTCGAGAAGGTGGAGGGCGTGGGGAAGGGCATCCTCGAGAAGAACCAGGGCCGGCTCAGCGTGAAATGAAAAAACCTTTCCGGCGCTGCCCGGCTCATGTAAGATTCGGGCAAAATCGGTCGGAGCTCACACAGGCTCCCCTGGCGTCCCCGCGGGCAATCCCGCCGGCGGCGACGTGGCCGAGCCTCGCGCCGGGAGTCGGCGTCCGGTGCGAGGTTGTGGGTCCTGGGCCCTGAGCCGGGCCGCGCCGAGAAAGGGAGGTGATCCAGCCGATGTGTACCCCTGCGGTGATCTGTGAGGTGGTCACCTCCTAAGGCCCGGCAGTAAGTCGTTGAAGGTGGCCCTGGAGGACCCAGGAACCACCGGCCCCGACGGTCCCGCTTTTCACCAGCGGGGCGGCTGAGCAGCACGAAGCCGCAAACGCCGTCGGGGCTCCTTTTTTCCGCAGCACTGCCGCCGGACGAAAAGAAAACGGCCCGCCGGGTGTCCCGGCGGGCCGTCGAATGGTTCGCGCTGGCCCTACATCTTCCTCACGTTGGCGGCCTGGAGCCCCTTGGGGCCCTTGGTGACCTCGAACTCGACCTTGTCGCCCTCGGCCAGGCTCTTGAAGCCCTGGGACTGGATGGCGCTGTAGTGGACGAAGACATCCTCCCCGCCCTCGACCTGGATGAAGCCGTACCCTTTAGCGTCATTGAACCACTTGACCGTGCCTTGTGCCATACCTCGATTCCCTCTCTCCTTGGGCGGGGGTGAGCCGCCCACGAAATCCCCGGACCACCATGGCCGGGGTCTCCCCCGAGATCGGGGGGAAACAAAAAGAGCGCCTGCGAGGACTCGCGTCCTCACGGCGCTCGCGCCCTTCAGAACTGACCGGTTTCGTTCGCGTACGGATCAAGCGACACGTCAACGATACCCGAAAGCCGCCGCTACCTTACCAACCCCCTCGAAGGCCTGTCAAGGCCGTTCTTCGCCGAAGGCCTGTCAAGGCCGTTCTTCGCCCGCGCCGATGCCGGAAGCCCTTGAACGCATGAAAAAGGCCGGGCCCCCGAGAGGGGACCCGGCCTTCCGTTTCGCGCTGGGGATGCCGTCAGGCCTTGCGCACGTTGGCGGCCTGGAGCCCCTTCGGGCCCCGGGTCACCTCGAACTCGACCCTATCGCCCTCGGCCAGGCTCTTGAAGCCCTGGGCCTGAATGGCGCTGAAATGCACGAACACGTCCTCGCCACCCTCCTGGGAAATGAAGCCGTACCCCTTCGCGTCGTTGAACCACTTGACCGTACCCTGTGCCATTGACGACTACCTCTTTCTTCTGAGGCTCGCGCCTCGGTGATACCCCGCCACCATGGCGGGGGGCCCTCCAACAATGGAGGACAAAGAAAAACGCCGCCGGGCTTGAGGCCCTCGCGGCGTTGAACTCGACTTTCGCGTCTTCGTGTCCGCTACCAATCGGCTAACCGGATGAACCCACAACCGAACGTCACCTTACAGGCGCCTCACCCCGCTGTCAAGCGATATTTCCGCCGGGGAGCCCTGTTGACACATCTTCCGGGGGCGTGCTATACGTGGGCCGCTCCCGCGAACCTGTCAAATCAAGGAGATACTGCCATGAAACGCCTCCTGCTCACCGCCCTGTCGCTATCCCTTCTCGTCGCCTGGACGGCCCTGCCGGCCGCCGCTCAGTACAAGCCCGAGTTCAAGAACAGCCTGGTGGTCGGTCCCGCGGGCCCCTGGGGGGAGGCGGCGGCCAAGTTCGCCGATCTCCTCAAGGAGCGCACGCAGGGCCGGATCAACGTCAAGAACTACTTCGCCGGCCAGCTCTTCGCGGGCAAGCAGACCAACGAGTTCACGCTGCTGAACCAAGGCGTGGCCGACTTCGCGCTCGGCTCCACCATCAACTGGTCGCCGCAGGTGAAGGAGCTCAACCTCTTCGCGATGCCCTTCCTGTTCGGCGGCTCGTACAAGGGGCTGGACGCGGTGGAGAGCGGCGAGCCCGGGCAGAAGCTCTTCAAGCTCGTCGAGGCCAAGGGCGTGATCCCGCTGGCGTGGGGGGAGAACGGCTTCCGCCAGATCACCAACTCCAAGCGTCCGGTCAGGAAGCCCGAGGACCTGGATGGGCTCAAGGTGCGGGTGGTCGGCTCGCCGATCTTCATCGACACCTTCCGGGCGCTGGGGGCCAACCCGATCAACATGAACTGGGGCGATGCCCAGACCGCCTTCCAGCAGGGGACCGTGGACGGCCAGGAGAACCCCGTCGTGTCCGTCATCTTCCCCTACAAGCTCTGGACGGTGCACAAGAACATCTCCCTCTGGAGCTATGCCATCGATCCGCTGATCCTGGGCGTGTCGAAGATCACCTGGGACAGCCTGACGCCCGCCGACCGCGAGATCGTCAAGAAGACGGCCCTGGAGGTGATGGACTGGCAGAAGAAGGGCGCCCGCGCCGGGCTCGAGGGCTCCACGGAGGCCGTGGAGACGCTCAAGAAGAACGGCATGGAGGTGGTCACGCTGTCCGCGGCCGAGCTGGCCGCCTTCAGGGCGAAGACCAAGCCGGTCTACGACAAGTGGGTGGCCGAGGTCGGGGCCGACCTGGTCAAGGCGGCCGAGGCGATCGTCGCCCGGACGAAGTAGGCGCGCGAGCCCGCGCGCGTGAGCCGGTGGCTCGACCGCCTGGAGGAGGGAGCCTGCGTTCTCCTCCTGGCGGTCATGACCGCCATCGCCCTCCTCAACGTCATCACCCGCTACCTCATCCGCTACTCGCTCGCCTTCACCGAGGAGGTGGTGGTGAGCCTGTTCGTGTGGGTCACCCTCCTCGGGGCCTCCGTCGCCTTTCGCGAGGGGCTGCACCTGGGCTTCACGTGGGTCGTCGAGCGGATGCCGCGAGGCGTGCAGCGGTGCGCGATCTGGCTCTCCGCCGCCCTTGCCCTTCTCCTCTTCGCCGCGCTGATCTACTTCGGCCTCGGACAGATCCGGAGCGAGCGCCAGCTCGGCACCACCTCCGAGGCGCTGGCCGTCCCGCAGTGGTGGTACACGGCCGGCATCCCGCTCATCGGCGCCCTCATCCTGCTCCGGATCGTCCAGGGCGCCCTGCGGGCCCAGCGCAGGCTCGGGGAGTAGATGGAGCCGGGGCTCCTCTTCTTCGGCTGCTTCTTCCTGCTCCTGTGCCTCGGCGTGCCCATCGTCACCTCCATCGGCCTCACGGCCCTCATCTTTCTCTGGCAGTTCAACCTCGGCATCCAGGTCACCGCGGCCAACGTCTACGCGAACATCGCCAAGTTCCCCCTGCTGGCCATCCCCTTCTTCATCCTGGCCGGCTTCGTGATGGACCGGGCAGGGCTCTCGCGCGGGCTCGTGAACCTCCTCAACCTGCTCATTGGACCTGTGCCCGGGGGGCTCGGCCTGGTCGCCATCGGCGGGTGCGTCTTCTTCGGCGCCATCTCGGGCACGGGCCCCGCCGACACGGCCGCCATCGGCGCCGTGATGATCCCGGCCATGGTCAGGCGTGGGTACGCCGTCGGCTTCGCGGCGGCCCTGGTGGCGGCGGCCGCGACGACGGACGTCCTGATCCCGCCCAGCGTGGCCTTCGTGGTCTACGGCGTCATCACGGAGGCCTCCATCGGGCGGCTCTTCGCCGCGGGCGTGGTGCCGGGGCTCCTCATGGGCCTGGCGCTGGTGGCGCCCACGGTGTGGATCGCCCGGCGCCATGGCTGGGGCGGCGAGCGCTGGGGGACCTGGGCCGAGATCCGCCGCGCGGCCTGGGACGCCAAGTGGGGACTCATGGCGCCCGTCGTCATCCTGGGCGGGATCTACGGCGGGGTGTTCACCCCGACGGAGGCCGCCGTCGTCGCCGTCGCCTACGGCCTCGTCGTGGGGCTGGCCGTGTACCGGAACCTCGGCTGGCGCGACCTCTACGAGACGTTCCGCGACGCCGCCGTGTCGACCTCCGTGGTCATGGTGGTCGTGGCGTTCGCCGGGCTCTTCTCCTGGGCCGGCTCGACCATGGGGATCATGGACAGGGCGGCGGCGGCGCTGGTCGGGTTCAGCACGAACCCGGTCGTGATCCTCCTGCTCCTCAACGTCATGCTCGTGGTGGCCGGCATGCTGCTGGACGCCATCTCCATCTACTACGTCTTCCTGCCGATCCTGCTGCCACTCATGAAGCAGTTCGGCTGGGACCCGGTGTGGTTCGGCGTCATGATGACCGTCAACCTCGCCATCGGCACCATCACGCCGCCCGTGGCCGTGAACCTGTACGTGGCCTCGCACATCTCGGGCGCCCCCATGACCGAGATCTCGCGCTGGGCCATGCCCTTCGTGGTCGCGCTGGTGGCCGTGCTGCTCCTGGTCACCTATGTCCCGGCGCTGTCCCTCTGGTTGCCCAACGCCCTGGGCGTCCGCTGACGCTGCCGCGCCCGGCAGGCGTGCCGGCTTCACCGCGGGAAAGACGGCCCGTTGTACCCCGCTCGGGCCGGTGCTAGATTAGGGTGGACGGTCGCCCCCATTTAACCGCTTCGGGCGTCACACAGGAGTCGTCATGCTGTTCAGCCTGCTCGCAGGGCTCTTCTCGAATGACCTGGCCATCGACCTGGGCACAGCCAACACCCTCGTCTACGTGCGGGGAGAGGGGATCGTGATGAACGAGCCCTCCATCGTGGCCATCCATCAGGCCGACCACTCGGTGCTGGCCGTGGGCCACGAGGCCAAGGCCATGCTGGGCCGCACGCCGGGCAACATCACGGCCATCCGCCCGCTGAGGGATGGCGTCATCGCCGACTTCGACGTCACCGAGAAGATGCTGCACTACTTCATCAGCAAGGTGCACCGCCGGCAGACGCTCGTGCGACCGCGCATCGTGATCGGCGTGCCCTCGGGCATCACGCAGGTGGAGAAGCGAGCCGTGCGCGACTCGGCGATGCAGGCGGGCGCGCGCGAGGTGTATCTGATCGAAGAGCCGATGGCCGCGGCCATCGGGGCCGGGCTGCCCATCCAGGAGCCGGGCGGCAACATGATCGTGGACGTGGGGGGCGGCACCACGGAAGTCGCCGTGATCTCGCTCTCCGGCATCGTCTATTCCAAGTCGGTCCGCATCGCGGGCGACGAGATGGACGAGGCCATCATCCAGTACATCAAGAAGCACTACAATCTTCTGGTGGGTGAGCGGCGCGCGGAAGAGATCAAGATCAAGCTCGGGTCGGCCTATTCCACGGGGGGCGAGCGGCTCACCATGGAGGTGAAGGGGCGCGACCTCATCGACGGGATTCCCAAGACCATCGTCGTCACCGACGAGGAGATCCGCGAGGCGCTCCGGGA
>MGBV01000158.1:23115-26088 GCA_001788415.1 Candidatus Rokubacteria bacterium GWC2_70_16 | reverse complement strand
TCGACGGCTTTGACCTCCACGCTGACCTGCGCGTGGCCGGTCACGACCGGAAGCGGCTCGAGCACCTCTGTCGATACCTGCTCCGGCCTCCCCTGGCCCAAGAGCGCCTGCGACTGCTGGCCGACGGGCGCGTGCTGGTGCAACTCAAGCGGGTGTGGGCCGACGGCACGAGTCACCTGCTCTTCGAGCCGCTCGAGTTCTTGGAGAAGCTGGCGGCGCTAACGCCACGCCCACGGATCAACCTGCTCCTGTACCACGGAGTGTTGGGCCCGCACGCCCGGTGGCGGAGCCGCATCGTCCCCGGACCGGAGGCGCCGACCCTCGAGATGGGAGCCCGCCTCGACGATACGCGCGGCGCATCGGGGAATGACACGACCGGCCGGCCGCAGCCGCCGCGCCACTGGCGGTGGGCCGATCTGCTGCGGCGCGCCTTCGCCCACCCGATCAACTGCAACTCACGCCGGGGAGGTGACCGCGCCGGTCCGGGTCACGCATCCCTTCCATCCGCTGTTCGGGCAGGCGCTCGACGTCGTGATGCACCGGCACAACTGGGGTGAGGACCGCGTCTACTACCGTGATGGCCATGGGCGCCTGACCTCGTTGCCGGCCGGCTGGACGAGCGCGGTCCCGGAGGACGCGTTCGTCGCCGTCGCGGCGGGCCGGTCGCGGTTTCGGGTCCCGGACCTGGTCGATCTGGCCGCGTTGGTCCTGAGGCTGCGGTCATGATGGCAGCGCAGGCCGAGGCCGGGGACTGTAAGGGCAATTTCGCCGGCCATGTAAGAGCGATTATGCCGGACGCGACGGTCAGAGGCGCGCCGCCTCTCGTGGTGGTTGGGCCGTATTCCCTCGGCAACTGCTGGCCTCACCAGCGATATTCTCTTGACAGCACGCTCCGTTATGGCATAAATATAGTTACACATCTAGCCTGCCGCCCCGGAGAGGTCCATGGCCAAGCCCAAGCCCCCGGACCCCAAGATCGACGCGCTCCGGCTGTATGGCAGCCTCAACGCTCACCCGGATCGGGTCCAGGACCCACTCTTCGCTGGCGGCGACTTCTTCGATGCCCGCGATCTGGTCCAGGTCAAGTACGAGATGGTGCGCCGCGTGCGGGTCGACGGGCAGCCGGTCAGTCGCAGCGCGGCGGCCTTCGGCTTTTCCCGGCCCGCCCTCTACCAGGCCCAAGCCGCCGTGGCGCGCGGCGGGCTGGCCGCGCTCGTGCCGAAGAAGCCCGGTCCGCGGCGCGCGCACAAGCTGAGCCCCGAGGTGGTGGCCTTCCTGCATCGGGCGCGTACGGCGGATCCGTCCTTGCGCCCCCCGGAGCTGGCGCGGCGGGTCCGGGCGCGGTTCGGGCGCACGGTCCATCCACGCAGCGTCGAGCGGGCCTTGGCGCGCCGGGAAAAAAAACGGCCGTGAGCGCGGCCCACGCGGCGCCCACGGGCGGCGACGTGTTCGGGGCCACCTACGAGGCGCTCCGGCACCGCGTCCTCACGGGCGCGGCCTTTGGCGGTGCCGGCGGCCTGGTCGTGCTCCTGCGCGACGGGCTCGCCGCCTGGATGGCCCACGGGCCAGCGGGCGCCTCGGTCGAGCCAGCGGGGCATCCGGAACGGTGGGCGGCGGCGCCCCGCGTGTCCGACGCGATCCACGCCGCCGTGGTACGCGTGCTGGCGAGCATGGCCCTCGGCGGCCGCGAGGAGAGGAACCCATGAGCACCGACGCGTCCCAGAAAGTCACCGCCAGTCACCTCAAGCGGGACGCGTACCTGAACATCCGCCAGTCGACGGTGCGGCAGGTCTTCGAGAACACGGAGAGCACCCAGCGGCAGTATGGCCTCCGGCAGCGGGCCGTCGCCCTGGGCTGGCCCAATGACCGCGTGATCGTCATCGACACCGACCTCGGCCAGTCGGGCGCCTCCGCCGCCGATCGTGCCGGCTTCCAGCAGCTCGTCGCCGATGTCGGGCTGGGCCGCGCGGGCATCGTGCTCGGGCTGGAGGTCTCGCGCCTGGCGCGCAACTCGACCGACTGGCATCGGTTGCTGGAGATCTGCGCGCTCACCGACACCCTCATCCTCGACGAGGATGGGGTCTACGACCCGGCGCACTTCAACGACCGGCTGCTCCTCGGCCTCAAGGGGACGATGAGCGAGGCCGAGCTGCACGTGCTGCGGGCCCGCTTGCGCGGTGGCATCTTGAACAAGGCGCGCCGGGGCGAGTTGCACGGCCATCTGCCCGTCGGCTTCGTCTACACTCCCGACGGCCGCGTGGCCCTCGATCCCGACACGCAGGTCCAGGAGAGCGTGCGGCTGCTCTTTCAGACCTTCCTGCGCACGGGGGCGGCGCACGCCACCGTCAAGTACTTCCGCGAAGAGCGCCTGCTCTTTCCCATCCGCCTGACCGCGGGGGCGCGCAAGGGGGAGCTGGCGTGGACGCCGCTCGGCCTGGGCCGGGCCGTCCATCTCCTGCACAATCCCTGGTACGCCGGCGCCTACGCCTTCGGCCGGCACCGCTGGCGCAAGCAGCCTGACGGACGCACACGACGGGAACGCGTGCCGCGCGAGCAGTGGCACGCGCTGCTCCGAGACGCCCACCCCGCCTACATCTCCTGGGAGGAGCACGAGCGCATCGAGCACCAGTTGCCCGCGGGCACGAAGGCCCTGGGCTGGGAGCGCCGGCAGGGCCCGCCCCGCGAAGGGCCCGCCCTGCTCCAGGGCCGCGTCGTCTGTGGGCTGTGCGGCAGCCGGATGCAGATCCGCTACCGCCCCCGGCGCGGGGGCCAGCTCGTCCCGGACTACGTGTGCCCGGGCCGCGGCCGGGGCTACGCCGAGCCCCTGTGCCAGAGCATCCTCGGCACCGAGATCGATGCCGCCGTCGGCCAGCTGCTGGTCGAGGCCGTGACGCCGATGGCGCTCGAGCTGGCGCTCGCCGTCCAGCACGAGATCCAGGCCCGCCTCGACGAGGCCGATCGCTTGCGGCATCG
>MGBV01000158.1:6126-23103 GCA_001788415.1 Candidatus Rokubacteria bacterium GWC2_70_16 | reverse complement strand
CGCCCAGTACGAGGCCGATCGGGCTCGGCACCGCTACATGCAGGTGGACCCGGCCAACCGACTGGTCGCGGACTCCTTGGAAGCCGAGTGGAACGCGCGGCTGCGCGCCCTCGCCGAGGCGCAGGCGGAGTATCAGCGTCAGCGTGCCGCCGATCGCGCCACCGTCGACCCGGAGCGACGCGCGCGTATCCTCGCACTCGCCGTCGACGTCCCCGCGGTCTGGCGCGATCCGAACACCCCTCAGCGCGAGCGCAAGCGGATGCTGGCGCTTCTCGTCGAGGATGTCACCCTGCTCAAGCAGCGCCAGGTCACCGCCCATGTCCGGTTCCGCGGCGGGGCGACCACAACCCTGACGCTCCCCCGGCCCCTGACCGCCTGGGAACTGCGCACCACCAGCGCTGAGGCCCGCCAGCAGATGAACGCGCTCTTGGACGACTACACCGATGCCCAGGTCGCCGCGATCCTCAACGAGCAGGGCCTGCGGACCGGTGCTGGGGAGGCCTTCAATGCGGTGAGCGTCCAGTGGGTCCGATCGTCAGCAGGCCTCACCAGCCTCAAGGAACGCCTGCTCGCCGCCGGCATGCTGACCGGCACGCAGATCGCCGCCCAGCTCGGCGTCCGTCGCACGACCATCGGCCGGTGGCGCCGCGAGGGGCGCCTTGAGGCCCGGATTTGCAACGAGATGGGCCAGTGGCTGTATGCTCCCCAGCAAACACGTCCATCCGACGGCAGGCCTCCAAGCGAACATGCTGCGCCGGGTGCCAAGGACAGATCCCCTGTAGGAGGTGCAGTATGAAAGGTGATCCTTCGACCTCGACGTCTTGGCGTGTCCGCAGTGCGGGAATCGGATGCGCCTGCTGGCGACGATTGAGGATCCCCGGGTCGTGGAGCAACTCCTCACCTACCTCGGGCTGCCGAGCGAGCGGGTGCGGGCGGACCCCGCCCACCCGCCTCCCGCGATCCTCTGCGCGGACACGCCCGCCTGATCGCCCTCGCGCCACTCCGTCGGTCTTGACATGCGCGGTGACGCGGCGCTATATGTTTGTCCGCGTGCCCGCGGGGAGAGAGGGTAATGCGCGTGCTTCGACCAGCAGGTGAGGGTGATGCGCTCGGTTCGCCCAGCGCCCTCCGCCCAGCGCGCTCGCTTTCCTGCGCCGACGGCGGCTCGCCTGCCGCCCAAACCAAACCACCGAGAACGGGCTTTATGTCGCCTATCCGCCTCGTCGTCTTCCTGGCCGCGTGTCTGCTGGCCGCAGAGCCGGCCCTCGCCCAGCCGAAGATCAAGAAGGCACCGCCGGCCGGGCCGTTGATCACGATCCATGCCCCCCATTCGGAGCAGTTCGAGGTGGCGCTCGACGAGGTCGAGCTGGACTGGAGTGGCGATCCCACGGCGAAGAGCGCGGCGCCGGGTCACTATGCCACCGCGATCGCTGGGGCGGCCGTGGTGGACACCGACGTCCAGCGCGCAACGTTCAGGGTCTCGGGGATCTTCGATCAGGCCGATCTGTCGGCGAGGGCCAAAGCCCTGCAGGCTGCCAATCCCGGCGCCGACTACTACCTGGTGCTCTACGAGCCCGGACGTCCTCGAACCAAAGCGACGCGCCGGCTCCTCACGCGCGAGGTCGCGATGCTGCTTGACCCGGGAACGTCGCCCCAGGGCGTCCTCGCCGGCCTCCCCGGCGGGGGTCTCCGCGCCGTCCCGGGCGTCGCCGACGGGTACGTCGTCGAGGCGGCGGAGCCGCTGGCCGCGGTGGAGCTGGCGGACGAGCTTCGCCAGCGCGGGGGCGTAAGGAACGCCTATCCCCTGCTGAAGCGTCAGCAGTTTCCCCGATGATCGTCGTTCGCACGCCGCGGACATCGTGCTGGCCGAGGCTCCGTCTGGCGGCGTGGGGCGCGACGGTCCTGTGGGTCGCTGGCGCGCTGCTCCCTGCCCGCGTCGCCGGGCAGGCCGATCCCCTTCTCGAGCAGCAGTGGCACCTGAAGGCGCGGAGCGCCGAGCCAGCCGGGGCGAATGTGCGGGCCGTGTGGCCGACGACCAGGGGCTCCGGGGTCGTCATCGGTATCGTGGACGATGGGCTCCAGCACACGCACCCCGATCTTCAGCCGAACTACTCGAGCGCGCTCTCCTTCGACTTCAACTTCAACGACTCGGACCCGAGCCCGAACACGTCGGTGGATCACCATGGCACGGCGGTAGCAGGAGTCGCCGCGGCCCGAGGCGACAACGGGATCGGGGTGAGCGGGGCGGCGCCCCTGGCGACCCTGGCCGGGCTTCGCCTGATCTCGGCGGCCGCCACCGATGCCCAGGAGGCCGACGCGCTCGGTCATCAGGGCAACGCGATCCACATCAGCAGCAACTCCTGGGGCCCCGCCGACGACGGTAAGACGCTCGCGGGCCCGGGGCCGCTCACGCAGTCGGCGATCGCCACCGCCATCACCCAGGGCCGGAGCGGCAAGGGACGAATCTTCACCTGGGCCGCCGGCAACGGCAAGGCGAGCCAGGACAACTGCAACTTCGACGGTTACGCTAACAGCCGCTACGTGATCGCGGTAGGGGCGCTCGCCGACACGGGCACCCAGGCCTCCTACAGCGAGCCGTGCGCGGCCATGCTCGTGACCGCTCCCTCAAGCGGGGGGAGCCGGGGCGTCACGACCACTGACCTCGTGGGTGCCCCGGGCTACACGACCACGGACTACACGAGCACGTTCGGCGGCACCTCGTCGGCCACGCCGCTGGTGAGCGGGGTCATCGCGCTCATGCTCGCTCGGAACCAGGCGCTGACCTGGCGGGACGTGCAGCACATCCTGGTCGAGTCCGCCTTCAAGATCAATCCCGGAGATTCCGGGTGGACCACCGGGGAGTTCGCTCACAACGAGAAGTTCGGCTTCGGCCTGGTGGACGCCCAGGCGGCCGTGAACCTCGCGACCACCTGGACCAACGTGGCCGCCGAGGCCTCGGTCCCCGCCGTCACGCGCACGCTCAACGTCACGATTCCGGACAACAACGCGACCGGCGTCAGCGACAACGTCACGATCGCCAGCTCGTTCTCCAACTTCACCGTCGAGCGCGTGGAGGTCGTGTTCGACGCCACGCACACGTATCGTGGGGATCTCGAGGTGACGCTGACGTCTCCCGCGGGCGTCTCAAGCCGCCTGGCGACGGTTCGCAACGATTCGGGCGACAACTTCGCGTCCTGGCGCTTCGGGTCCGTCCGCCACTGGGGCGAGGTCGCCGCCGGCACCTGGACGCTGAAGGTCGCGGATCGGGTCGCCCAGGACGTGGGGACTTGGAAGAGCTGGAAGCTCGGGATCTACGGAACGCAGAGCCCGCCCGCAATCAGCGTGACGCCGACCGGCACCACGGACTTCGGCAGCGTCACCGTCGACACCTCCACCGACCGCGACTTCACCGTCAAGAATACCGGTGGCCCCACCTTGACGGGCAGCGCTTCCACCTCGGCGCCCTTCAGCATCGTCTCCGGCGGCTCCTTCAGCCTCGGGGCCGGCGCCAGCCAGACGGTCGTCGTCCGCTTCAGCCCGACCTCGGTCACGACGTTCTCGGGGAACGTCAGCTTCACGTCCAACGGCGGCGACATCTCACGCGCGGTGACGGGCACGGGCAAGGCGGTCCAGTTCTCCCTCACGGTTAGCAAGGCCGGAAACGGAACTGGCACGGTGACCAGCAGCCCAACCGGGATCAGCTGCGGCGGAGACTGCTCGGAGTCTGTCGACAGCGGGACCTCGGTGACCCTCACGGCTACGCCGAACTCGGGCTCCGTGTTCACCGGCTGGAGCGGCGGTGGATGCAGCGGTACCGGCACATGCACGGTCACCGTGAGCGCCGCCACTACGATCACCGCGACCTTCACCGCCTCGCAGCAGATGTTCACCCTCACGGTGGTCCGGAAGGGCTCGGCCAGCGGGACCGTGACCAGCAGTCCGAGCGGCATCAACTGCGGATCCACGTGCTCGGCGAGCTACCTCGTGAACACCGTTGTGACCCTCACGGCCACGCCGGCCGCCGGGGCGACCTTCAAGCAGTGGGGCGGGGCGTGCAGCGGGGCGTCCTGCACCGTGACGCTGAACACGAATAAGACGGTCGATGCGGTCTTCGCCAAGACCTTCACCGACGCGAGCCTGGTGGTTGGCAACACCGTCAAGGCCGTGCACTTCACCGAGCTCCGAGAGGCCATTGACCGTCTTCGCGCGGTCAACGGGCTGGAGGCCTTCGCGTGGACCGATCCGACGCTGGCTGCGGGAAGTACCGCGGTGAAGCGGCTGCACCTCACCGAGCTCCGGACCGCGTTGAGCGAAGCCTATGACAAGGCCGGGCTGACGGCGCCGGCGTACACGGACCCGAGCATCGTCGCCAAGCAGACGCGGATCAAAGCGGCGCACCTGAACCAGCTCAGAGACGCCGTCAGGGACCTCGAATGATGCCCAGTTGGTCGGCGTCCGACGCCGAGGCGCGGACCGGCCGTGGCGGCCCCTCAGCCCCGCCCGGCCGAGGCTGTTGCGTCGGAGAAACTGACGAGTTATAAGGGGCAGCGTGAGCCACCACCGCGCCGTTCCGGCGATTGCCGTCTTCGTCCTGGCCCTCCTGCTTGGTCAAGCGCCCCGCGTCGCAGCCCAGACGACCGAGGCGGACGTCTACGTCGCGCAGGCGATCATCGACATCGACGAGCGGCGGTACGACGCGGCCCTGGCCAACCTCAAGCGCGCCCTCGAGCTCGAGGCCGACCGGTCTACGGGCCAGCGAACAGCTTCCAGATCACGAGCGCAACGCCGCTGGCCGGCCTGGGCACGGCGGGGACAATTCAGATCAACGGCGTGACCCTGACGCCGACGACGCCGCTCGCGAACTTCAACGGCAGCCTCGTCTCGGTCCAGGGTGGCGGGTCGGTGACGATCGGCCGCTGAGCGCGGGCCGCGCGCTCAGTACGTCCAGGAGAGGACGAGCGAGAAGACGTGGCGGTCGAAGTCGAACACCTCGATGTTCGACCGCGCGTTCGTCACCAGGAACTCGGCGGCGAGCGTGAAGTTGGACGGCAGCGGCAGCTCGGCGCGGGCGGTATTCGTGAACTCCTCGTCGTAGCGGCGCTTCGTGGCGGGCGCGTACGACGGCAGCATCGTGTTCTTGTGCTGGTAGTTGCGTAGCTGCACGTCGAAGTCGTACTTCAGCCGGAGCCCGCCCCAGGGTAGCGTGTACTGGCCGCCGGCGCTGAACCGGTGGCCCGCGTATTCGTAGTTCCGCCCAGACGTCTGGTCGTAGTCGAACTGGTACCCCGCCTTCATGAAGTGGCGGTCCTGCGCGAAGCGCAGCAGGTGGAGGAACCCCACCATGCAGTTGTCGGCGTCCCGCTGCTCCTGCTTGACCGGCCGCGGGAAGCCCTCGGCGAAATCCTTCGACTGATAGCGGAAGAAGCCCTGCGTCAGGTTCATCTCGCCCTCGACGACCGCGCCGGAGAGCGTCACCGTGTGGCGCGTGAGGAACTCATCGCCCTCGAGGCCGAGCCAGTCGTACGAGTACTGGACGCCCGCCTGCCCGGGGAAGGCGCCCAGCGAGAGCTTGCGCAAGAGGCTCGCGGTGACGAGATGGTCGAGGACGTTGAACTTCGGCAGGTCGTTGTTGTACGTCGTGAAGAACGAGTAGCCGGCCGACGACTCCCAGTCCTCCGTCCGCCACCACACGTAGTCCGCGCGGACGCCGAAGACCTCGCCGGTAGACTCGGGATGCCGCCGATCAGCGCGGTCGGCGCGAGGTCGTTCGTCACGTTGAGCGCGTTGCCGGTCCCGCTGAAGCTCACGAGCGACGTGCCGATGGTCGCGACGGAGCCGCCTTTCCTACGCCGACGGCGGCTCGCCTGCCGCCCAAACCAAACCACCGAGAACGGGCATTATGTCGCCTATCCGCCTCGCAGATTATCCCCAGCATGCGAGAAGCTGTCGACCAGGACGTCGGGGCGGCAGGGACAGGCCTGAGGCCGGTCGCCGGCGATGGGTCGCCGCCGTCTTCGGGTTCGACGGGTCTCTCGTGGGCGGCCTTGATGAAACGGGTCTTCGCCCTGGACGTTCTGCTGTGCCCGCGCTGCGGAGGCCGGCGGCGAATCGTGGGTGTCTACTCCGGAGGGCAGAGGCTGCGTGACCTGCTGGAGCGACTGGGGCTCGGCGATCGCTCCTCACGGCCGGCCCCGGGCCGCGCTCCCTGGTCTGCCCACCCCCGTCGCTCTCGGCTTGGTCGCGCCCGGCTGGTCCGTGAACGAGGGCAAGGTTCTCGGCCGCTCTCCCCATTTCTGAGCACCGCTGACGGTCACGACCCCACCAGGGCACTTGACGTTGGCGGCCAGCAGCGGGATCCTGCCTCGCGGCAAGGGCCAAGGGGGAAAGGTTGGCAGGCTCGGCCGGCGCGACAGGGGTTTTGGACCGCCTACGCTCTCGAGGAAATCGTCGAGGCGCTGGCGCTGGCCCGTGAGGTCTATGACGCCGTCCTCGCTCGCTTGCCCGCAGAAACGCGGCCATGACCGAAGCGGTGGCGCGCGCGCGTTCCCCCCCTTGTCGCCCGGGTCAGGCGAGGAGGCTCACCGGAATCTCACTCCAGGCCGTTGGCCTTCAGCACCTGGTCCAGCGTGGCCTGCACCTGCTCTCGCTTCTTGGCGTACGCGTCCTGAAGGAGCTGGACCAGGGCGGGCGACGCGCTCTGGTCGGCCGCCACCGCCTTGGTCGCGATGAGCAGGGCGAGGCTCGCGAGCTGGTCCGCGGTGAACGCGGGATCGGTCACGCTGAATGCGAAGCCGCTCTTGTACGACGTCCCGAATACGGTGAAATCGAGGCCGAGGGCGACCGGCTTGCCGGCGAGGCAGCCTCTGAGGCTCCCTTGGATGAGGCTGTCCACGAGGACGAAGGCGTCGGGCCGGCTCAGCGCGTCGAGGGCGGCCTGCATCTGCTTGTCCACGGTCTCGAGGCCCGCCGCCATGTGCTGGGCCTGCGTCAGGACGAGCGTGGCGGCGTCCCGCTCCGTGGTGAGGGTCACCACGGTGGGGTCGAGATCGGTGACGTCACCGGGGGTCACGCCCTTCTTCAGGTCGCTCAGCATCGTGTCGGCCGCCGTCTTCGCGGCCTGGGTAGTCGTCCGCAGCGCCTCCTTCGCGACGACGGTCGCCTGGTAGGCGACGTTGTCCTTCGCGCACGCGGCGTCGCGCGAGAGGTCGGGCGCGTCCACGTGCTTCGTGCACTTGCCGGATAAGAGGTTCCGCCAGACGCACGTCTTGACCGTGTAGTCGCAGGTCGTGATGCGGCCCCGGGCGGCCGTGATGTCCTTGTCGAGCTGGGTCAGCGCCGCCGCGAGGTCGTCCACCTTCTTCTGCGCCGCCGCGAGCGCCTGCGCGTCGGACTGCTGCGCCTTGCGCGCGTTCGCCCGAGCCGTGGCGATCTGGGCGTTGAGATCGTCAACCTTCTTCTACGCGGCCGTCAGCGCATCCTGCGTCGCCCTGATGTCGGCGGCGAAGCCGGAGAACACGGCGGTGAGGGGCTGCCGTGCCGGACCCCGCAGCCAGGCGGAGAAGTCGATGGCGAGGCGCGCGTGCAGGCCGAGGTCGGCGTTCGCGAGCCCGCTTGCGCTCGTCTCCGGCGCCCCGGCCGAGGCGTGGAAGTCGAGCTTCGCCAGCTCGCCGAGGTCCAGGTCGGTCGCCAGCTCGATGCCGGTCAGCGACGCGATCAGCGCGATGCTCTGGCTCTTGCCGAACAGGACCGCCCCGCCCTTGATCTTGAAGGAGGGTGGCGCCGGCGGGATGATCTGCGCCTTGACGTCGAGGGTGTTGCCCCTGAGGGCCACGGGACCGATGGCGACGTCCGAGATCGCCCCGTCGATACTGAGGCCGTTCTCCGAGACCTGCGCGCTGAACTTGCCGAGCGGCGCGTTCTTCAGCATGTACCAGAGGTCGCCGGCCAGCCGGATCCCGCCGTTGGGCAGGTTCATCTCGGGAATCGACACGCCGGGGGACGCGAAGGCCACATCGACGTTGGTGAGCCGCACCTTCGGGAAGTCGGGCTGGAGGGGCTTGCCACCGGCTGCGCCGACCACGCCGTTGGTCAGCGCCACCAGATCCTCGAGGTCCAGCTCGCTCACCTTGCCCTCGAAGGCCCCTTTGTCGATCACCCCCTCCGAGGCGAGCACGCTCGCGCTCGCGATCAGGTCGACCTCGCGGGCGCCGATGTGCGACTTGCCGACGAACGTCAGCGTCACCTCCGTGGTCGCCGACACCGACACCTGGATCCGCGTGCCAGGATCCAGCGTGAACCCGCGGATGCCCAGGGCGTTGGCCCAGGGACTGTCGGTCTTCCCCTGGACGTCGATCGTGAAGCCACCGGACGTATCGAGCTGGAAGTCGATGCTGGTGGTGAAGGCGAGCGCCTGAGCCTTGGTCTTGACGCTCAGGTCCGTGCTGAGGGCGATGCCAACCGCGACCAAGGGCGGCTGCAGCCGCATATAAAACGACGTCTGGAAGTTCTGCGGCAACACGAGGAAGGCGAGCGCCTTCGGCGGCGTGATCGGCGGAATCGCCGCCGCGAGGTCCAGCGACACGGGGCCGCCGAAGAGCCCGCCGATCGCGCCTTCCAGCACCAGGCCGTCCTTGCTGACGCCGAGCCCCCCCAGCGCGGGGCCCAGCGCCGTCGGATCGATCGCCGTGATCAGGTTGAGGCCGCTCACCAGCTGCATGTTCCGGTTCGGGCTGCCATAGATCGCCACCAGCTCACGCCGGGCGGCGGCGGGGAGATCGGACAGCTTGGCGTTGATGCCGGCCGCGCTGACCACGAGGGCCGCCTTGTTGAGCTTGACCTTGCCGAGGATCGGCTGGGCCGGGGCCGGGATCGGCAGGATGTCGGCGAGCGCGAAGTTCTCCTTCAGCGCGGCGAAGCTCCACTGCCCGCCGCTCTGGAACAGGACCGCGCTGAGACCGTCGAGCACCTTGATCTTGGCGCTCTTGATCGTCCCGCCGATCGCCTGCGTCGAGACCGTCACGTCGCGGAGTGCGATCCCGCTGAGGTTGGGAATCTGGTTCACCGCCGGGATCTCGCTCAGCGGGATGTCGGCGCCGGTCAGCTCGAAGCCGATGTTGGAGACCTGGCCACCCGTCGTCTCGATGCGGGCCGTGATGGTGAGGTTCCGGATCTTGCCGACGTCGGTCACTCCCGAGACGCCGAACGACGCGTTCTGCCCCAGGGTCACGGCGAGCGACACGTTGTCCACGCTCAGCCAGTCGATCCCGAACGGCTTCCGCCAGCTCTGCGTGGAGGCGCCGGTGAGCGAGATGGACTGGGTCCCGTCCTTCCGGACGAGCGCGATGGTGCCCGCGATCGCGAAGCTGTGGCCGTCGATCGCGAGCGAGGTGTCGGCGGTGATGGCCGCGGTGATGCCGTTCGTCGCCCCTTTGATGGCGAGCTGGGCGTTCCTGGCGGCGAAGGAGCTGGGCGCTCCCGGGATCGAAATAGTCCCGAGCGGTATCTTGAGATCGAGGTTGGCGAGGAAGGCGGCGGCCAGGCTGGAGGCCACGCCGCCAGCGCCGCCGAAGCTGAAGACGCTCGGATCGATGCCCCCGGACAGCGGCAGCGCGCTCGCGGCCAGCCCGACGCTGTCGAACAGCGTCTTGAGGTCCCCGCTGAGATCGACCCCCGCGCTGATGTTGACGCCCGCCTTGAGCGCCAGGCTTGTCTTCCCGATGAGCGCGGACACCGGGGCCGGAACGCTGACACTCGGGGCGGCGTTCTCGGCCGGAGCGATGACGAAGGCGGTCTTCTTCAGCGTGAGGTCGTCCAGGGGGGTGCCCTTGAGGGCGGCGACCAGGGACGAGAGCTTCAGGTCGGCCGCGAAGAGCAGGGCGACGTTCGCCTTCTGCTGGCCGGCGCCCTTGAAGACGGCGATGTCAAAGGTCAGGCCGCCCACGCCGATCGTCCCTGACGTGAACCCGGTTCCCACCGCCACGTTGGTCACGGAGACGTTCTCGAGCCCGGGCACCGTCCAGCCGGTGAGGTCGGCAAGCTTTCCCCCGGAGAGGGTGATGGAGTAGGAGGCCGTTGCGGTGCCCGAGAGGGTGGCCGTGAAGTTCTGGGGCTTGCCGGCCACGGTGAGTGTCCCGCCCAGCGTGAACGTCGGGATTCCCCCGACGATGTCGGCGGCCAGCGACAGGGCGGTGACCGACGCTCCCGCCTGGGGAAGAGCCAGCAGCCCGGCCGGCGGCGTGATCGGATCGCTGGAGAAGGACAGCTTCCGGGTCGCCGGATCGCGGCTGATCGTCACGTTGGTGAACCTGAGCGGCGCGCCGGCGCCGAGATTCAGATCAACACTGGCGGTGATCCCCGCGATCAGGCTGCCGCTGACGCCCTTGACGAACAGGCGCTGCGTCTTGTCGACGAAGCCCAGGAATCCCGGCTTCCAGGCGGGGCTCATGCCGGGGAGCGGAACGCTCAGATCGAGATTGTCGATGAACGCCCGGGCGAGCTGGCTCCCCGCCGATCCGGTGAAGACGCTGGGGTCGATCCCGCCGCTCAGCGGTAAGCCCGTCGCGGGCAGGTTGACTTCGGAGAGTAACGACTGGAGGTTTCCCGCGAGGTCGACGGTGGCGATGAGGCTCACGCCATGGGGAAGGGTGAGCTGGGGCGTCGTGACGTAGGACGACAGGAGCGAGGGCGTCGCGACCGTCTGGCCGGCGTTCTCCGCGGGCGCGATGACGAAGGCGGTCTTTTTCAGCGCCAGGTCGTCGAGCGGTGTGCCCTTCACCGCGGACACCAGGGAGGACAGCTTGAGGTCGGTGGCGAAGAGGACGGCGATATTCGCCTTCTGCTGCCCCGCCCCCTTGAAGGCGGCCAGCCAGGCGGAGATTCCGTTGACCGTCACGGCGCCGTACGTGAGCCCGGGGCTGATGGTGACGTTGCTGATAGAGACGTTCCCGAGCCCGGGCACGCTCCAGCCGGCGAGATCGGCGAGGTTCATCCGGTCGAGCGTGAAGGAGACCGTCGCCGGAGCACCCCCGGTCAGCGTGACCGTGAAGCTCGAGGAGGCGCCCCCGGCGGTGAAGGTCCCGGGCAGCGTGAAGGTGGCCGTGTTCCCGGCGATCCCGGCGGTGAACGCGAGGCTGGTGAGCCGGGCGCCCGCCACGGGAAGAGCCACGAGCCCGGCCGGGACCTGGGTGACCGGGGCGCTGGACAGCGAAAGCCTCGCGCTGGCCGCATCCCGGCTCATGGTCACGCTGGTGAACCTGAGCGGCGCGCCGGCGCCGAGGTTCAGGTCCACGCTGGCGCTGACGCCCGCGGCCAGGCTGCCGCCGACGCCCTTGACGAACAGCCGCGGGGTCTTGTCGACGAAGGTCAGGAACCCCGGCTTCCAGGCCGGGCTGATGTTGGGCAAGGGGACGCTGAGGTCGAGGTTGTCGATGAACGCCTGCGCGAGCGGGCGTCCCGCGGATCCGCTGAAGACACCGGGGTCGATCCCGCCGCTCAACGGCAGCGCCGTCCCCGGCAGATTGACCTGGGACAGGAGCGCTTGGAGGTTGCCCGAGAGATCGACGGTGGCCGTGAGAGTCACCCCCTGGACCAGGGTGAGCTGGGGACCCGTGACGTAGGACGAAAGCGGAGAGGGCGTCGCGACCTTCAGGCCCGCGTTCTCCTGAGGGGCGACGACGAAGGCTGCCCGCTTGAACGTGAGGTCGTCGAGCGGGGTGCCCGCGGCGGCGGGGACCAGGGTGGAGGGCTTCAGGTCGGTGGCGAAGAGGACGGCGACGTTCGCCTTCTGCTGCCCAGTCCCCTTGAACACCACCAGCGTGGCGGAGACGCCATTGATGCGGACGACCGCGGACGTGAAGCCGGCGCCGGCCGTGACGTTGCTGACCGGCACCGCCGCCAGCCCGGGGACCTGCCACCCCGCCAACTGCTGGACATTCTGAGCCCCCGGCCCCTGGGCGTGCGACCGCCCGAGAAGGGGCGAGGCCACCAGCACAGCCAGGGCGGTGAGAGCGACGAGGAACCGGCGGCAAGCCAAGACGTGAAGTGAGTCCATGGTGTCCCCCCGTGGCACGCGCCGGGCGCAAGTTGGCCCTTCATACGTTCCTCGCCGGATTCGAGTCAAGCACATTCCATGCGTGGCTGCTCAGGGACTTCGGATAGACTGGCCTCGGTCAATGACACGGCTGCTCGCGGTTGCCGCCGCGGTACTGCTCGTCGCCGGTTGCGGGACGGGCGCTCGTTTCGGTTCTGCCGCGAGCGATGCCGCTCCAACCCCGGCCGACCTCGCCGCGCTCGTGCCCAGCGACGGGCGCCTGAGCGTGCCGCTGGTACGGTCGGGCGTCGAGGCGCTCTCTCGCGGCGACTACGTGAGAGCCTCGAAGGCCCTGGGCCGCGCCATCAAGCTCGACCCGCAGAACGGCGCCCTCCACTTCCTGAACGGCCTCGCGTATCACCTCCGCGCGGCGGCGGGCGACGGCAGCCAGTACCAGCTCGCCGAGGTCGGCTATCACCTGGCGCTCCAGTTCTCGCCGACGCTCTACGTGGCCTCCACGCAGCTCGGGCGACTGCAGTTCAGCCAGGGCCGGTTCGGCGAGGCCCAGAACGCTTTCGCCTCCGCCCTCCTCTTCGATCAGAAGGACCCGGCGCTCTGGCTGGCGCTCGCGGCAGCGTCCTACCACGCCCAGGACCTCCACACGGCCACGTTCGCGCTCAAGGCCGCCGAGCGACTGCAGCCGCAGAAGCTCGTCCTCCTGAAGACGGGAGCCCTCATCCGGGCCGCCGCGGGACTGTCCGACGAGGCGCAACGTGACGTGGCGTGGTTCCGCGCGCTGAGCCCGAGCGACACCTCCCGGCTCGAGCATCTCACGCGCCGGCTCGACGACTGGCGCGACACCCACCGCCGCCTCGGCAACGCCACCCTCGCGCAGGCGCAGCCGAGCCCGCTGGACCGTCCCCCACCACCGGCGCCGGCGGCGGTCGCGCCACCGGCACGGCCAGCAACGCAGCCCAGGATGGTCCTCGTCGATGTGGTGCTCATCCGCTCGGAAGAGCGCTACACGACGAATCGGGGGGTCAACCTTCTCACCGGCCTGTCGCTGCAGTTCTCCGGCAGCCTGGCGCGAACGCGGAGCCAGACCGGTGTGTACCCCCCGGACCAGACCTCGACGGCGCTGAACACGCTGGCGCGAGTGCTGCTGCAGACGATCACGATGCCGGCGATCACCTACAACCTCAACATCTTCAACGACAACGACGACCAGAACGAGGTGATGGCGCGGCCGACGCTCACGGCCGTGGACGGAAAGCCCTCGGAGTTCTTCACGGGCGGGACGCTCCACGTCCTGATCGGAGGCGCCGCGGGGAGTCAGGGCACCCTGCAGGATATCCCCGTCGGCGTGAAGCTCGCGGTGACGCCGGCGTTCGTCGACGACGAGACGGTCCAGCTGCAGGTCGAGGCGTCGCGGACCTTCATCGAGAACCAGACGGCCACGACGACCTTCAGCCAGTTCGCGCAGACGACGAGCACGAAGGTGACGGCGAGCGTCGTTCTCAAGTTCGGCGAGACCCTGATCCTGAGCGGCCTGAGCGAGAAGGAGACGGAGCGGATCAAGGACGGCGTGCCGATCCTCAAGAACATTCCGGGCGTGCAGTACCTGTTCTCCAACGAGGCCACCGTCGACTTCACGAAGTCGGTGCTGATTCTCCTGACCCCACGGGCGCCGAGCTTCACGAACCGGCTCGCGGGCGCCCAGCCGCAGGTGGCACCGCCGCGGAAGGACCTCGAGGAGCTGAAGGGACGGCTCGGCGAGTTCAAGCCCGCGCCCAACCTGGACGCCGTGTTCTTCCATCTCGGGCGCGCGGAGATGTTCAGGGAGTTCCGCGAGGGCGACGTGAGTCTGGAGCGCTGGGAAGACCCGTTCTCGCTCCGCACGATTCTCCGGCGGACGCTCCGCTTCCTCTACTACTGACTGGCGGACGTGTTCCAGCAGCGCCGTCGGGATGTCCACCACCTTGGACATCAAGAACCTCCTTCCTTTCCGGATGATCCAGTGATTCGACAACATCCGCCGCCAACAGGCTATTACGGCGCGGCCACCTCGATCGCGAACTGGCGCGCGGGCGCGTTGGGATCCGGCTGCCAGGGCCGGAGAGAGCGCAGCATGACCGTGGCCGTGCCGGGCTGCCGGGCCTCCAGCCACCAGAAATCCTCGCCGGGGGCGCCGAGCCGGGGGGACGCGGCCGGCCGGTAGGCATGCCAGAGCATGCGCAGCGGCCCATCGGCGGGCAGGGCCTCCGGGACCCAGAGGTATCCCGTGGACGGGTTGGCGGGCAGGCGGATCACTACCACGCTGCCCGGGGCGATCCGCGCCGTAGCCTGATCATCGCCGAGCGCAGTCTTCTCGCCCGCGGACGAGACAAAGCGGAACGCCGCAAAGCGCCCTGCCGCGTCGAAGGTGAGGTGGTACCAGAGCGTCACCAGGGTCGGGCACGCTCGGCAGGCACGAAGCTCGTAGGGAAGGAGGAGGCGCAGCCCGGTGTCGGGAGTCGCCTCGATCGTGACAGCCTCGAGGGGGACCCGGTCGCCCGGAAAGAGCCAGACGGGCGGCGGTGTGCCGCCGACGCGGGCCTGCTCCCACGTCTGGGCCAGGCGCGCCGCGTCGTCCACGTCCACTACCGGCGGATCGCCGTTCACGACCAGGAGGACCGCGTTCTGGTTGGGGCGGAACGGGAACAGCGCCGCCGCCAGGTCCACCCGCCCGGCCGCTCGGAACCCGGTGACGTGGCCCTCGCCCTGGAGGAGGTCAATGGCGTCGAGGGTAGCCGGCGGGGCGCCATACCGCGCGGCGACCGCCCGGTAACAGGCTACCCGGCCAGCCTGCACCGGCCCGCATCGGGACTGGATCTCCTGCACGGCGCCCTCGGGGGCGGCCCAGACGGAGCCGACAGTGATCGGCGGCGCGGCGCCACCGAGGCCGGGCCAGGCCAGCAGCCAGCCGCAGGCGACCGCTGCCGCTCTCAGCGCGCGTCGGGACGCCATTCGTCGTCTGGCGAGATCCCCGAAAGCGGTCATGGCTCGATCCGGACCCCCCGGCGCCTTAAAGGCATTCGGCTCGGCGAGCGGCGGCGTCATCCCTTGCTGCTGTGCTCGTCCTTGAGTGTCGGCGCAAAAACGCGGAAGTTATGTGCCTTGAGAGCAGGAATAATGCTGTCCCATATCCTGCCGCCCAAATGGCCGGCGGCTCGCCTGCCGCCCAAACCAAACCACCGAGAACGGGCTTTATGTCGCCTATCCGCATCCGCTATCCGCTATCCGCTCCGCTGAGAATCGCGGCCGGCGAGAATACACGGCGAGCCTCCACTGACCCACAGTGAGGACACTCAGCGGGATCACTGCCATCATCCGCTGGCGCGTCGCGTGACGACGCGCCGCCCATCCTGAGGTTTGACTCCCTCCGCCCTCCTGGGGCAGTCTGTGGGTGGGAACAGAGGGACACACCCATGGCCATGCTTGCCCATCCGCACATCAAGCTGGACGAACGGGGCGTCGCCTGGATCGACGACGCGAACGTCAAGGTCATCGAGGTCGTCGTGGACCGCCTCGCCTACGGCTGGAGCCCCGAGGAGATCCACTTCCAGCACGTCCACCTCTCGCTGGCTCAGATTCACGCGGCCCTCGCCTACTACTACGACCACCAGGCGACGCTGGACGCCGAGATCGCCCGCCAGGAGCAGACAGCCCGTCAGCTCCAGAAGGAGGCCGGAGACTCACCCCTCGCGGCACGGCTCAAGGCGCGCGGCCTGCTTCCTTGAGCGTTCGCTTCTACATGGATGTGCACGTGCCCCGGGCCATCACCGAGGGGCTCCGGCTCCGCTCCATCGACGTCTTGACCGCTCACGAGGATGGTGCCCGCCGGCTCACCGACGCTGAGCTTCTGGACCGGGCCGGCGCGCTCGGGCGCGTCCTCTTCACCAGGGACGCGGACCTTCTCGCAGAGGCCACGCAGCGGCAGCGAGCGGGCCGCTCCTTTGCTGGGTTGGTGTACGCCCATCAACTCCAGGTGACGATCGGCCAGTGCGTCCACGACCTGGAGCTGATCGCCGTGGCCGCAGACCTCGCCGACCTTGCTGGCCGGGTCGAGTACCTTCCCCTGCGCTGATTGCATGAAGCCGAGGGCAATAGTGGCGCTCGATCTGGATCGAGCCACTGCCGAGGCGTGAACCCCGGGGCGCGCACGAGGAGACACGATGGCCTGGTATGGTGACGGCGGCTGGAGCTTCCGCCCCTACGTCTCGGTGGCGGAAAAGAGGGCTCGGGCGGCCAAGGCGATCGCCAGGATCGCCAAGAAGCGCGGACGGGCTGCCGAGCCGGTCCTGATCCAGCGCCGCGGGCGGGGCATCGCGACGACCTTCTGGGGCAAGGCCTGGTGCGACAACCTCGAGCGCTACATGGACTTCGCCAACCGGCTGCCGCGCGGGCGCACCTACGTGCGCAACGGCTCGGTGGTGGATCTGGCGATTGCGCGGGGCAGGGTCGAGGCGCGTGTCGCCGGGAGCGAGCTGTACACGGTGACGGTCCACATCGCTCAGATGAAGCGGGCGCGCTGGCGCCGCGTCGTGACCCGCTGCACGGGCCGGATCGGGTCCCTGGTGGGGCTCTTGCGGGGGGAGCTGTCCGGCGAGGTCCTGGCGGTGCTGGCCGACCCGAAGGAGGGGCTGTTCCCCGCGCCGCGCGAGATCACGATGGACTGCTCGTGCCCGGACTGGGCAGATATGTGCAAGCACGTCGCGGCGGTGCTCTACGGCGTGGGCGCGCGCCTCGACGCGAAGCCCGAGCTGTTCTTCACCCTGCGCCAGGTCGATCAGACCGAGCTGCTGAGCTCGGCCACGGCCGGTGCCGTCTCACGAGCCGGCGCAGGCGCAGGGAAGCGGATCGCCGCCGAGAAGCTGGCCGACGTGTTCGGGATCGAGATCGAGGCCGAG
>MGBV01000158.1:331-6120 GCA_001788415.1 Candidatus Rokubacteria bacterium GWC2_70_16 | reverse complement strand
GCCGGCCCCGTGGCGCTCAGGCGAAGCCGCGCGAGATCCGGCGAAGCAAGTCGTCAGCAGGGTCGAGGCGACCAACGACCCTACGCGGCCGGACCTGACCCAACCTCCGTGAGTCTACTCGGCGTCCTCGCTCGGCTCCCGCTCACGAAGCGGGTAGGGCCCGACGTAGCCGGACGCAGGAACCGTGGGCGGCGGCTCGCAGCGCAGCTCAGCCAGCTCACGGCGATTCACCCGCGCTATCCGCGAATCCCGAGCGGTCGGCGTCAAACCCGCGGCAATCCTCCAGGCCTCCTTGGTGATCTGGAGCCGGCCAGGCGCCTTCTCCTCGGCCTGGAGCAGCATGGGGCCCACGAGGAAGTCGGTGTCAAAGAAGAAGCGATCTACGATCGCCCCGAAATCGATCCGCTCGATCTCGTACGGTCCGACCTTGCCGTCGGTTCCCGTCGCTCCGTCGTTGTGCAGGTCGCTGTACATCTCCAGGCACCGGTAGATCACCATCCAGTGGTAGTCCGTCAGCCGATAGAGCTCCGGCTTGCGGCCCGCCGCCAGGAGGCGATCGATGACCCGGATCAGCCGCCCCCGCGAGAAGAACGGAACCAGCTCCGGATACAAGGTCGCATAGCACTCGTCGAGCTCCTTCCTCTCCGACCGGGTCGGCCGGTGTCCCTCTCGAAACTGGACGAGCTGCACCTCACGGACGTACTCCAGGGCTTCCCGGAAGATGGCGAGGAAGATCGGGTCCGGTGGCTCCGGGAACAGGAACATCTACCGGTCAGTCACGCGACTTCGGGAGTGCGCCCACCTGATAGGCGAGGACGATCATCTCCTCGAGCCAGGCCAGCCGCTCCGCGGGAGTGGCCCTGAGCGCGAACGTGAGCTGGTGGACCCGGTGGGCCTCCCACCCCGCGCCCCAGGCGTCGGGCAGGGTCTCGCGGTCTGCGTCATCGGCCATCTCGATCCTCCTTGCGACGAAGGATGATCTCCAGGGCTTCGATGTCCGCCAGATCTTGAGGTCGACCGGCAAGCCGCTTCAGGCGGATCAGGTCCGGAATGGAGGCGATGCGAACCGCGGTGTGGCTGAGGTTGATGATGTCCGAGCGGTTCCACAACTCGTCGAAGTCGATCAGGTGCTCCACGAAGAGATCGACCTCGCGCATGGGGTTTGCGGGGTCCCACATCGAGAACACCCGCATCCCCTTGTCGTGGATCCACTGGTGACGGGTGGCGGGGTCTGCGAAGGCGAGCGGCTCGACGGGAGCGCGGGGTCTGAAGCCCAGGCCGGTCAGGGTGTCCAGCGCTTTTCTGGCCTCGGGGGGGAACAGGTCGATCACCAGGTCGATGTCGGCGGTCAGGCGCGCGTGCCCGTGGAGCACCGTGGCGAACCCGCCGACGACCACGTAGCGAACCCGCGCGCGGTTGAGCGCGTCGAAGATCGGTTCGAAGAGCGACACGTGGAAACTATACCCGGCGCAGGCCGGTGTTCGTGGAAGTTTCGTCCCCGGCCGCCGCTCAGCGATAGCTCCGCCGGTCGATTCCCTCGCGCGGATCGATCGGGAGCGCGATGTCCATCATGTCGCTCAACGTGAGCGCCGTGGCCGCCCGAAAGGCGCTGCACTCCGCAATGTCGGACGGGACCCGGGTGCGCAGGCTCCGGCAATAGACCGCGACATCCCGCGCTCCCTGACGGCGGTAGATGTGGCCATGGTCGCAGCGGTCGCAGAGACTGCCGGCTCCGAGGCGGCGATCCTGATAGGTTCGTGCGGCGGCGTAGAGACTGTCGAACTCGATCTCGTCCATCGGGCGCTTCCCTCCTGTCGGGGTCACTTCGTCATGGGTGACCTCCTTTCGTGTCGAACGTCATCGCCGTGATCGCGCTCTCCATGTGAGGAAGAATGGTGGGCAGGGACGGGATTGAACCGCCGACACCAGGATTTTCAGTCCTGTGCTCTACCAACTGAGCTACCTGCCCACCAGACCGCTGAGGATAGCAGAGGGGCCGGGACGTGTCTATTCGACGGGCGAGATGACGCCGATCGCGCCCGCCTTCTGGAAGACGAGCGTGACGATGACGACCTCGCCCGGCTGGAGCTCGCGGGTCAGCTCGGAGAGGACGATGCGCGCGGCGCCGGGGGCCAGGCGCACGAGCGTGGCGCCGGGCACCTCCAGGCGCGCGAGCGGCGCGCCCGCGGCGTCCACGAGCTGCGCGCGCCGGGCGATCGGCGTCTCGGCGCGCACGAGCGCGTCGCTGAACTTGCCGGTGCTGTCGATGTCGGCGTAGAAGAGGGCGCGGGCGCCCTCGCGCACGACCCGGCCCTTGGACGGCAGCAGGCGCACGCCCCCGATGTCCGTCACCTTGGGGTAGTAGACGCAGCCGCCCGCGAGGAGCCCGACCGCCAGCGCGAGCCCGACCGCCGCCGCGCGCCTCATCGCCCCGCGAAGACCCCGTCCGCCGCGAGCGCGCCGAACGCGCGCTCGTAGCCCGCGAGCGTGCGCGCGACGTCCTCTTCGGTGTGGACCGCGGAGACCCAGCCGTGGTGCGTCGAGCAGTCGACGCCGTGGTTCAGCAGGGCGCAGCGCAGCAGGTGGTAGGCGTCGCCCCGGCGCGGCCGGTCGAAGCCGGCGAGCCCGGGCTTGCCCTCGAACGAGACGTGGTAGATGGACGCCTCGCCGTAGCAGGTGCCGGGCACGTCCGCGCGCCGCATCGCCTCGGCGAGCCCGCGCCGCAGCTCGTCGCCGAGCTTGTTCGCGCGCGCCTGGAGCGAGGCGTCCGCGCACTGCTCGAGCGTGGCGATTGCGGCGGCGGCCGAGAGGGGGTTCGCGTTGAAGGTGCCCGCGTGGGCGACGCGCTGGCTCCGGTCCCAGTCGGCGTCGCCGCGGAAGGCGAGCAGCGCCATCGGCGCGCGCGCGCCGCAGAGCGCGCCGCCGGGCAGGCCGCCGGCGACGATCTTGGCGAGCGTGGTGAGGTCGGGCGTCACGCCGAAGTAGGCCTGGGCGCCGCCGGGCGCGTAGCGGAAGCCCGTGATCACCTCGTCGAAGATCAGCACGACGCCGTGGCGGGCCGTGAGCGCGCGCAGCTCGTGCAGGTAGCCGGGGATCGTCGGCGTCGTGCCGGCCTGGCCGCCCGCGGGCTCGAGAATCACCGCGGCGACGTCGCCGCGCTCGAGCAGGGCCTCGACGGCCTTGACGTCGTTCGGCGGGCAGATCAGCACCTGGTCGAGCGTCGCGCCCGGGATGCCGGCCGACATCGGCACGTCGTAGGGCGGGTTGACGGCGACCGCGGCGCCGTCGTGCCAGCCGTGGAAGTGCCCCGCGAGCTTCACGATCCGGGACCGCCCGGTGAAGGCGCGCGCCACGCGCATCGCCAGGTGCGTCGCCTCGGTGCCCGACATCGTGAAGCGCGTCAGCTCCGCGCACGGGACGAGCCGGTTCACCAGCTCGGCCCAGCGGACCTCCAGCTCGTGGCAGGCGCCGAGGTGCGTGCCGCGCGCGACCTGCTCCTGCACGGCCCGGACGACGGCGGGGTGGCAGTGGCCGAGGAAGAGCGCGCCGTGGCCCATCCAGTAGTCGATGTACTCGTGGCCGTCGGCGTCCCACTTGCGCGTGCCCTGCGCGCGCTCGACGTAGACGGGAAACGGTGCCAGGTGGCGGATGTCGTGGGTGATGCCGCCCGGGATCGCGGCGCGCGCGCGCTCCCACAGCGCGGCCGACTTCGGGTGCCGCGCGCGGTACTCCTCGAGGACCGTCATCGCCCCCCCATCATACCGGAACGCGCGGCCAGCCGGAGCAGCTCGACGACGGCCGCGTGGGCCCCGAGCGGCAGCGCGTCCACGGTGGGCTCGCGGCGCCGCGTGACGCCGTCGTGGGCGCCCGCCGCGACGCACGCCTCGACCATGCGCCGGTCGAGCGCGGCGGTGTGCAGGAGATCCTGCCCGGTGAGGCGCGCGAGCGCGGCGACGACGCCGTAGCCGCCCCAGTTCGACACGCCGGCGACGACCAGGTGGTCCACGCGGACCACCGAGGCGATCCGCGCGTGGAGGCGGTTCAGGCGCACGAGCCGCGCGCGCACGTTGCCCATGCCGATCTCGTTGCCGCCGTCGCCGATGCCGACCGTGACCGGCCGGCGCCGGCCCGTGTTCCCCACGAACAACTCGTCCACGGGCGCGTTGAGCGCGGCGACGCTCTCGCCGCGCGCCGAGAGGTAGTCGCCGGCGCGCGTCCTGCCCGGGCGCTCGATCGCGACCAGGTGGGTCGGCCGCTCGGCGGCGAGGAGCGCCGCCGCCCCGCCGCCGCCCTCGGGATAGACGACGACGTCGGGCCGCTCGCCGAGCGCGTCGAGCGCGGCCTCGACGAGCGGCGCGCTCGCGCGGTCCGTCACCCAGCGCACGCGGGCGCCGAGGCGCCGGAGCGCGCGGCCGAGGACCGCGGCGCCGGGCGGACCGTCGGTCTCCGGCATGCCGGGGGCGACGGTGAAGCCGGTCGCGAGGAGCACGCGCCGGGCGCCACGGAGCGCGCGCGCCGCGGCGGCCGCCGCGCCGGGACGCGCGAAGGCGCGGATCCCGCGGGCGCCGGGGTCGAGCGCGAGGATCTGGTCGAGGAGGTCGCCGCCGCGCACGGTGCCCGACGCTATCACCGCGCCCGCTCCCAGAGCAACGCCTGCCAGGGGGCGAGCGGCGCCGCCCCGCCCGCCCCGCCCCAGCGCGGGTCCTCGCTGTCGAGCAGGAGCCGCCAGCCGGCGCCGGGCGGCGCCGCGGGCCGCGGTGCGCCCGTCACGTTCGCGACGAGCCGCGCCTCCTCGCCCGACGGCGCCCGCCGGTCGAGCGTGAGGACGTGGCCGCCCGGGTCCAGGTCGGCGCCGGCCAGCGCCTTGCCGCGCGCGCCGAGCGCCGGGTGCGCGCGCCTGAGCGCAAGCCAGCGCCGGTAGTACTCGCGCAGCGCCCGGTGGCGGGGCGCGGCGGCGAGGCCGTGGTTCAGGCGCGAGGCGACGAACGTGCCCGGGGCGTCCGGGTCCGGGATCCCCGGCGGCCAGCCGAAGCGCTGGACGTCCTCCGCGCGGCCGCGCCGCACGGCCTGGGCGAGCGCCGGGTCGAGGAAGGACGCGAAGAACTGGAACGGCGCGGTCTCGCCGTACTCCTCGCCCATGAACAAGAGCGGGAGCGCGGGCGCCGCGCAGAGGAGCGCGACGGCGAGCCGCACGGCGGCGGGCGCGACGAGGGTGCCGAGCCGCTCGCCGTGCGGCCGGTTGCCGGCCTGGTCGTGGTTCTGGACGGCGATCACGAACCGCTCGGCCGGAAGGTCCGCGCTCGGCGTGCCGCGCGGCCGTCCCCAGTAGGCCGACGGCTCGCCCTGGAAGGCGAAGCCCTCGGCGAGCGCGCGTGGAAGCCACGGCGCCTCGCCGAAGTCCCCGTAGTAGCCCGCGCGCTCGTCCGTGAGCCGCCGGTGGAGCGCGTGGTGGAAGTCGTCCGACCAGACCGCGTCGAGGCCGAGCCCGCCCTCGGCCGGGGGGAGCACGAGGCGCCGGTCGTTGTCGTGGGACTCGGCGATGACGTGCACGGGCCGGCCGGCCCGGGCGCCCTCGGCGCGCGCCGCCGCGGCCAGCTCGGCCAGGATGTGCACGGCGCTCCCGTCGGCGATCGCGTGGACCGCGTCGAGCCGGACGCCGTCCACGTGGAACTCGCGGACCCAGTAGCGGACGTTCTCGACGACGTGGCGCCGCACCCCGGCGCTCCCCTCGCCGTCGAAGTTGACGCCCGGCCCCCACGCCGTGCGGTGCCGGTCCGTGAGGTAGGGGC
>MGBV01000158.1:0-194 GCA_001788415.1 Candidatus Rokubacteria bacterium GWC2_70_16 | reverse complement strand
GACCGGCATCAGCTCGAGCGCGGTGACGCCGAGGTCGGCGAGCTCGCCGAGGTGCGCGGCGACCGCCTCGAACGTGCCGGCCGGCGTGAACGCGCCCACGTGCAGCTCGTAGAGCACCAGGTCGGCGAGGGCGTGGCCGCGAAAGGCGTCGTCGGTCCAGACGAAGCGCCGCGGGTCCACGACCGCCGACGGCC
>MGBV01000157.1 GCA_001788415.1 Candidatus Rokubacteria bacterium GWC2_70_16 | reverse complement strand
AGTTCTTGCCGCTGTAGCGGCTCTGGGGCACGTCGATCAGCTCGATGGCGTGCTCGTGGAAGGGGCGCTTGTACTCGGCGTAGCGGTTCCAGTCCGCATAGGCCCGCTTCACCATGATCTTGCCCTTCTCCACCAGCCGCTCGAGGACCAGCTTGATCTCGAACCCCTTGTACTGGGCCTCCTTCACGCCTCGGACGATGTTCTCGAAGTCGATGAACATCGCCACCTTCCGGTCATCGCTCATCCGTCCTGTCCTTCCCCCAAAAGGTGCTGCGGTGTCGGTGCTCCAGGGGCGGGCCCATGCCTGCCCCCCACACGCGCTTCATTATAATGATGTTTGCCCCGGCGCGGGGCCCCGCTCGCGTCCCGCGGCTCCGCCCTGTACCATGGCCACGGTCACGAAAGGAGCCTCCGGATGAGCGAGGCGGCGGGCAGGGACGGGCGCGAGCGCGCGGGGGGGCGGGGCGCGGTGGCGCCGCTCTGGCCGCTGGGGCTTGCGCGCATCCTCTACGGCCTCCTCTGGTGGCAGCAGTCCAGGTGGAAGGTGCCGTCGGACGACTTCGGCAGGACATCGGGCGGCGGGCTCTGGTACTGGGTGCAGCAGGAGATCCAGTACCCGACCGTGACGGCGTACCGGGACTTCCTCGTCACCGTGATGATCCCGAACTGGACGGTGTTCGGCTGGCTGACGCTCGCCACCGAGACCTTCATCGCCGCGACGCTCATCCTCGGGGTGGCCACGCGCCTCGGGGCGCTCGTGGCCCTCGGCATGGCCGCCAACATCACCATCGGCATCCTCGGCGTCCCCCACGAGTGGGGCTGGACCTACGCCATGCTCATCATGTTCGCGGCGGTGTTCCTCTTCACCGGGGCCGGGCGGAGCCTCGGCGTGGACGCCGTCCTCGCCCCGCGGCTCACGCGGGCGGCGGCCGGCGGGAGCCGGGTTGCCGCGCTCCTGCGGTGGCTCGTCTGAGGGAGTTGCAGGTCGCGCTCGTGATCCCCGCCCTCGACGAGGCCGCCGTGATCGGCGAGCTGGTGCGCCGCGTGCCGCGGCCCGCCGTCGCCGACATCGTCGTCGTGGACAACGGCTCCAGCGATGGCACCGGGACTGTCGCCGCCCGCGCGGGCGCGCGGGTGGTGGTGGAGCCGCGCCGCGGCTACGGCTCGGCCTGCTGGGCCGGCCTCTGCGCGCTCGCTCCCGGCACGGAGGTGGTGGCCTTCCTCGACGGGGACGGCAGCCAGCGCCCCGAGGAGTTGCCGGCGGTGCTCGCGCCGCTGGCCCGGGGCGAGGCGGACCTGGTCCTGGGCGCGCGCCGGCTCTCCGGCGGGCACCCGCGGCATGCCTCCCTGGGGACGCGCCTCGTGGCGCGCTACATCGCCTGGAAGTTCGGCGTGCGCGTCACCGACCTCGGCCCGCTGCGCGCGATCCGCGCGGATCTGCTCCGCCGCCTGGGGATGCGCGACCGCGCCTTCGGCTGGCCGGTGGAGATGGTCGTGAAGGCCGCCGCCCTCGGCGGGCGGATCGTGGAGGTGCCGGTGTCGCATGCCCCCCGGCTGGCGGGGCGCTCGAAGGTGTCGGGGACGCTCGCCGGCAGCCTGCGCGCCGGCTACGGCTTCGTCAGGGCCGCGCTGCGCGCGGCAGCGGATCTGCGCCCGTGAAGGCGACGAGGGTGACGATGAAGCTGGCGGTGGCGCTCCTGGCCGGCGCGGGGCTCGTGGCCGCCTGCGCAGCGCTGGCCCGCGTGCCCGATCTCGCCAGGGCGCCGGTGCCCTCCCTGCTGCTCTACGCCGGCGCCTTCGCCTGCTACGCGCTGGGCGCATCCGCGCTCCATGCTGCGCGCGGGCCGGGGGCGCTGCTGCTGGTCCTCGCCGTGGCGGGCGCCGCGCGCCTGGCGCTGCTGCCGGCCCCGCCCACGCTCTCGACGGACGCGTACCGGTATGTCTGGGATGCGCGCGTCGCCAGCGCCGGGATCAGCCCCTATGCCCATCCGCCCGGGGCGCCCGCGCTGGCCCAACTGCGGGATGCCGAGATCTATCCGCGGCTGAACCACCCCGGGTGGCGCACCATCTATCCCCCCGGCGCCCAGGCCTTCTTCCGGGCCGTCTACACCCTCCGGCCCGACAACGTTCTGGCGATGAAGACGGCCGTCGGGCTCCTCGAGGCCGTCGGTGTCGCGACCCTGATCGGGCTGCTGGGAATGCTCGGCATATCCCCCGTGCGCGCGGTCATTTACGCCTGGAACCCTCTGGTGCTGCTCGAGGGCTGGGGGAGCGCCCACCTGGACGCGATGGTGGTGCCGGCCGTCGTCGGCGCCGTGTGGGCGCAGATGGCCGGGCGCCATGCCCTCGCAGGCGGGCTCCTCGCGGCGGGTACGCTGCTCAAGCTCTACCCGGCCGCGCTGCTCCCGCTCCTGCTGGGCCCGGGCGCCCTTCCGGCGCTCGGCGCCTTCGCGGCGGTGCTGGCGCTGGGCTATGCGCCGGCCGCCGGCGGCGGGCTCTCCGTCCTGGGCTCGCTGCCTCGCTACCTCACCGAGGAGTACTTCAACCCGGGTCTCCTCCGCTCGCTGGTGGATGTTCCCGGCCTCAGCGTGGCGGCGCTCGCCACCTGGGTGCTCTGGCAGGGCACGCGCCGGCGCGAGGCGCCGCTGCCGGCGCGCGCGCTCGCCGTCATCGGCGGCTATCTGCTGCTGTCGCCGAATCTCTTTCCCTGGTACGCGCTCTGGCTCGTTCCGTTCCTGGCGGCCGTGCCCTCGCTGCCGTGGATTGCCTTCACGGGCAGCGTGGCCATGGCCTACACGTTCTTCCTCCAGGAGCCCTGGGCCATTCCCTGGTGGGCGCGGGTGGTGGAGGCGGCGCCGCTCCTGGCGGGGGCCGCCTGGTGGCTCCATCGCCGTCGGCCCGCGGCCAGGCTGGCGGAGGGCTCGGCATGAGCCACGGGGTGGCCGGCCTGAGGCCCGGGCTGGCGCGGTCGCTGTATCTCGAGACCACGAGCCGCTGCAACTCGCGCTGCGAGACGTGCATCCTCACCTTCGGGGGGCGCGAGCCGGAGAAGGATCTCGGCTGGGAGGCGTTCCGCCGCGTCGTGGACCAGTTCCCGGCCCTCGAGCGCGTCCTACTGCACGGCATCGGCGAGCCGCTGCTGAACCGGGCCCTGCCGCGCATGATCGGCCACCTCAAGGGGCGCGGCGCCACGGTGCTCTTCAACTCCAATGCGATCACGCTGTCGCCCCGGCTCCGGACGGCGCTCATCGAGAGCGGACTCGACGAGCTCCGCGTCTCGCTGGATGCAGCCACCGCGCCCACCTACGACAAGGTGCGCGGCGTGGACGCCTTCGACAGGGTGGTGGCCAATCTCTCCGCCCTCGCGGCGGCGAAGCGCGAGGCCGGGGCCGCGCGCCCCCGCGTGTCCCTCTGGGTCACGGCGCTCAAGGCCAACATCGACGAGATCGCCGGGCTCGTGCTGCTGGCCGCGCGGGTCGGCGCCGAGGGCGTGAACCTCCAGCGCCTGGTCTACAACGGCCTCGGGCTGGCCACCGAGGAGCAGTCCCTCCACGGGCGCCTGCTCGAGCGGGAGGCGGCGCTGATCCACCAGGCCGCGGCGACCGCGCGCGAGGCCGGCATCGTCTTCTCGGCCTCCGGCGCCGTGGCGCCCGAGGTGAGCCTCACCCCGGCCCGCGCGGGCCGGCCCTGGAGCGCCTGCCTCCGCCCCTTCAGCCTGGTCTACGTGACGGTGCATGGCAATGTGCTCCCGTGCTGCATCGCCCCCTGGATCACCGAGCGCTACGACGGCATCGTCCTCGGCAACCTCTTCCGCCAGTCGCTGGAGGAGATCTGGTGGGGCCCCCGCTACCTCGACTTCCGCGCGGCCATCCAGACAGAGGCGCCTCCCGAGCCGTGCCGCGGCTGCGGTGTGAGATGGAGCCTGTAGCCCGCCCGCGGTGTATCCTGACCGCGCAAGGCCGGGGGCACCGCCGCGCGGGATGAGCGCTCGCCCATGGACCTGAAGGCGGCCTTCGAGCGTTTCGCCGTCTGGCTCGTGATGTCGCGCGCCAGGACCCGGCGGGGCCCCACGATGACAGCCGGAGGAGCGATCCCCATGAGAGACACGCCGCCCGACCTCGCGCACCGCGTCCCACCGGGCCAGGTGCTCACCGACAAGTGGCCCGTGCTCACCTACGGCCTCACGCCGCGCTTCGATCCCGCGCGCTGGAGCTTTCGCTGCTTCGGGCTGGTGGAGGAAGAGGTGCGCTTCGGCTGGGAGGAGTTCCTCGCCCTGCCGCGCACCGAGATCGCCTGCGACATCCACTGCGTGACGCGCTGGTCGCGGCTGGACAACCGCTTCGAGGGCGTCTCCATCCGCGAGATCATGAAGCGCGTCCGCCTCAGGCCCGGGGCCCGCGCCGTGATGATCCACGCCGATCCCGACTACACGACCAACCTGCCGCTGGACGAGCTGCTCCAGGACGACGTGCTCCTGGCCCTCAAGCACGACGGGCGCGACCTCGAGCCCGAGCACGGGGGCCCGCTCAGGCTCGTGGTGCCGAAGCTCTACTTCTGGAAGAGCGCCAAGTGGCTCCGCGGCTTCGAGTTCCTGGACGTGAACCCGCCGGGCTTCTGGGAGGTGAACGGCTATCACATGCGCGCCGACCCCTGGCAAGAGGAGCGGTACTCTGACCAGGAGACGCACGCGATGCAGCAGATGCGCGCGGAGGCGGCGCGCAGGCTCCGCGCGCGATGACCTCGAACCTGGAGGAGCGGTTCCAGACGCTCCACGAGATCGTCAAGGCCGCGCGCCAGAACCTCGAGCCCGGCCCCTGGGATTACCTCATCGGCGGCGCCGAGAGCGAGACCACCCTCCGGCGGAACCGCCAGGCCCTGGACTCCATCGCGTTTCGCCCGCGGGTCCTGCGGGACGTCTCGAGGATCGACGGCGCCTCGACCCTGTTCGGACGGCCGGTCCGCATCCCGGTCATGGTGGCTCCCATCGGCTCCATCGAGACCTTCACGCCGGGTGGCGGGGCCACCGCCGCCAAGGCGGCGGGCGAGTTCGGCATCCCGCTCATGCTGTCCTCGGTCTGCACCCCGGGGCTCGAGGCCGTCGCCTCCGCCGCCGACGGCTTCCGCATCTTTCAGCTCTATGTGCGGGGCGACGACGGCTGGGTGGACGACCACGTCAGACGGGCGATCGACCACGGCTACACGGCCT
>MGBV01000156.1 GCA_001788415.1 Candidatus Rokubacteria bacterium GWC2_70_16 | reverse complement strand
GCATCGCGCAGAAGCCACGGTTCCGCGGGGAGGGCCCCCCGGCCCCGGCCCGCGGCGGCCATATGATGGAAAAGGCCCAGACCAGGTCATAGGAGGATTAGCCGTGCCCCTCAGCCTCCAGCAGATCGACGCCCTCAGGAAGATCACCAGCCCCAGCGTCGCCAACGCCATCGAGACCTTCAACGTGCGGCCCCGTGAGCAGGGCAATCTCTCGTCCGACATCCGCGCCCTCTTCCCCGAGCTGGGCGCCGTGGTGGGCTATGCCGCCACCTGCCTGATCCGCGCCGAGCGCGGCCCCGTCGAGGGCCACCGGGCGAGCCTCTTCGCCTGGTGGGACTTCGTCCTGAGCCTCCCCGCGCCGCGGATCATCGTCGTCCACGACCTCGACGACCCGCGGGGCCAGGGCGCCCAGTGGGGCGAGGTGCAGGCCAACATCCACCGGGCGCTCGGCTGCGTGGGCGTGGTGACGGACGGCTCCGTGCGCGACCTCGACGAGGTGCGGGCGCTGGGCTTCCAGTTCTGCGCGGCGCACGTCTCGGTGTCCCACGCCAACGTCCACATGGTGGACTTCGGCATCCCGGTGAAGGTGGGCGGCGTCTGGGTCAAGCCCGGCGACCTCGTCCACGGCGACCAGCACGGCGTGCTCACGCTCCCCGAGGAGATCGCCCCCGGCATCCCCGAGGCCGTGGCCAGGGTCGAGGCCATGGAGCGCCGGATCATCTCGGCCTGCCAGGCTCCCGACTTCACGGCCGAGAAGCTCAAGGCCGTGTACCGTGAGACGGCGCCGGGGCCGGCCCGCAGCGGATGCGCCCGCCCGGCGCCCATCATGATCGAGATCCGTCTCCCGCGCCTGTCCGACGCCACCCCCTGCACCGACCTGGCCGCCCTCGTGATCGGTGCGGAGCGCGCCGGGCCCTTCATCAAGTCCCACCTGGAGCGGCATCAGCTCATCGTCGCGGAGGCCGACGAGGAAATCGTCGGGCTCCTCGCCTACCGCACGGACTGGTTCCAGTGCACCCTGGTCTCGGTGGTGGTGGTCCGGGAGGACTTCAGGCGCAAGGGCATCGCGCGGGAGTTCTTCAAGTCTGTGGAGGCGGTGTCGCTGAGCCCGCGTCTTTTCTCCTCCACGGAAGAGACCAACGCGCCCTCCATCCGCATGCACACGGCGCTGGGCTTCGCGCCCAGCGGCTACATCGACAACCTCCCCCAGGGAACCCGGGAGCTGCTCTTCTACAAGCGCATCGCCCCCCGCACCATGCCGGGCTGACGGCGACTCGGATCGCGTGAGAGAACGGACGCAGCGCGAACATCCGGCGGGGGCGGGCGGGCGATAGCCCGGGTGCCCGCCCCTGGTGAAAGGACGACCACATGTCCGAGAAGGCGAAGCTGATCGCCGAGGCCGAACAGGAATTCGCCGCGTTCCAGCGCGCGCTGGCGGGGCTGACGGAGGCCCAGGTGCGGGAAGTCTGGTGCGGGACGTGGGGCGTCCGGGAGATCGTGGCGCACATCTCGGGCTGGCATCGCGAGCTGGGCTCGGCGCTCGAGCGGCTGAGCCGCGGGGAGAAGCCGATCCCCGAGGGCGTCTCCTACGACGACGTGGATGCGTGGAACGCGAGGTTCGCCGCCGCGAAGACCTCCTGGGCGACGGAAGCCCTGCTCGCCGAACTGGACGCCTCGCACGCCGACTTCCTCCGGGTGGCGCGCGGGGTCCCGGAGGACCGGCTCCTGCCGGGCAAGACCGCCTACAAGATCGTGGACCTGAACAGCCGCCATCACTACCAGGTCCACCGCGACGACATCCTCGCCTGGCGCGCGTCCCGGGGCAACTGATCCCCCACCCGTGACCACGGACCTCGCGCGCACCCGCCGCGCCCGGTGGTGGATCATTGCCGTGCCGGCGCTCCTCTACTTCTTCTCCTACTTCCACCGCATCGCCCCGGTGGTCGTCGCCGGCGACCTCATGCGCGCCTTCGCCGTCCCGGCCGCAGCGCTGGGGAACCTCTCGGCCATCTACCCGTACTGCTTCGCGGCCATGGCGCTGCCCGGCGGGAGCCTCGCCGACACGCTGGGCCCGCGGCTCACGCTCACGCTCGGCGCCCTCACCATGAGCATCGGCGCCGTCGTCTTCGGACTGGCTCCGGGCTTCGGCACGGCCTTCGCGGGCCGGCTGCTCGTGGGGCTCGGCGCCTCGGTGATCCTCATCTCCTCGCTTCGCCTCGCCGCGGAGTGGTTCCGCACCGACGAGTTCGCGACGATCTCCGGCTGGAGCCAGACGGTGGGCTCGCTGGGCGCCCTCGTGGGGACGACGCCGCTCGCGCTCCTGGTCGAAGGGCTCGGCTGGCGCGCGTCCTTCGTGTCCATCGGCGGGATCACGACCCTCCTGGCGGTCGCGTGCTTCCTCCTCGTGCGCGATCACCCGAGCGCGCTGGGGCTCCCGCCCATCAACCCGGTGCGCGCCGGTCCGGCGCCCGGGCTCCGGGCGGTGCT
Organism: Candidatus Rokubacteria bacterium GWC2_70_16; assembly: GCA_001788415.1. Lineage (GTDB taxonomy): Bacteria > Methylomirabilota > Methylomirabilia > Rokubacteriales > CSP1-6 > UBA12499. The sequence continues at coordinate 4,040 of MGBV01000156.1, read as the reverse complement.
CTCCGGGATCCCGGCGGTCGCGGGCAACTGGCGGTCGTGGCCGCCTGTCCTCACCTCCACGGGCGTCTACGGCGCCTTCGTGGCCTTCGTGGGGCTCTGGGGCGTGCCGTATCTCACCCAGGTGTACGGCGTGCCCCGCGTGCATGCCTCCAACCTCATGGCCGTCACGGCGGTGGGGCTGCTCATCTCCTCGCCGCTGGTGGGCTGGGCCTCCGACCGCTGGCTCGGCCGGCGGCGCCCCCCGCTCATCGCGGCGACGACGCTCTACCTCGGCGTGTGGGCGGCGCTGGTCCTGCCCGGGCACCCCGTGCCCCTGGGCTGGATCGGCCCCCTCTGCTTTCTCCTGGGATTCGGGTCGGGGGCGGTGGTGGTGGTCTTCGCCTGCGTGCGGGAGGTCAACGACCCGCGCTACGTGGGCGTGACCCTGGGCTTCCACAACCTGCCGGTGTTCCTCGGCTTCGCGCTCATGCAGTGGCTGACAGGCGCCCTCCTGGACGCCCGCTGGGAGGGCGCGCTGGCGGCGGGGACGCGCATCTACTCGCTCGGCGCCTACCGCGGGGCCTTCGCGCTCTGTCTGGCCGTCTCCGCGGCCGCGCTCGTCTGCGCCTGCCTCGTGACGGAGACCCACTGCCGCAACATCTGGCAGGCCTCAGGGGCCGGAGGAGCCGCCTAGACGACCTCGTCGGTGCGGACGATGACCTCGCCGAAGCGGCCCAGGGCCGGCGGGGGGAGGCTCTTGTAGACTTCGGCCAGCCGGGCGTTGATCTCGCGATTGGCCAGGGCGAAGAGGCTTCGGCCGTCGGCGTCCCCCTCCACCAGAAACGGGCCGATCCGGTCTACCTCGAGCACCCAGAGGGCCTGGGCGATGCCGAGCTCCGCGAGCCAGTGGACGCCGAGCACCCGCCTGATGGAGCGCCCGTAGGTGGCGCCGAGGCCGTAGCCCACGGTGGTGAGGTACACGGCGCCGTGGGGGACGAACCACTCGCGATACGCCCGCTCGGTCAGCCCGGCCTTGCCGACGATGACCTTGGCCCCGGAGCGCTCGAACCAGGCCGCCATGGAGCGGCCGAAACGGAAGCTCGCCGTCGCCGTGACCGCCTCCACGGCGTAGGAGCCGTCGGGGCGCACGCTGGCGGCCGGCGAGCAGTGGAAGTTCACGTTGGAGAGATCGGCGAGGCCCGGGGGCAGCGGCAGCCCCTTGTCCACCACCCGGCGGTAGACGCCCTCTCGCGCGGTATAGAGCACACCGCTGATGTAGACGACATCGCCGAGCTTGAGCCTCCTGAGGTCGCGCGCCGGCACGGGCGTGGTGAGATGAACCGTGTCCATGCGGACGTCGTCGAGCCGCTCGATGGCCATCACTCGATCCCCGATCGCCGGTAGTAGTCGGTGAACCACACGGGATCGGCGCGGTGCTCCACGCGGCCGTCCGGATGGATCCGGCCCGTGGCGCGGCGGGAGGAGAGGCAGAACTGGTGGATCGCCACGGGCATCCCGCCCGTGTGGGTGTGGGCCAGCTCCACATGCGTCGCCACCACCATGGCGGTGCCCGCGAAGCCCATGGCGCCGATGCCGATGCCATTGCCCAGCGCGGTCAGCTCCTCCTCGAGCGCGGCGGCGGCCGGATCGGGGTTCTTGCTCCCGACGACGCGCAGACACGCCGCCTCCTTCCCGAGCCGCATGCAGGTGTCCTTGGCCCCGCCGACGCCGACGCCGACGATGGCGGGCTGGCAGGCGAGTCCGCGCTTGCCGCCCTCGACGAGCGTGTCCACGAAGAAGCGCTTGATCCCGGCGACACCGTCGCCGGGGAAGAGCATCCGCCAGTCGGTGCCGAAGAGGCCGCCCTTGTGGACCGTGGTCACATCGATCCAGTCGGCGCCGGGCTCGACGCTGTAGGCGATCTCCGGCGCGTGAACCCCGACGTTGGTGTTCGGGTCCGCGCGGGTGAGCGGATGCACGCGGTTGGGTCGGAGCGGGATGGCCGCCGTGGCCTCCGCCGTCGCTCGCCGGAGGGCCCGCTCGAGGGCAACGAGGCCGCCCTCGACGGCGGCCTCGTTGCCGAGCTTGACGTAATAGCGCGGCAGCCCGGTGTCGGCGCACATGGGTCGGCGATCGGCCGTGGCGATCTCCCAGTTGGCGAGCATCTCGGTGAGGACGAAGCGGGAGAGCCGGCCCGTCTCGCGCTCCCGGGCCCGCACGATGCCCTCGCGGTAGTCGGGGGGAATGTCGATGGCGGCGCGGGCCATCAGCTCCCGCGCCGTCTCCTCGATCAGGGTCGCGGGAATCCGGCCCATGCGCCCTCACGCCGGCCGGCGGGGCCGGCGAGTGCGCCTCCAACGAGTTCCGGCCACTCCACGCGTGCCCCCGCACGGTGCCGGGCCAAATGACGAGCCAGACGAGGCCCGAGGGAGGCGCGGGCGCGAGGCGTACTCCCTGTACGTTGAGCGCCCGCGCCGACCGAGAACATGGCTGGGCGAGGTGAAGCCGGAGGCGAGGCGAGCGGAGATGGGAATCCCGCGAGCGTGAGCGAGCGATGGCGAAGTTAGTTGGCCCGGCACTAGCGGCGGCCCTGCTTCTCGTCCCGCCGCAGCTTGTACTCGATGGAGTCCACCAGCGCCCGCCACGAGGCCTCGATGATGTTATCGGCCACGCCGACCGTGCCCCAGGTCTCGTCGCCGTCGCCCGAGGTGATCAGCACGCGCGTCTTGGCGGCCGTGCCCTTGGTCTCGTCCAGGATGCGCACCTTGTAGTCGAGCAGCGACATCTCGCGCAGGGTGGGGTAGAACTCCTCGAGCGCCTTGCGGAGGGCGTGGTCGAGGGCATTGACCGGCCCGTTGCCCGAGGCCGCGGTGTGCTCCTCGATGCCCTTGACCCGCAGCCGCACCGTGGCCTCGGCCACGGGCTCGGCGTCGCCATTGTCCTCCTCCACGATCACGCGGTAGCCCTCGAGGTCGAAGTAGGCGCGATGGTTGCCCAGCGCCCGCTCCATGAGGAGCTCGAAGGAGGCCTCGGCGCCCTCGAACTGGAACCCCTCGTCCTCCAGCCGCTTGAGCATGTCGAGGATGCGGCGGGCATCGGGCGTGTTCTTGTCGAGATCGATGCCGTACTCCTTCGCCTTCCAGAGGATATTGGACTGGCCGGCCAGCTCGGAGACGAGCACCCGCCGGTGATTGCCCACCAGCTCGGGCGTCACGTGCTCGTAGGTCTCCGGGTACTTCAGCACCGCCGAGACGTGGATGCCGGCCTTGTGGGCGAAGGCGGAGTCCCCCACATAGGGCTGCGCCTGCCAGGGCTTGCGGTTGGCCAGCTCCGAGACGAAGCGCGAGACGGCCCGCAGGTCCCGCAGGTGGTCCTCCGGCAGACAGCGGAGCCCCAGCTTGAGCATGAGGTTCGGGATGATGGAGACCAGGTTCGCGTTCCCGCAGCGCTCCCCGTAGCCGTTGATGGTGCCCTGGACGTGGTTGACGCCCTCGGCCACGGCGGCCAGCGTGCTCGCCACGGCGCAGTCGGTGTCGTTGTGGACATGGATCCCCAGCGGCGTGGCGGACTTCACGACCGTCTTGACCGCGCGGATGATCTCCGCCACCTCGTGGGGGAGGCTGCCGCCGTTGGTATCGCAGAGGACGAGGCAGTGGGCGCCCGCGGCCTCCGCCGCGCTGAGCGTCTGCAGCGCGTATCCCGGGTTCCGCTTGAACCCGTCGAAGAAGTGCTCGGCGTCGAAGATGACCTCCTCGAAGTGCTTCAGGAGGTAGGCGACCGAGTCGCCGATCATGGCGAGGTTCTCCGGGAGCGTGGTGCCCAGGGCGGAGGTGACGTGGAAGTCCCAGGCCTTGCCGAAGATGGTGACGACGGGCGGGCCCGCCTCCACCATGGCCAGGAGGTTCGGGTCCTCCTGCGGCCTGACGCCGGGCCGGCGCGTGCTCCCGAAGGCGGTGATCTTGGCGGTCTTGAAGACGGCGTCCTGGACGCGCTTGAAGAAGCGCAGGTCCTTCGGGTTCGATCCCGGCCAGCCGCCCTCTATGTAGTGGATTCCAAGGGCG
>MGBV01000155.1:234-6232 GCA_001788415.1 Candidatus Rokubacteria bacterium GWC2_70_16 | reverse complement strand
AGCTGCTCGCCCTCGGCGCTCACCACCCGCACCTCCCGGACGCGAATTCCTTCGTTGATCCGAATCTCCTTGGGCTGTATCGCTGTGGCTCCTTACTGTGCGGGGCTCAGGCCGATCGCCCCACGGTGAGGGTGGCGGCACGACTGCCGATCTCGGCGGCGAGCTCCAACACGATGCGCTCCACGGGCAGGGCTCCGGCGTCCTCGCCGCTGCGCCGGCGCAGGCTCGCCGTCCCGTTCTGCGCCTCGCGCTCGCCCACGACCAGCATGTAGGGGACCTTCCGCAGCTGGGCCTCGCGGATCCGGTACCCCAGCTTCTCGTTCCGGTCGTCCAGCTCCGCCCGGATCCGCGCCGCGCGGAGCCGGGCGAAGACGGTGCGCGCGTACTCCCCGTGCTTCTCGCTGACGGGCAGGACGCGGGCCTGCACCGGCGCGAGCCACGTGGGGAAGGCTCCGGCAAAGTGCTCGGTCAGGATGCCGATGAACCGCTCGTAGGAGCCGAAGATCGCCCGGTGGATGGCCACCGGCCGCTTGGGCTGGCCGTCGGTGTCGATGTACTCGAGCTTGAACCGGTCGGGCAGCATGGCCAGGTCCACCTGCACCGTCGCAATCTGCCAGTGCCGGCCCAGCACGTCCCCCACGTAGATGTCGATCTTGGGCCCGTAGAAGGCGCCATCCCCGGGGTTCAGCTCGTGGGCGAGCCCGTTGGCCTTGAGCGCCTCGGCGAGCGCGCGCTCGGCCGCGTCCCACTGCGCCTCGGACCCGAGCTTCTTCTCCGGCCGGGTCGACAGCTTGAAGGTCGGCTGCAGGTCGAAGGTCTTGTACCACTCCCGGACCAGGTCGAGGATGCCGACGATCTCGTCCTGGAGCTGGTCCGGCCGGCAGTAGATGTGGGCGTCGTCCTGCGTGAACTGGCGGACGCGGACGAGGCCCGTGAGCGTGCCCGACCGCTCGTTGCGGTGGCAGCGCCCCATCTCGGAGAAGCGCAGCGGGAGGTCCCGGTAGGAGCGCAGCGCCCGCCGGTAGACGAAGGTCGACGGCGGGCAGTTCATGGGCTTGAGCGTGAAGAGCTCCTCCTCCACCTCCACCTTGAACATGTGCTCGCTGTAGTGCTCCCAGTGCCCCGACTCCTCCCACAGCCGCTTGTGGATCAGCATCGGGGTAGAGATCTCCTGGTAGCCGCGGTCGTCGAGATGCTCGCGGGCGAACTTCTCCAGCTCGCGCACGAGGATCATCCCGTGGGGGAGCCAGAAGGGCGCCCCGGGGGCCACGTCGTGGAAGTCGAAGAGGTCCAGCTCCCGGCCGAGCTTGCGGTGGTCGCGCTTCCTCGCCTCCTCGAGACGCCAGAGGTGCTTGTCCAGATCCTCCTGGGTGAGCCAGGCCGTCCCGTAGATGCGCTGGAGCATCGGGTTCCGCTCGTCCCCGCGCCAGTAGGCCCCCGAGGAGGAGAGGAGCTTGAAGGTCTTGAGGGCCCCTGTGGAGCGGACGTGGGGGCCGCGGCAGAGATCGAGGAAGTCGCCCTGGCGGTACACCGAGACCGCGGGCACGTCGAGCGCCTCGAGGATCTCCACCTTGAACGGCTCGTCGCGCTCCTTGAAGTAGGCGATGGCCTCGGCGCGCGCCCACTCCTCCCGGACGAAGGGCAGGTCTGCCGTGACCAGCTCCCGCATCTTCGCCTCGATGCGCTGGAGGTCCTCGGGCGTGAAGGGCGTGGCCTTGAGGAAATCGTAGTAGAAGCCGTCCTCGATGGCCGGGCCGATGGCGACGCGCACGTCCGGGAAGAGCTGCCTCACGGCCTGGGCCATGACATGCGAGGTCGAGTGCCGGAGCGTCGGCAAGGGCTCCGGGAGGCAGTCGTGCTCCCCGGCGAATCTCAGGTGTCGGTCTGCTTCCGACTCAGCCATCAGGTCCTTTCGCGATACGGAGACAAAAAAAACACCACACGGACGGCGCCCGGTGATGCTCTCGACTGCCCTAGTCGTGCACCCGCTGTCGCCTCGCGATGGGCACCCCCCGGTCAACGAGATGGGATGGTAGGCTCGGGCGGTTTCGAACCGCCGACCTCTTGCGTGTCAAGCAAGCGCTCTCCCACTGAGCTACGAGCCTGCCTCCCCCCAAAAAAACACTGAACATGCTACAGGATACGCGACAGGCCTGTCAAGGGAAGCGCCCCCGCGCCACGGCCTCGAGCACGGTGTCGATGAGCCCAGGACCCTCTTCAGGGCTCACCAGGGGCCGCCCGGCCTTGAGCACGGCGTAGCCATCCCCTCCCCGAGCCAAAAAGTCCGGAACAGCAACTCGATAGCGCCCCTCCGGCCGCAGCGGCCGCCCCCCCACCTCGAGGCGCGTGATGCGCTCCCCGGGAGGCCGGCCGAGGTCGGCCGAGTAGCTGAGACCGGCGGTCTGGAGAAAGGCCCCGGCCGGCCGCGGCAGCGAGGCCACGGAGCGCTCGAGCGCCTGCCTGAGGGCGGCGCCCGGGACCTCCAGCAGCACCACCACGTTGTCGAAGGGCAGGAGGGTCCGGAAGTCCCTCCGGGTCACGGTGCCCGGAGGGATGACCCGGTTGCCCCGGATGGCGCCGCTGTTGAGCAGGCCCACGTCGGCCCCCATCCGCTCCCGCATCAGCTCGGCGAGGAAGCGGCCCACCGGGGTCTCCTCACGGCGCGTCACGGCCTCGCGGGCGTCCAGCGGTCGCGAGATCTCACCTGCCGGCTGGTCCAGCTCGCGGTCGGCCTGCGCCGCGTAGCGATCCACGAGCGCCAGGACGTCGGCAGCGGCGGGAATGCTCGCCTCCACGGGAATCAGCCGGTGGCGCCGGCCCAGCAGCGTGCCGCCGCAGCCCAGCTCGAGCTGCACCTGCCCGAGGTTCACGGCATCGGCGCCGGGCTTGAGGATGAGCGTCCGGCCATGCTCCTCCACGATGGGGTCGTGGTCGTGGCCCCCCAGGATCACGTGGAGCGGCAGGACTTCCGCCAGCTCCCGGTCGCGGCGCAGTTCCAGGTGGGTGAGCGCCACGCGAAGATCCACGGCGCCCAGCTCGGCGACGGCCGCGCGGGCCGCGTCCAGCGGAGGCGCGAACACGACACCCGGGCCCGGGTTGGAGGTGTTCGCCGTCTCGGCCAGCGTGAGCCCGATGAGCCCCACCCGGGCGCCGTCCAGATCCCGCAAGAGCGCGCGCCGCGCCTCGCCGAAGGGCCGACCCGTGGACCGGTCCCGCACATTGGCCGACAACCACAGGAAGCGCGACTCGCGCATGCGCTCCAGCAGGGTCGCGGGGCCAAAGTCGAACTCGTGATTCCCGAAGGTCGCCACATCCAGCCCGAGGGCATTCCACGCCTCCACCATGTGCCGTCCCCGGAAGAGCGAGGAGAGGAGGGAGGGCGACAGCGTGTCGCCGGCCAGCACGAAAAGCGTGGCCGGCCGCTCCTGGCGGAGACGCCGCACGAGCGTGGCCACGCGGGCCAGCCCGCCCCGGCCCTGCCCGTCGGGTTCCAGCACGTAGGTGTCGTTCACGGACAGGAGCTGGACGCGGGCCGGCGGGCGATCGGGGCAGGGCGGCAGCGCGCAGCCGGCTGCCAGCAGGAAGAGTGCCCCGAGGAGGGAGAAGCGCACCGGCCCGCCGCCTCGCTCCGCTCGGGGAATCCCCATATCCGCTCGCCTCGCCTGCGGCTGCGGCTCGCCAAACTAGCGAAGGAACTGATTCACGAAGCTGTTGCCGACGATCTGGTAGTTGAACAGGCCGTTGACGGCGAGCACCTGCTTGGCGAGGGTGTCCGGCACGGGCGGGAAGGGCTGGGCCAGGCGCACCGCGTTCATCGCGTACTCGTCGAGGATCTCGACGCCCGAGGAGCGCCTGAGCTCCAGGAGCTGCAGGTGCCCGTCCTTGGCGATGTGGAACTCGATGAGGAGCTGGCCGCCGATGCCGCGCTCACCCGCCTCGCGCGGGTAGATCCATTTCGACTTGATGCGCTCGCGGAGCTTGCCGAAGTAGTCCACGTACTTCGGGTCCTGGGTGTCGAGCGGGACGGGCTCGCCCTCGACGCCGCCGTGCCCGTCCCTGAGCCCTCCGCCGCCCCCGGGCCGCCTCAGCATGGCGGCCGGCAGGTCGAGCCCCGCCTTGGTCTTCGCCAGCATCTGCCCCGCGGGCTCGGACGGTTGAGCCGGACGCGCGGGGCCACCCGTCCCTTCCGGGGGGGCGGACTGCGCCGGCTGGGGCTGGGGGTCGGGGCTCTGGCGCTCGGGGGCGCGAGCCCGAGGCGCGGGAACGGGCGCCGGCTCGGGGGCGCGGGCCTCAGGGGCGGGGACCGGCGCCGGCTCGGGGGCGCGCGGCGCCGGGGTTTCGGGCGGGGGCGCTGGCGAGGCCTTGGCCACCTGCTGCTGGGGGGGCGCGGGCGCCGGCTTCGGCGCCTCAGCGACCTTGGGCCGCGTTTCCCGGGCCTTCTGCGCTGGCGGCTCCGGGGCGCGGCGGGCGCCCGGAGCCTGCTCCGGCCCCGCGGGGCGCGCCGGATTGCCGCGCGGCGCCGGCTCGTCGGGCCGGTCGGGGGCGATATCGACGAAGAGCGGCTCCCCGCGCTTGGCGATGATCTTCGGCCCGAAGGCGCCCGCCAGGTACACGGAGGAGGCCAGCAGCGCATGGAGAGCGACCGAGCAGACCAGGGCAACCAGCAAGGCCCGCCGCGAAGGGTCCGTCGGCAGCCAGATCTTCATACCCCGTGATTATGCCACGGCCCGCCCCCAGGGCCCGACTCCCCCTCCTACGGCCTCGCAGGCGGCCGGAAGACCCGCATGCTGATCAAAAAGGTCCAGATGCGAGGCGGCGCCCGACGGCCGCACGCGAGGCGTACTCCGCCTGGCGAGCCGAGCCGGAGGCGAGGCGAGCGTATCCGGAGACCCGGGCGAGCGTGAGCGAGCCACGTTGAGCGTGCGGCCGAGGGCGCCGTACCTCCGCAGATGGGCCTTTTTCAGCAGCATGCTACAGGGTGCGGCCAACGGCCTCCGCCACCGGGCGCAGCTCCCGCATGAGCTGGGCGAACCTGGACGGCTTGAGGGACTGCGGCCCGTCCGACAGCGCCTCCTCGGGCCGCGGGTGCACCTCGACGATGAGCCCGTCGGCCCCGCACGCCACGGCGCCCTTGGCCATGGGGGCCACGAGGTCCCAGTGGCCTGTGCCGTGAGAGGGGTCCACCACCACCGGCAAGTGGGAGAGCTTCTTGATCACGGGGACGGCGTTGAGGTCCAGGGTGAAGCGCGTGGCGGTCTCGAAGGTGCGGATGCCCCGCTCGCAGAGGATCACGCTGGGGTTGCCGGCCGCCAGGATGTACTCGGCCGAGAGGAGGAACTCCTGGATGCTCGTGGCCATGCCGCGCTTGAGGAGCACGGGCTTGCCCATCTCCCCCACCCGGCGCAGCAGCGTGAAATTCTGGATGTTGCGCGCGCCGATCTGCAGGATGTCGGCGTACTCCGCCACGAGCTCCACGCTCTCCGTCTCCAGCACCTCGGTGACGACGGGAAGCCCCGTGCGCTTCTTCGCCTCCTTGAGGTACCTGAGCCCCTCCTCCTTGAGCCCCTGGAAGGCGTAGGGCGAGGTGCGGGGCTTGTAGGCCCCGCCCCGCAGGATGCTGGCGCCGGCCTGCTTGACGGCCTCGGCCACCTCGAAGACCTGCGCCTCCGACTCCACCGAGCAGGGCCCCGCCATCACGATCACGCGCTGGCCGCCCACGGTCACGCCGTTGACCCGCACCTCGCTCGGCTCCGGTCGGATCTCGCGGCTCGCGAGCTTGAACGGCTGCTGCACCGGCATGACCGACTCCACCGTCTCCAGCGCTTCGAGCAGCCGGAGATCGGCCTTGCCGCGCTCCTCCCCCACCGCGGCGACGATGGTCTTGAACTCGCCGCGGATGGTGTGGGGCTGGTAGCCCAGCTCGACCACGCGCCGGCAGACATGGTCGACGTCCGCGTCCGTCACTCCCGACTTGAGCACGATGATCATCTTGTTCTCC
>MGBV01000155.1:0-202 GCA_001788415.1 Candidatus Rokubacteria bacterium GWC2_70_16 | reverse complement strand
GCCCGCCCCCGCCGGAACCTCACGCTGCGCTCACTCCCAAGCTGGGCGTCAGCTGCCGTCTGTCCCGCCGGATCTCAGCCGCCGTCCTCACAGGGTCCTCCCGAGGACCTCGGCGAGGGGGCGAAGCTCGCTCATGAGCGCAGCGAAGCGGTCGGGCTTGAGGGACTGAGGCCCGTCCGAGAGCGCCTCCTCCGGCTTGTTG
>MGBV01000154.1 GCA_001788415.1 Candidatus Rokubacteria bacterium GWC2_70_16 | reverse complement strand
TCGTGCTCCGTCCACGCTTGCCCGATTGGGGTGTTGTCTCGAGCGCTGTTGGCTCCTGACTTCGCTCCTGAGCCGGCCCACAATCCCCTCCATCCCAATCTTTCGATGGAGGTGTCCCACGAGTGCGCTCCGAGACCGCATGATCCGCGACATGACGGTGCGAGGGCTTTCCCCGCGCACGCACGAGGCGTACATCCGGCAGGTGGTGGGCCTGGCCCGCCACTACCGCCGGCCGCCCGACCAGCTCTCCGCCGACGAGGTCCAAGCGTACCTCGCGCACCTCGTCCAGGCGCGGAAGCGGGCGTGGAGCACGTGCGCCCAGGCGGCCCACGCCTTCCGCTTCCTGTACCACGTCACCCTCGGCCAGGAGCGGGCGCAGTTCCACGTCCCGGCCCCGCGGCAGCCCCAGAAGCTGCCCGAGATCCTCAGCCGCGAGGAGGTGTGGCGCGTCCTCAACGCCTGCGCCCGCGTGCGCGATCGCCTCCTGCTGGCCACGACCTACGCCGCGGGCCTGCGCGTGAGCGGGGTGGTGCATCTCAAGGTCTCGGACCTCGACGCCGACCGCATGACGGTGCGGATCGCGCAGGGCAAGGGGGGCATCGACCGCTACGTACCGCTCTCCCCCCGGTTGCTCACGGAGTGGCGGGTCTTCTGGCAGAGCAGTCCGCCGCGGCACTGGCTCTTCCCCAATCGGGCGGGGACGCGCCCGATCGAGATCACCGTCGCCCAGAAGGTCTACACGCTCACGAAGCTCCGCGCCGGGATCCGCAAGCAGGGCGGCATCCACGCCCTGCGCCACGCCTTCGCGACGCATCTGCTCGAGGCGGGGCGGGACGTCCACACCGTGCAACGCCTGCTGGGGCACCGGTACGTCACCTCCACGGTCCGGTACTTTCACCTGAGCCAGGGCCGCGTGCTGGCCACCCCATCCCCCCTGGACCTGCCGGAGCCGCCCGCCGCCTGAGCCATGGCGGCGGTGGCGCGGCCCAGCGCGGGTGCGGCCACCGAGCGCGGGAGCCGGGTCGAGCTGGCCGACATCGTCCGCGCCCACGGCGCGGCGTATCGGCGCACGCATGTCCTCGCCCGCGCTCAGGGCCGGGCCCTGCGCGCCATCGAGGTGTGCCGCACCGCCGTGCTCGGCGGCCACCGGGCCGTGTGCACCGCCTGCGGTGCTGAGCGCCTCACCTACAATTCCTGTCGCAACCGGCACTGCCCGAGGTGCCAGCGGGTGGCGACCGAGCGCTGGCTCACCGCGCGCCGCCGCGAGGTCCTGCCCATCCCGTACTTCCACGTCGTCTTCACGCTTCCTCACACCCTCAACCCGCTCGCCCAAAGCCATCCGCGCCTGATCTATCGGCTCCTGTTCCAGGCCGCGGCCACCACGCTCATGTGCTTCGGCCGCGACCCCCGCCATCTCGGCGGCGACATCGGCGGGACCGCCGTGCTTCACACCTGGGGGCAAACCCTCACGCAGCATGTGCACGTGCACTGCGTCGTGACCGGCGGAGCGCTCGCGCGGGAGGGAACCCGGTGGATGTCCGCGCGGCCCGGCTTCCTCTTCCCCGTCCCCGCCCTGACTAAGGTCTTCCGCGGCCGGTATCTCGCCGGCCTGCGGCGGGCCTTCGACCACGGCGACCTGCATCTCACCGGGGGCCTGGCCCGGCTCGCCGAGCCCGCGGCGTTTGCCGCCTAGCTCGATGAGCTCCGCGCCCAGGCTTGGGTCGTGTACTGCAAACCGCCTTTCGCCGGGCCCGAGCACGTGCTCGCCTATCTCGGCCGCTACACCCACCGCGTCGCGATCTCCAACGACCGGCTCGTCGCCGTCGCCGACGACCGCGTCCGCTTCCGGTGGCGCGACTATGCTGACGGCGATCGCGTCAAGATCATGGAGCTCGGCATCGACGAGTTCCTGCGCCGCTTCCTGCTCCACGTCGTGCCCAACGGCTTCGTCCGCATCCGCCACTTCGGCCTGCTCGCCAATCGTCGCCGGGCGGCGGCCCTCGCTCAGTGCCGCGCCCTGTTGGCTCAGCCCCCGCCGCCGGCCCCCCGAGCCCCCGGAGTCGGTTCGGACCCTCATGCTGCGCGTGACCGGGCTCGACATCGACCGCTGTCCGGTCTGCCAGCAAGGCCCGCTCCGCCGGCTCGACCGGCTGCCCCCGGCTCCCGCGGCCTGGGATACCTCGTGATCCCGCCGGGCCCGCTCCCTGAGGTCGCCGTCCGGGCCGCCAGGCGGGTACGCCGGTGCCCTCGTCTGCGTGGCCAGTCCTGCGTCGGCCGCCCAGCGCGCCACACGCGCTGGGGGGCCCCGGCGCGGGCCACCCTCACCGCCCCCCTCGGCGGCTGGCACTGGTCCCCCAGCGGCCCGGCTGCCTCTGGTTCCCCCTTCTAGTCGCCGCTGGCCCACGATAGAATCCCCGTACGCCATGCGCGCGAGGGGTTTAGTCCAACTGGTTTTTGTCCGCCATGCTCGACGCACGACGGATAAGAGCCTGAACGTTGAACGTTGGGCCTTTGACACGCCTCGCACGTAAGAATCCGGCACCGAACATTGACAATATGTAGCCACGGGGCTACATTGTCACATGCTTCAGATCCGCAAGACCGAGACGTTCGCCCAGTGGCTTGACGGACTGCGCGACGTTCGTGCGCGGGCACGGGTTCAGGTCAGGATCGAGCGCCTCGCCGCAGGTAACGCGGGTGATGTCGAGCCGGTCGGCGAGGGCGTCTCTGAATTGCGGATCGATTATGGACCCGGTTACCGGGTGTATTTCAAGAAGCACGGGCGCGAAGTGGTGATTCTTCTGGCGGGCGGCGACAAGCGCACACAGTCTGCCGACCTAAAGACTGCATTGCGCCTCGCACGCAACGTGTAGGAGTACATGATGCGCAAGACAAAGACTACTCGCTACGATGTCGCCGAACACCTTCGAACTCCTGAAGAAATGGCGGCATATCTGCAGGCTTGCCTTGATGAGGCAAAGGGTGACGCAGCATTCATCGCCAAGGCGCTGGGCGATATTGCACGCGCCAGGGGCATGGGGCAGGTGGCTCGTGACGCCGGCCTGTCCCGTGAAAGCCTTTACAAAGCGCTCTCCGGTGAACGCAGTCCCGACTTCGACACAATCCTCAAGGTGGTAAACGCCCTTGGGCTGCGATTGCACGCCGAGGCGGCTCATGGCTGATACAACGGCCCAACTGTAGGTGCAGCGGACGCCTATCGGCGCCGCTGACCATGACGATGGCGCGGACGCTTCGCGCCACGCCTGTGATTTTTCAGGAGCATTCCCCCACCCCCGGCGCGTCCTGACGGAAGCGCTTCGACGCTCGCGAGAAGTGGACCACCTATGCTCGGCAGGAGTGACCCAGGCGAGGAACAGTCTCGGGAGGGTGGATCAGGAACGGGATCGGGGACAGCGCGCGGTCACCGACCGATACTCACGAGACCTGGACCACACGTGGGCAGCCGGGCGGGACGACCCCAGGTCAGGGGGATGGCCACGACGCCGGACGTGGGCGCGGGCGTCGAGGGCGGAGTCTGCGGTCAGCCCTGGGGTTCGCGGAGGGACGGGCCGTCGATCTTGATGGTCGTGCACTGATGGCGCAGGCGACTGAGCAGGGCGGTGACCATGTGCTTGTTACCGAGGAAGTTCAACCAGTCATCGTAGTCCAGGTTGGTCTAAGTTATGCGGAATATGCCGCCCCTCCCCATACCGTGGGACTCACCAGCACCACCACCGACTCCTGGGGAGGGGACATGGACAGAGACGCGTGGACGCAGACCGACGAACAGGGGTCTCGATTGCGGTGCGCCGCTGGCCAGCGCTGGGGCACTGCCCTGAGGCGCTCGAGTGGCTGCGGGTGCAGGCCGATCTCGGGCTGGCGCCGCGGACGCTGGAGGCCTACAGTCGCGGCCTCGCCGACTACCTCGGGGTCTGCGCTCGTGAGGGGATCGACCCGCTGGGCGCCGGGCGCGCCGAGGTCGCGCGCTATGTGCGCGATCTCACCCGCCGGCCGCATCCGCGCGGCACGACGGTGGTGTCCATCGAGTCCGGCGCCGGCCTCGCCAATGCCACCCTCCAACAGCGTCTCGTCGTCGTCCGGCTGTTCTATGACCACTTGATCGAGGAGGGGCGCCGGGACACCAATCCGGTCGGGCGGGGTCGGTACACGCCCGGGCGGGCCTTCGGCGGGCACCGCGAGCGGGGGCTGATCCCGCGCTTCACCAAGCAACCCTGGATTCCCACCGAGGCCGAGTGGCAGCAGCTCCTGACGGTGGCCCGCCAGGCGCCCCTGCGGACGCGCCTGATGCTGGCCCTCGCCTATGACGCCGCCTTGCGACGGGAGGAGCTGTGCAGCCTCCAGACCGACGATCTCGATCCCGCGCACCGCACGCTGCGCGTGCGCGCCGAGACGACGAAGACGCGCCGAGGCCGGGTCGTGCCCTACTCGGAGGCCACCGGCATCCTGCTGCAGCAGTACCTGGCGTGGCGGCGGGAGCTCAGTCATGCCCGGGGCCTGCTCTTTCTGTCGGAGTCGCGGCGCAATCGCGCCCGGCCGATCACGCTGTGGACGTGGTCCAAGGTGGTCCGCGCCCTCGCCCTGCGGGCCGATGTCCCTCGGTTCAGCACCCATACGCTCCGCCACCTCTGCCTGACCGATCTGGCCCGGGCCGGCTGGGAGCTTCATGCCATCGCGCGCTTTGCCGGCCATCGCAACGTGGCCACCACCCTGCAGTACATCCACCTGTCGGGCCGGGAGCTCGCCGCGAAGTTCACCCACAGCATGGCGCACGTCCACGCGTCGCGCCGCGCGGCGCTGGCCGAGCTGGTCGGGGGCCAGGCATGAGGGCCACCCCCGTGGTCGCTCCCGCGCCCGTGCCGACGGCACGGGGAGGGCCCGATGGCCCCGAGCCGCCCTGGCAGTGGCCCGTCGACGTGACGGTCTACGACGGCTCGCCGCAGCTGACCGCGCCGGAGGCAAACGCGCTCGAACTCATCGGTGACGGCGTGCGCGCCTGGCCTCGTCTCGGGCGACACCAGCCCGCCTGGCAGGCGCTCACCCGCCTGGTCCGCCCGCTGGCCGACGTGCGCGCGCTGGTGGTCAGCGAGAGCCACCGCCAGCGCCGCTGCGCGGATGCCGCCGTCGCCGCCATCCTGCGCCAGTACGCGCACGAGGACTCCGCCTACTGGGCCTGGCCGCCGGCGACCTGGGTGCGGATCCTCGGCGCGACCCAAGCCGCCTTCCGCGCGGTGCATCCCCCCTGGGTCGATCGCCAGGTCCGCCATTACCTGATCGCCCTCCCCTATCTCCTCGGCTGCCTCACCGACCTGCGGCCCCTCGGAAACTACAAGCGGGTGGCGCTGGCCGAGAAAGTGTTTGGCCCGGCGCGGGTGCAGGCCACGGTGGCGCGGGTGGCCGGCGTGCTCTGCGGCTGGGGCTATCAGAATGCCCAGACGGGCCGGGCCTTCCCCCGGATCCTGTGCGAGACGCTCCTCCTCAATCGCAGCCCCCGGCTGCACGATCTCTCCCCTGCGCTCCTCGAGGATCTCCGCCGCACCGCCGGGCAGGAGAAACGCGGTCTGCTCTTCCAGCTGCAGCTCGCCCTGGCGACCCAGGGCGTGATGGAGCCGCCACCAGCCCCCGTCGTGGCGCGCCCCGCCGTGGAGGGCGTCCGGGCGAGCTGGCAGGCCTGGGTGCACCGCTGGGAGACCACGTCCACGCTCACCGCCACCTCGCGGCAGCACGTGCGGACCTGCCTCCTCAAAGCCGGCCGCTGGCTGGCCGCTGAGCATCCCAGCGTCCAGGAGCCGGCCGCCTGGACCCGCGAGGTGTGCGCCGCGTACGTCGCGGCCGTCGACCGCATGCGCCTCGGCGACTTCGCCCAGCGCCAGGCCCCGCTGCGCGGCCGCCTCGGCGATCCACTCTCGCCCCGCTCGAAGGAGGCCTACCTCGGCGCCCTGCGCCAGGCCTTTCGCGACGCGCAGGAGTGGGGCTGGATCCCGCGCCGCTTCGATCCGACGCGGGCGCTCGCCACGCCCCGCTCCGTCAAGGCCCTCATCGGCCCGGCGCCGCGCGTGATCGCCGCCGATGTCTGGGCGAAGTTGCTCTGGGCCGGGCTCCATCTCGAGGCGACCGATCTCGTGCCGAGCGCTCGGGTCGGCTACTGCTACCCGGTGGAGCTGGTGCGCGCCCTGGCCGTGACCTGGCTCTTCGCCGGCCTCCGCAGCGACGAGATCGCCGGGCTGCGCGTCGGCTGTGTGCGCTGGCACCCCGCTCCCGAGGGGGCCGCCTCCGTTCGCCAGAGCAAGAAGCGCCAGGAATGCGTTACGCTTGAAGCGGAGGCAGGGAGACGCATGCGAAACGAGTTCACCGCGGTAGTGGAACGGGATAGACGTTGGTACATCGCGTACTGCCCAGAGATTCCCGGCGCGAACGGCCAGGGCAAGACGAAGGCCGGCGCCCTGAAGAGCCTGAGCAATGCTATCGCGCTGATCCTTGAGGACAGGCGCAAGGAGGGCCTGCGAGGCATACCCACGACGGCCACCCGAGAGAAGGTCGTCGTCGGGTGAAGCGGGGCGACCTACTTCGCCACTTGAGGAAGCACGGATGTCACCTGAAGCGCGAAGGCCGGGCGCATTCCCTTTGGACCAATCCCGCGACGGGAGCTGTCGAGGCCGACCCAGGCACACCGAGATCTCGGATGTGCTGGCCCGGAAAATCTGCCGGGGCCTTTCCGTACCCGAGATTGTCCGGTGAGCCTGGCGAACAACATGCTAGAGCGGACCGGCCCAGAGGCGCCGGCCGCTCACCATGACTCTCCGGCGCACGGCGGAGGGCACCAAGAGGATGGAGGGGTTCATCCGTGAGGCTGCACGGTGGCGCAGGACCTGACCGGGATGTGTGCCCTTCGGGACGGCTCGTTGCGCGGCGACGAATGGAAGTGATGGGGGCCGGCCTTCGGTCGCAGCTGATACCGACGTTCGGCGGCGACTCGCGCCGCCGCCGGGCCTCGCCATGGGGCGGTTCGGGATGCCGAGGATCTCCGCGAAGGGGGAAACGGCGTCGGCACGATTCCCGACGGGCCGTGCACCTGACGCTGCGAGGGGCCGGATCCCGGCCGCCGACCGCGCAGGTACCGGGACGCCCCGCCTGTCGCCTGTCGGCGACGCTCCGGGAAGGGCACGGGGGATAGTCTCTGGGCGCGTCATTCGGGCCGTCTGATTCTCGGATCTCGCGGCGGGCGCTCCTGGGCGGAGGGTCTGGCGCGTTGGCGTCCGGAGCGCTCGGGGCATGCGCGCGTCACCTCGAGCCGCTCCCGCTTCCCTCTGCCGGCGAGCCCGGCCGCCCGCGGTGCGGCCTGCAGCCCGTCGGCTGGGCCGGGAGCGGGCGGCTTCCCGTCGTGGACTTCCACACGCATCTCCAGCGCCGCGTCTCCGCCGAGGACCTGGTAGGGCATATGGACGCGGCCGGAGTCCCGCGCATGGTCCTCATGCCGCTCTACTACGGCGACGGCCCCCGGGCGGTCAACGACGGCGAGGGCTCCGACGAGCAGGCGGCGGAGTACGCGCGGCGGTACCCGGAGCGCTTCGTGCCGTTCGTCGGTATGCAACGCCCCGACCTCCTGTCCGATGCGATCTGGTGGCACCCGACCACGCAGTCTCGGTGGCTCGTCCAACAGACCGACGCGAAGCTCCGGAGCGGGGAGTTTTTCGGAATGGGCGAGTTCATGTTGCGCTTCTGTCCATACACGACTCGCTTTGGCATCGTGGCGCCGTCAGACATGGACTACCCTGCCGATTCCTATCTCATGCGCACCTTCGCCGATCTTTCGGCGAGGCACCACGCCCCCATGGTGATCCACTGCGAGGCGGAGCCCAAGGCGACCGACGCGATGGTCCGGCTGCTCGAGAAGCACCCCGAGGCGATCGTGGTCTGGGCCCACAACTGCGGGCGGTCGAGCGCCCAGGCCATCCGCGCCCTGTTCACCCGGTTCCCGAACCTCTACGCCGACCTCGGGGGTATGGTCTACTCGGGTCCCGGGGCCGAGGCCTATGGGGGCTACTGGCCCCGGCGGACGCCCTGGATGCACTTGGTGGTGAACGATATGGGCACCCTCCTGCCCGAGATGAAGGCACTCCTGGAGGCTCGTAGCAACCGCTTCTTCGCCGGCACGGACGTCGCACACGCTCGGGGGTACGAGTTCTACTTCACGCATCTGCCCCGCTGGCGTTACGTGCTGTCTCAGCTCTCGGCGCAGGCAGCCCACAACATCGCTCTTGCGAATGCCACCCGGCTCTTCGGCTCCGCGCCGCGCTGATACGGACCGCCCCCCGGTCCGGCCCCGGCGCGCAGTTCGTGCCGTGCGTGCACTGCGTGGCGCTACGCTCCAGCCGGCTCGAGACCCTGCTGCCACCCGGCAACCGACTCATGCCACTCTCGCGGACCGATGTATAGTCTCTGCTACCTGTCCTGCCGCTTGGGTTGAGCCGAGTGGCGCCCAATCAGCGGTGGCAGCCGCCGGCGCATGCGCGCCGCGGCTGAATCTCAGCGTTGAGCCGCGGGACGGGCGGAGTCGGAGGACTCGGGAGACTTCGCATGCCAGACATCGAGCTGGCCAGGGGCTACATCCCCGGCGCCATCGGCCGCGTGGCCGAGCTGCATGGCACCTACTACCACGCGCACTGGGGATTCGGGCTGTTCTTCGAGGCGAAGGTGGCCACCGAGCTTGGGGAGTTTCTCGGGAGATACGACGACGCGCGTGACGGCTTCTGGCTCGCGTCCTCGGAGGGGCGCGTGGAAGGCTCCGTCACGATCGACGGGCTCCATGCGGAAGACGAGGGCGCCCATCTGCGGTGGTTCATCATGTCTGATGCCTTGCGCGGCAGAGGGGTGGGCAAGCGTCTCATCACCGCCGCGATCGACTTCTGTCGCAGCACTGGCTACGGGCGGGTCTACCTCTGGACCTTCGAGGGTCTCGGCGCGGCGAGGCATCTCTACGAGAGAGCCGGCTTCAGACTCGTCGAGCAACGCAGAGGAACTCAATGGGGCACGGCAGTGGACGAGCAGCGATTCGAGATCCGGCTGGCATAGAGACCCGGGGAGGGGACCCGTGATCCACACACCGATCTGTGACTTGCTGCGGATTCGGCATCCGATCGTGCTGGGGGGCATGGCCGGCGGCACCTCCGTGCCCCTCGTGGCGGCCGTCAGCAACGCGGGCGGCCTGGGGACGCTGGGGATCGCCCGCACCCCGGCCGAGCAGATTCCGAAGGACATCGACGCCATCCGCGAGGCGACCAGGGGGGCCTTCGGCGTCAACGTCCTGCTCTTCGTGGCGCGCGATCGCGTCATCGAGGCGGCCATCAACGCCCGTCCGCCGGTGTTCTCCGCCGCTTGGGCCCGGGCGGATCAGGATCTGCTGGCGCTCTTCGGCCGTGCGCACGAGGCGGGGAGCCAGGTGATGTACATGGCCGGCACGGTGCCGGAGGCGCTCCGTGCCAAGGCGGCGGGGGCGGACGTGATCGTGGCGCAGGGCACGGAGGGCGGGGGGCACGTGGGCTGGATGGCGAGCATGGCTGTCCTGCCGATGATCGTGGACGCGGTGGGCTCGACGCCCGTGGTGGCGGCCGGGGGCATCGCGGACGGACGCGGGCTGGCGGCCGCACTGGCGCTCGGTGCGCAGGGCGCCCTGCTGGGCACCCGCTTCCTGGCCACGAAGGAGTCCCCGCTGCACCCGAACTTCAAGCAGGCGGTGCTCGACAGCGACGGGCACGACACGGTGCTGACGGAGATCCCGGACATCGCGCGCGCCAACGTCTGGCCCGGCGCCATGGCGCGCAGCCGGCGCAATGCCTTCATCGAGCGCTGGGCGGGCCGGGAGTGGGAGCTGCGCGCGCGGCAGCCGGAGGCGGCCGCCGCCCTGCAACGGGCCCTGGAGGAAGGGGATGCGGACAACGCCTCTTTGCTCTTCGGCCAGGACGCCGGGCTGATCCACGACATCCCGCCCGCGGGCGAGCTCGTGGAGCGCATCGTGGCCGAAGCGGAAGCCCTCCTGAAGGATCGCCTGCCCGGGCTCGTGCGGGTGGGCTGAGCGGCATCCGGCGCGAGACCCGGATGGCGCGGTCGAAGGCCGGCGGGGGCCTGCCATGAGGAGACAGGTCGCGATGTGGCTCCTGGTCGCGGCGTGCGCCGCGTGCGCGCCGGCGCTGCGGGATGTGAAGCGGGAGCTGTCGGCGGCGGATCCCGGCCGCCTCTGGCTGGCGAGCGCCGAGAGCCTGGTTCGCACTCCCGACGGGTTCCGGTTCGTGGCGGGGGATCCCGTGGTCGTGTCGGGAGAGCTGGAGCTGCCGTCCGGGGCCGGGCCGTTCCCCGCCGTGATCCTGGCGCATGGCTGCAATGGCGCTGGAAACGCCGAGGCCGGATGGGCGACAGTCCTCCGGGAGTGGGGATACGCGACCTTGGTGCTCGATAGCTTTCGAGGCCGGGGGCTCACCGAGGTGTGCACGAACTCGAGAACGCTCACGGGCACGCAGCGGATCCCCGATGCGTACGGGGCCCTCCGCATCCTGGTCACGCATCCGGGAATCGACCCGCGGCGAGTGGCGTTGATGGGCTTCTCCCACGGCGGCGTCCTCACGCTGGGCGCCTCGACCGTGTGGGCCAGGGAAACCTATGCCCCTGCCGGCAGGCACGCGTTCCGCGCCTTCCTGCCCTTCTACCCCTCCTGCAACACGGCGTATCCCGAGCGGGAGCGCGTCTCGGCGCCCCTCCGGATACATACCGGCGAGCTCGACGACTGGACGCCTGCCGGTCCCTGCGTCCGGCTGGTGGAGGCGCTCAGGGCCTCGGGGCAGGACGTCACGATCACGGTGTATCCGGGAGCCCATCACAGCTTCGACAGCATCGGTCGCTCCCTTCGGCGCCTCCCGAACGTGGACAACGGCGCCGGCTGCACCTTCACGATCGGGAGCATCCTCGGGCCTTTCCCTCGGCTGAGCGAGACTGTGCGCTGTGTCCGGAAAGGGGCCACGATCGCGTGGAATCCCGACGCCACCGAGCAGGCCCGGGGAAACGTGCGAGCCCAGCTCGCCGAGCTTCTGAGGTAGCCCCCCCCCGGCGCGCTCTCGCGCGTGGGCGACCCGCGGGCAGGAGAGTGGCCATGTCGACGCCGACCCGACGGCAGTTTCTCCGGGCGCTCTCCGCGCTGGCGGCGGGGGGCTGCGCGCCGGCCGCCCGGCCAGCCGCGCCGGCCCCCACCGGCCTGCCGCTGCCGACGCCCGGCTTCGGGTTCCAGCTCACCCGCGACTGGGGCCGCCGCCCCGAGCGGGTGAGCCACGACGTCCGGCCTGCGGTTGTCGGCACCGCGCATGCGCCTGACCCGCTGGCGCTGGATCCGGCACGCCTGGTCCGCGAGGCGGTGGAGCGGGCCGGAGGCCTCGAGCGGGTCGTGCGCCCCGGGGACCGGGTGGTGCTCAAGCTCAATCTCGTGAGCGCGATGCGCAGCGGCACCGGGTTCACGACCGACGTCCGTGTCGCCGAGGCCGTCGCGAAGCTCGTCCTCGACGCGGGCGCGCGCGAGGTCGTCTTCGCGGAGGGCTCGTCGGTGGCGCCGGGTCCGCCGGCTCGCTACCGCCCCGAGGCCACGCACCTGGCTTTCGACCGGGCGGGGATCCGCGACCTGGCCCGGCGGCTCGGCGCCGGGCTGCTCGATTTGAACCAGGCTGGCAGCAGGCCGGGAGAGCGGGACCTGGCGCGCGAGGTCCGGCTGCCGCACGGCCTGCAGCGGCGCGCGTACTGGCTCTCGAAGGCCTTTCTCGACGCCGACCGCGTGATCTCGGTACCTGTGCTCAAGAACCACGAGTACGCGGGAGTCACGCTGGCGCTGAAGAACTGGATCGGCGTGGCGCCGGCCGACGTCTACCAGGTGGCGGGGGCGCGGGTCGGCAAGTGGGGCCTTGACCACCAGATGCGCCCGCTCGCCGGCCACATCGTGGACCTGGTCATGGCCCGCCCGCCGGACTACGCCGTGATCGACGCGCTCGTTGGGATCAACTCGGGCGTCCGCGCGTACCCCTTCCGCCCGGGGCCGGGCGGCCCCATGCGGGCCATCCTCGCCGGACCTGACCCCGTGGCGGTGGACGCCGTCGCGTGCCTCGCCATGACGTACGATCCCGCGACCATCGGGCACCTCGTTCTTGCGGAGGCCGTCGGGCTCGGCGTCGCCGATCCGGCGAGGATCGCCGTTCGCGGGGCCGGCATCCAGCCGTTCCGCCAGGAGTACGCCACCCCGGTCAACGGCATGTACGTGCCGGGACGCTGGTCAGGCCGGACGTGAAGGCCTGCGGGGCTGTCCTCGCCACGGCGCTCGCGCTGGGCGCCTGCGCCTCGGCGGCGCCGGGGCTCTACGATTCCGCGCCTCTCGACGACCCCGTCCTCGGACCGTGTGCGTGGACCGGGCGCATCACGGGGCGCTTCGTCTACCAGGAGAGCGCCCTCATCCGCGCCTACTTCGAGCCGGCGAACCTCGGGGCGTATCGGGTTGCGGTCCGGGCGCCCTTCACGATGCCGGAGCGGCCGCTCATCCGCGTGAGCGTCCTCGACTTCTACGAGATGGTCAATGGCCCCGCGTACCGCGAGTCCGAGGTCTCCGTGCTCGCGCTCCACGAGGGGCAGCCGGGCTGGCTCGTGCTGACGATGCCCGTGACCGACGGCGATTCCTGTGGAGGCGGGCGGGCGGCATGGGGGTATCCCAAGGTCGTGCGGCGGGTCACGCTCGACCGGAGCGCTGATCGGTACGTGGGCACCTCGTACGCCCCGGGGGGGCACGCCCCCGAGTTCGCCCTGACACTGGACGCGGGCGAGCCGGACGCGGCGGCCCGGGATCTCCTCCGCTTCGTCCACGCCTTCCCGAATCTCACGCTGAGGCAGGGAGGTGTCATGCAGTTCGGAGGCCTCCGCCAGCCGGTGGAGGAGCTCGCGCGCGCCGCGCCTGGGGCATGGACCGTGCGCCTCGGTCAGGCGCGCCTCGCGTACCCGCCAGAACGGGACAACCTGCTCCACAGGCTCGGGGTGGGGCGCCCGCTCGCCGGGTACTGGAGCCGGCTGCGCGCGAGCTACTCGATCACGCCGCGTTAGCAATGTGCTGATGATCGACTACGCGAGGTTTCTCTGGGGTGGCCTCCCATTTTTTTGGCTTGCCCCCGCGGGGAAGCTTGCGCTATCCTGCCCGCAGTCTGTTGTGGGCCAGGAGAGACGAGACCACTTGATGTTGGAGGTGACCATGCCGGGGAAGGTGGCGCAGGAGAGCGTGGAGGCCAGGCCGGGCCGGCCGGGTCCCAGTGTGCTGGTGGTGGACGACGAGCCGGCGATCGCCTCTCTCCTGGCGGACCTCTTGGAGCTGGATGGCTACCGGGTTGCGACGGCGCCGAACGGGCTGGCGGCGCTGGACAGGCTCCGCGCCGGCGGCTTCGACGCCATCCTGAGCGACGTGCGCATGCCGGGACTCGATGGGCCGGGCCTCTACCGAGAGGTGGAGCGGCTCGACCCCGCCCTCGCCCACCGCATGGTGTTCGTGACCGGCAACGTGCTCACCGAGGACACGGCCGACTTCTTCGCGGCCACCGGCGCCCCATGCCTCCGCAAGCCCTTCGCGCGGGGTGACGTCCAGCGGGCGCTCCAGCAGGTCCTGGCCCCCGCGCGCTGACTCGCCGCCGCTGACCCCGCCAGGGGGCGCGGCGCCCGGACCCGGGGCCGGGGAGGCCGGCGCAGTAGACTTCTCCCATGGACCTCGCGGACCCGATCCTCCGTTACGCCCCTCCAGCGCCGGTCCGCACCGAGTACCGCGTCGGCCTCTGCGCCTGGCAGGACCGGAGCATGATCGAGCGCGGAAGCTTCTATCCCCAGAAGACCATGACGGCCGAGGAGCGGCTGTGGTGGTACTCGCGCTTTTTCGACTCGGTGGAGGTCAACTCCACCTTCTACGCGCCGCTCTCAGCGCGCAACGCCGTGCTCTGGACACAGCGCACGCCCCCCGGCTTCCTCTTCGGCGTGAAGGCCTATGCCCTCCTAACGGGGCACCATCTGGACGCCGACCGGCTGCCCGAGCCGCTCGGCGCCATGCTGCCGGCCACGGCGCGGCCCACGGCGCGGGGCCAGATCGACAATCGCCTCTTCCCCGCCGAGGCGCGCCAATGGGCCTTCGCGACCTTCAGGGAGGCGCTCCAGCCGCTCCAGGAGGCGGGCAAGCTCGCCTACGTGCTCTTCCAGATGGCGCCCTGGGTGCGCTACGGGCCCGAGGCGCTTGCCTACCTCGAGGGTCTGCCGGAGCGACTGCCGGGGACGACCATTGCCGTCGAGTTCCGGGATGCCTCCTGGCTTCCGGCCCACACCGGCGAGGTGCTCCAGCGGCTGGCGCGGGCGGGTCTCGCCTATGTGTCGGTGGACGCCCCCCGGACGCGGGCCGGCGTCGCCACGACGGTGGCGCTCACCGCGCCCGTGGCGGTGCTGCGCCTTCACGGCAGGAACGTGGAGGGCTTCCTCAAGCAGCTCTCCGGGCAATCGCCCTCGGTGGCCGAGAAGTACGGCTATCTCTACAGCGAGGAGGAGCTCAGGGAGATCGTGGCCCGGGGCCGGGGGCTCGAGGGGCATGCCCGCCGCGTCCACTTCCAACTCAACAATAACCTCGAGGATGCCCCCGCCATCAACGGCATCCAGATCAAGGAGCTGCTGGACCAGCCCGTGCCGGACCGCGAGGGGGTCCTGGCCGAGTGGCGGGAGCGCAGGCGGCAGCAGCGATCGCGCCCCCCGGCGGCCGGGCCGAGCGGGGAATGCTAGAATGACGGGCAGCCCCAGAACCGCGCGGAGGAGTGCCAGGTGCCGATCTACGAGTACGAATGCCACGGCTGTCGCCGCCGGGTGAGCCTGCTGGTACTCTCGCCGTCCACGGCCGCCCCCCCTGTCTGCCCCCGCTGCGGCAGCGCCCAGCTGTCCCGCCTCATGTCACGCTTCGCCACGGTCAAGTCCGAGGACGCTCGGCTCGACTCCCTCGCCGATCCCTCGCAGTACGGCGATCTCGACGAGAACGACCCGCGCAGCGTGGCCCGCTTCATGAAGCGCATGGGTCAGGAGATGGGCGAGGACATGGGGGAGGACGTGGAGGCGGCCATGGAGGAGGCCATGGCCGAGGGCGACGAGGGCGGCGGCGGGACCGGGGGCGGGGGCCTGGAAGGCGAGGGCCCGGAGGGCGGAGGCGATGATTCCGATCTGTAGCAGGATGCGGAACAACCCCGCATGAAGGTCGAGTCCCTCTCCGGCTTCGACGGGCTGGAAGCCGCTGGGTGGAACGCCCTCGTCGCGGGCTCCTCGCTCCCCTCGGTATTCCTCAGCTGGCAGTGGCAGACGGCCTGGGCCCGCGCCTTCCTCGCGGGCCGGGCGCTCGGGCTCCTCGCCGTCTCCGAGGACAGCGGCGCCCTGGTCGGCCTCCTGCCGCTCTATGAAGAAGCCGCGGGCCCGCTCATGCGCCTCGTCGGCGGCGTGGATGTCTCCGACTACCTGGACTTGATCGCGCCGGCCGGGCGCGAGGAGGAGATCTGGGGGGCGCTCCTCGAGCACCGGGCGGCGGCCGCGGGCGAGTGGGACCTGCACGGGATCCGGGCGGCCTCGCCGACGCTCGCGCTGCTGCCGGCGTTGGCGCCGCCCTACGGGCTCGGGGCCCGGATCGAGCGGGAGGAGCGCTGCCCGGTCCTCGCGCTGCCGCCGACCTGGGAGGCCTACCTCGCGCGGCTGTCGGGCAAGGACCGCCACGAGCTGCGGCGGAAGATGCGCCGCCTCGAGGCCGAGTTGCCCGGGACCAAGACCCGCAGCCTGGCCGGTCCCGACGGGTGGGATGGGGCCATGACCGAGTTCCTCCGTCTCCACCGGCTGTCGCGCGCCGGCAAGGCGCGCTTCATGGACGAGACGATGGAGGGCTTCTTCCGCGACGCGCTCCGGGCGCTGGCGGAGGCGGGCTGGGCGCGGCTCTGGTTCCTCGACTCTGACGGCGCCCCCATCGCCGCCTTCCTCTGCCTCGAGTACGGCGGGACAGTCGGCCTCTACAACTCGGGCTTCGATCCGACCCGGGCCCGCCTGGCGCCGGGCATCGTGCTGCTGGGGCACGTGATCCGGGACGCCATCGAGCGCGGCATCGCCGTCTTCGACTTCCTGCGCGGCGAGGAGCCCTACAAGTACGCCTTCGGGCCGGCGCCCACCGATCTCTTCCAGGTCCGGGTGGCGCCGTGACGCTCCGGGTCGCCATCCTGTCCGTGCACACCTGCCCGCTGGCGGCCCTCGGCGGGAAGGAGACGGGAGGGATGAACGTCTACGTGCGCGCGACGGCCCGGGAGCTGGGGCGGATGGGCGTCCACGTGGACGTGTTCACCCGGTCGCAGAACCCGGGCATCCGCCGCGTGGTGGAGCTGGGAGAGGGCGCCCGCGTGATCCACCTGCCTGCAGGGCCCCAGGCGCCCATGCCGCGCGAGGTGGTGCACCGGCACCTGCCCCAGTTCGTGGCCGGCGTGGAAGCGCACCGCCGGGCCGAGGGGCTCGAGTACGATCTGATCCACGCCCACTACTGGCTCTCCGGGGTGGCCGGGCTCGCGCTCCGGGAGTCATGGGGCGTGCCGTTCGTCCAGATGTTCCACACGCTGGGCCGGCTCAAGAACTCCGTGGCGCGGACGGCGGCCGAGGTGGAGCCGGAGATCCGGCTCGTGGAGGAGCAGCG
Organism: Candidatus Rokubacteria bacterium GWC2_70_16; assembly: GCA_001788415.1. Taxonomy (GTDB): domain Bacteria; phylum Methylomirabilota; class Methylomirabilia; order Rokubacteriales; family CSP1-6; genus UBA12499. Next base: position 3,588 of record MGBV01000154.1, on the reverse strand, counting down.
GGTCGTCCGCCTGGCGGACCGGATCGTCGCCGCCAACGTCGTGGAGCGCGCGCATCTCGCCTGGTACTACGGCGCCTCCACCGACCGCATCGCCGTCATCCCCTGTGGCGTGGACACCGAGCTGTTCCGGCCCCTGCCCCGGGGAGAGGCCAAGGCGCTCCTGGCGCTGCCGCCGGACCCGCTCCTGCTCTACGTCGGCCGGCTCCAGCCCATCAAGGGGCTCGAGACGCTGCTCGAGGCCATGACGGCGCTGGACGGGGCCGCCCGGCTCCTCATCGTGGGCGGGGATCAGGACGAGCCGGAGAACGGGCATGCCGACTACCTCAGGGAGCGTGTGAGCCTGCTCGGCCTGGGGGAGCGGGTGAGCTTCCTCGGCGCGCAGCCCCAGGAGCGGCTGCGCCTCTTCTACGCGGCGGCGGAGGCCACCGTCATGCCCTCCTACTACGAGTCCTTCGGCATGGTGGCGCTTGAGGCCATGGCCTGCGGCAGTCCCGTGATCGCCTCCCGGGTGGGCGGGCTCACGACCACGGTGCGCGACGGCGCCACCGGCTTCCTCGTGCCTGAGGGGGATGCGGCCGCGCTGGCCGAGCGCGCCGCCCTCCTCCTCGAGGACCCGCGGCGTCGCGAGCAGCTCGGGCGCGAGGCCCAGCGCTGGGCCGCCGAGCACCGCTGGCCCTGCGTCGCCGAGGCCGTCTGCCGCCTCTACTCCGCGCTCCGCCCCGGCGCCTCGTCCCATCTCGCCCGCGCCCGCTGCCGCTCCCGTCACAAGGGCTCCTAACATCCCCCCGTGCTAGACTCCCGCCCCATGGACGTCCTCCTCGAGGTGCGGGACCTCCAGACGCAGTTCTCCACCGGGGGCGGCGTGGTGCGCGCCGTGGACGGCGTCTCCTGGGACGTCCGGGCGGGGGAGACCGTGGCGCTCGTGGGGGAGTCCGGCTGCGGCAAGTCCGTGAGCGCGCTGTCGGTGATGCGGCTCGTGGCCGCGCCGGCCGGGCGCATCGTGGGCGGCGCGATCCTCTTCAAGGGGCGGGATCTCCTCGCGCTGTCCGACGAGGAGATGCGCCAGATCCGCGGGCGCGAGATCAGCATGATCTTCCAGGAGCCCATGACCTCGCTCAACCCGGTGCTCACCGTCGGCCGGCAGGTCACCGAGACCATGGAGATCCACCTGGGGATGACGCCGGCCCGGGCCCGCGGCCGGGCGGCGGAGATCCTCACCTTGGTGGGGATCTCCGACCCGGAGCGCCGGCTCGGCCAGTACCCGCACCAGTTCAGCGGCGGGATGCGCCAGCGGATCATGGTCGCCATGGCGCTGACTTGCAACCCCGCGCTCATCCTGGCCGACGAGCCGACGACAGCGCTCGACGTGACCATCCAGGCGCAGATCCTGGAGCTCCTGAAGGACCTCTCGCGCAAGCTCGGCGTGGCCATGCTCATGATCACCCACAACCTCGGCATCGTGGCCCGCTACGCGGACCGCGTCAACGTGATGTACGCCAGCCGGATCGTGGAGCGCGGCACGGCCCGGGAGATCTACGCCCACCCCCGCCACCCCTACACCCTCGGCCTGCTCCGCTCGGTGCCGCGGCTCGACGAGCCCAAGAAGGCCAAGCTGGCGCCCATCCCGGGCCAGCCCCCGGACCTCACGCGGCTGCCCCCCGGCTGCGCCTTCGCCCCGCGCTGCGCCTTCGTCATGGACCGCTGCCGGGCCGAGCGGCCCGAGCTGCAGAGCGTGGGGCCCGAGCACGTCTCGGCCTGCTGGGTGGCAGGGCAGCTGGGACAGGACGGGCGCGGATGAGCGACGTCATTCTCGAGGTCCGCGACCTGGTGAAGCACTTCCCGGTGGGCGGCGGCTTTTTCGGGGGCAAGCCCGCCCTGGTCAAGGCCGTGGACGGTGTGAGCTTCTCGATACGCCGGGGCGAGACTCTCGGGCTCGTGGGCGAGTCGGGCTGCGGGAAGACCACCGCGGGCCGCTGCATCCTCCAGCTCGAGACGCCCACCAGCGGCCAGATCATCTTCGAGGGGCAGGACCTGACCGGGCTCACGCACCAGGAGCTCAGGAAGGTCCGCCGTCGCATGCAGGTTATCTTCCAGGACCCGTACAGCTCCCTCAACCCGCGGATGACCGTGGGGCAGATCATCGCCGAGCCCCTGGCCGTCCACGGGATCGTCCCCGAGCGCTGGACGCGGAAGGCGCGGGTGACCCAGCTCCTGTCGCATGCCGGGCTCCTGCCGGCCATGGCCGACCGCTACCCCCACGAGCTGTCGGGCGGGCAGCGGCAGCGGGTCGGCGTCGCGCGTGCGCTGGCCATGGAGCCGAGCCTCATCATCTGCGACGAGCCGGTGTCGGCCCTCGATGTCTCGATCCAGGCCCAGATCATCAACCTGCTGGAAGAGCTGCAGGCCGAGTTCGGGCTCACGTACCTCTTCGTGGCCCATGACCTCTCGGTGGTGCGGCACATCTCCGATCGCGTGGCCGTCATGTATCTCGGCAAGATCGCGGAGATCACCGATCGGAAGTCGCTCTACGAGAACCCCCAGCACCCGTACACCAAGGCGCTCCTCTCGGCCGTCCCGATCCCGGATCCCGCGGTGGAGGCGGGCCGGGAGCGGGTGGTCCTCGGCGGCGAGGTGCCGAGCCCCCTCAACCCCCCACCGGGCTGCGTCTTCCACCCCCGCTGCCCCATCGCCGTGGACGAGTGCCGGCGCCTCGTCCCCGAGCTCCGGGAGGTGCGGCCGGATCATCGGGCGGCATGCCTCCGGATCTGACGGAGCTCGCCTTGACAGGAGGCGGGGGGCTGGCTAAGGTACGGGCACCCGCGGGGACCGCTCCCGTCATCAGCGGGTTGAAGGTGCGCGTGGACGCAGCAGCCCTGGCCTCGCGGAGGTGGACGATGCGGCCTCTGGCGGTTCCGAGGTCCCTGGTCGTGCTGGCGGTGATCCTGCTGGGAGGAGCGCTCTCCAGCCGGCCGGCCTCCGCCCAGGAGACGCCGCGCCACGGCGGCGAGCTGGTCTTCGTGGTCCCCGGCGAGCCGCCGTCATACGACGCCCACCGGGAGAACACCTTGCAGTGCCACCGGATCATCCCGCACAGCAGGAAGGTGCGGGGCTGGACCATCACGCCGAGCCACTTCCTGAACAACCAGCTCGACACGGTGTGGCTGGCCGAGTAAGGACAACCCCCATGACAGCGAGGAGAGACTCATGAGACTGCGAACCCAGTGGATCCCGGTCGTGCTCGCGCTCACCCTCGGCCTGCTGGGACCGCTGGCCTCCCGCGACGCCTCGGCCCAGGACAAGCCGCGCTCCGGGGGCGAACTGATCTTCGTGGTGCCCTCCGAGCCGCCCTCCTACGACGCCCACCAGGAGGAGACCTTCGGCGTCATCCACCCGATGGCGCCGCACTACAGCACGCTGCTCCGGGTGGATCCCTTCGACAAGACCGGCACCAGGCCGGTGGGGGACCTGGCCGAGTCCTGGACCATCTCCAAGGACGGGCTCACGTACGCCTTCAAGCTGCGGCAGGGGGTCAAGTTCCACGACGGCAGCCTCATGACGTCGAAGGACGTGAAGGCCTCCTACGACAAG
>MGBV01000153.1:20116-20343 GCA_001788415.1 Candidatus Rokubacteria bacterium GWC2_70_16 | reverse complement strand
TGCTGCCCATGTAGAATGCCCACAGGGCGCCAGCGAAGCCGGCGTAGAAGGAACTGATTCCGAAGGATAGGAGCTTGTAGCGGAAGATCGGGATCCCCATCCCTTCCGCGGCTCTATCGTTATCCCGGATGGCGATAAAGGCGCGTCCGTAACGGGTGCGAATCAGATTCACCGCTATCCAGACCATCCCGGCCAGGGAAATGAAAATGAGATAATAAAAACCGAGG
>MGBV01000153.1:0-20070 GCA_001788415.1 Candidatus Rokubacteria bacterium GWC2_70_16 | reverse complement strand
TCCCGGGCCGCATCGTCCAGCGCGCCTATCTGGGCGAGCACTGGGACTATGCCGTCCGGCCCGGCGAGAGCGCGCTCACGCTGCGCGTGACGGCGCGCCCGCACGAGGTCTTCGAGGTGGGCGAGGCGGTGTGGCTCGAGGTGGATCCGAAACAGATGGCGCATCTTCGATGAGCAGCCCCTGGCCCGTCTTCACGGCGGCGGCGGTGCAGGCGGCGCCCGTCTATCTCGACCGCGAGGCCACGGTGGACAAGGCCTGCGCGCTGATCCGAGAGGCCGGCCGCGCGGGGGCCCGCTTGGTCGCCTTCCCCGAGGTCTTCGTGCCGGGCTTCCCCCACTGGATCTATCTCGATCGCCCGCAGGCCAACGAGCAGCACTTCGTGGAGCTGGTGCGCGGCGCGGTAGAGGTGCCGGGCCCCGCCACGGAGCGCCTGGGCCAGGCGGCGCGGGAGGCCGGCGTCCACGTCGTGATCGGCGTGAACGAGCGGAGCCCGCGGAGCATGGGGGAGCTGTTCAATACCAACCTCCTCTTCGGGCCCGACGGGGCGCTCCTGGGGCGGCATCGCAAGCTCATGCCGACCTATGCCGAGAAGATGATCTGGAGCTTCGGCGACGGCTCGACCCTCCGCACCTACGACACCGCGGTGGGACGGCTCGGCACCCTCTGCTGCGGGGAGAACACCAACCCGCTGGCCCGCTTCGCCCTCATCGCCCAGGGCGAGCAGGTCCACGTGGCCAATTACCCCGCCCGCCCGGCGGGGGACGCCTATGATCTCGCGCGGGCCATCGAGATCCGCGCCGCGGCGCACGCCTTCGAGGGCAAGTGCTTCGTCGTCGTGGCAGGCAGCCTCATCAGCGCCGCCATGCGGGACAGGCTCGGGGACACCCCCGACAAGCGCCGGCTCCTCGGCGACGGGAGCGCCACCTTCACGGGCATCCTCGGCCCAGACGGCCGCATCCTGGCGGGGCCCGCGGCGCCGGACCGGGAGGAGATCGTCTATGGCACAATCGACCTCGAGGCGATCATCAGGCCCAAGCTCTTCCACGACGTGGCCGGCAACTACAACCGCTTCGACGTGCTGGCGCTCCAGCTGAACCGCGCTCCGCTGGCGGCGATCCACGAGACGGGGCCGGCGCGGCCCGAGGCCGGCGGCCCGGAGCTCGGGCCGCTGCTGGAGGAGCTGCGGCGCCGGGCGGACTCGGCCTCGCATGCCGAGCTCAGGGCGCTGGTCGCCTCGCTGCTCGCCGCCGCCCGGCCGGTGCGGCTGGCCCATGGTGGTGAGCCAATCGGAGGATTGCAACTGTAGGGGATTCGACGGTCACTGAGGGAGTTGCCGCGGCATTGCCGCAGGCGCCATCCTCACGGTAAGCCGGAGGTGACCCATGGGGTTCCAGGGCCTCGCCAGGGCGAGGGAATTGTACGAGGGGCGGGATCAGCGGGCCCGCGAGCTCAAGGCCGAGGGCAAGAAGGTGGTCGGCTATCTCTGCTACTTCGCCCCGCCGGAGATCCTGGAGGCGGCCGGCTGCGTGCCGTACCGGATCCGCGGCGATGTGAGGCAGCCCGTCACCCGCGCCGACGAGTACGTGGAGCCCTACGGCTGCCCCTTCGTCCGGAACACCTTCGACCTGGCCGTGAAGGGCCGTTACGACTTCCTCGACGGGGTCGTCATGTCGCATTCCTGCGACAGCGTGCAGCGCATGTACGGCATCTGGACGCATTACAAGCCCCCGGCCTTCAGCCACATGGTCAATGTCCCCCACACGATCACGCCGGCCTCGGAGCGCTTCTTCAGGCGGGAGCTCGAGTTCTTCATGGAGCGCGTCGGCGCGCTTGCCGGCCGCCCCGTCCAGACCGACGCTCTCCGCGACAGCATCGCCTGCTACAACCGCACCCGGGAACTGACGCGCGAGCTCTACGCGCTCCGCAAGGCCGACCCGCCCCTGATCTCGGGCACCGAGCTGCTGGAGGTCCTGATCGCCGGTAGCGGCATCCCGGCCGCGGAGTTCGAGACGCTGCTCCGCGAGGTCCGGGCCGAGGTGGCCGCGCGCGCTCCCCGCGCCGGGGCCAAGCGCGCGCGCCTCCTCTTCTACGGCTGCATCAACGACGACGTGACGCTGGTTCGCCTCATCGAGGAGTGCGCGGCGCAGGTGGTCATGGACGACACCTGCATCGGGGCGCGCGGGATGCTCGGGACGGTGCCGGACGGCGACGATCCGCTGGGCGGCTTCGTCCAGTACTACTTCCGCGGCTTCCAGTGCCCCCGCACCTACCGGGGCACCGACCTGTCGCGCTTCGACTACGTGGTGGACGCGGCGCGGGAGTACGGCGCCCGGGGTGTCGTCCTCTACATGCTGTCCTTCTGCGACCCGCACAAGTTCGACCTGGTGGACGTGCGCCGGCACCTGGAGGCCGCAGGGCTCGCGAGCCTCGTCCTCGAGGACGACTACACCCTGGCCAATCTCGAGTCCATGCGGACCCGGATCCAGGCCTTCGTGGAGATGCTCGCCTGAGCGGGAGGGAGCCATGACCGAGCTGCGCCGAGCGACCAAGTCACTGGACACCACGCGCCGCGCGAAGGAGCTCCTGCAGGGCTTCTACAACCGGGCCGAGCGCAGGCGGGCGGGGGAGGAGCTGGCCTGGTGCATGGCCGGGGTGTCCTCCGAGCTGCTCCACGCCTTCGACCTGCCCTGGGAATGGCCCGAGAACTTCGGCACGCTCTGCGCCTCGCGCGGGGTGGCGACCGGCTTCTGCGAGCAGGCCGAGGGTGACGGCTTCTCCCAGGACCTCTGCTCCTACGTGCGCAACAACCTGGGCTATGTGAGCCGCATGGCCGAGCTGGGCCGGGTGCCGCCCGAGGCCCCGCGAGGCGGCATGGGCACGGCGACCATGCTGCTGGGCTCGGGGGCCCTCTGTGACCCCCGCACCAAGTGGTTCCAGTCGCTGGCCTCGCGCTACCTTCCGCTGCCGGTGTTCCACATCGACCCCCTGGGCCCGCCCCATGACGTGAACGTGGACGACCCGCGCATCGAGGCCCATTACAAGGAGCTCCTGAGGGAGACCCTCCGCGAGCAGGTGGCCTTCCTGGAGCGGCAGACCGAGCGGCGCCTGGATCAGGAGCGGCTGCGCGCGGCGCTGGGCCATGCCCAGGAGATGATCGCGCTGCTCTGGGAGATCCACGACCTGCGCCGGGCCGTGCCCTGTCCCATGGGCTCCGAGGACTTCTTCACCGGCTGCGTGGTGCCGCTGCTCTTCATGCTGGGCCAGCGGGAGGCGGCGGAGTACTTCCGCTGCCTCCGCGACGAGGTGCGCGACCGCGTGAGCCGCGGGATCGGGGTGATCCCGGAGGAGCGCTTCCGCCTCCTGTGGATGGGCATCCCGCCCTGGTACAACCTCGCCTTCTTCAACGCCGTCGGCGCGCTGGGCGCTGTCTTCCCCATCGAGACCGTGTACTTCGTCGGGGCGCCGGTGGAGATCGATCTGGCGGGCGATCCGCTGGAGGCGCTGGTGGACAGGACCTGGAAGCGGGCGGTGTGGATCCACCGCTGGGGCGCCGAGCTCATCCCGGAGAACCTGAGCCCCTCCGGCTTCTCTCAGCCGGGCACCCGCCTCATCCGGCAATGGGTCCGCGACTACCGTCTCGACGGGGCGGTGATGCACCGGACGCGCTCCTGTCGCGCCGTGAGCTGGGGCCAGGTGCATATCAAGAACCAGGTCGCGGAGGAGGGCATCCCCTCGCTCATCATCGAGAGCGACATGGCCGATCCCCGGAGCTGGGCCGACTCGATCATCATGGGGCAGGTGCAGGGCTTCCTCGATGCCATTGCCGCGAGCCGTCGCTCCGGCGCCAGGGCGTGATGGCGGCTGGCTCCGACCTGCTGGTCGCCGGCGTGGACGTGGGCTCCACGCTGACCAAGGTCGTCGTCCACAACGGCGACTTCCTCGCCTCCGTCACCGACCGCACCGAGGTGGACTATGTGGGGGCGGCCGCCCGGCTGCTCGGGCTGGCGCTGGACCGCGCCGGACTCACGCCAGGAGACCTGGCCTGCGTGGTGGCCACGGGCTATGGCCGGCGCCGCATCCCCTTCGCCAGCCGCGAGATCACCGAGATCACCTGCCATGCGCGCGGGGTGCGGGAGCTGTTCCCGGAGGCCCGGACCGTCATCGACGTGGGCGGCCAGGACGCCAAGGGGATGAAGCTCGCCCCCACGGGCAAGGTCGTGGACTTCGTGATGAACGACAAGTGCGCGGCCGGCACCGGGCGCTTCCTGGAGGTGATGGCGGCCTCTCTCGGCCTGGGCGTGGACGAGCTCGGCGCCCGGGGCATCGGCTCCGCCACTCCCGCGCCTGTCTCGAGCGTCTGCACGGTGTTCGCGGAGCAGGAGGTGGCGCAGCATTTGGCCTCGGACGTCCCCGTGGAGGACGTGCTGGCAGGGCTTCACGCCGCCCTGGCCTCGCGCATCGTCGTGATGGTGAGGCGGCTCGGCATCGAGCGCCAGGTGATCCTCACGGGAGGCTGCGCCAGGAACCCGGCCCTGGTCCGGGCCCTCGAGGAGCGGCTGCGGACGCCCATCCTCACCCCGCTCGATCCCCTGCTCACGGGCGCCCTCGGCGCCGCGCTCCTGGGGCGCGAGGCGCTCCTGCGCGGCGAGCTGCCGGCCGCACCTCCGCGTCTCGACGCGGGCGCCCCGGCCGCAGTAAGGGCGCCCGGCGCCCATGTGGCCCGCCTGGCGGAGGCGCGCGCCGAGGCCTTCTCGATCCGGGCGCGCGCGCGCCCGCGGGGCTTCGAGGCCGAGTTCCCTCTCCCCGCGGGGGAGCGCCTCCTCATCGATCCCGTCGCGGGGGTGGATGTGGGGGCGCTTTTCACCAAGGCCGTGGTGGTGGCCGAGGGCTGCGTTCATGTCGCCGTGCTTCCGTCTGACGGCAAGTACGGGGTGGTGGCCGAGCGGGCGCTTGCAGGCGCCCTCGGCCGGGCCGGCCTCGGCCGCGAGGCCCTGGCCGGGGTCGTCGCCACGGGGCTCGGCGCCTCGCATGTGTCCCACGCGCGGCCACACAGCGAGATCTCGTGCCTGGCCCGCGGCATCGGGCGGCTCTTCCCTGATGCCCGGCAGGTCATCGATATCGGCGCGCATGGCACGCGGGTGATCCGTCTCACCGGTCCGGGCGTCGTCGGGGATTTCTCGGTGAGCGGCCAATGCGCGGCCGGCAGCGCCAGGATCCTCGAGGTGGTGGCGCATCTGCTCGGCGTGGAGATCGGCGAGCTGGGCGGGCTGTCGCTCCGCTCTCGGGCCCCCGCCGACTACTCGGCGGGCTGCGCCGTCTTCGCCGAGACCGAGGCCATCTCGCTGCTGACGCGGGGGGTGTCGCGGGAGGATCTCCTGGCCGGGCTTCACCGCTCCCTCGCCGAGAAGATCGGGGCGATGGTCCGGGGCCGGGGCGCCACGGGCCTGGCGGCCGTGGCAGGCGGCGGAGCCAAGGACGTGGGGCTCCGGGCCTGGCTCGAGGCCAGTCTCGGGCGCCTCCTCGTGCCGCCCGAGCCCATGGCCGTGGCGGCGCTCGGCGGGGCGCTCCTGGCCGCGGACGCGGAGCCGTAGCTCCCACGGGGGCTTCCAGGCATGGCCGACTTCCCGCCGCTCACGCTCAGCTTTCCGGATCGGCGCGACTGGATATTCCCGCGCGTGCTGGCCGAGCGCGCCCGCACTCACGGGGACAGCCCCTTCCTCGAGCCCCTGGGAGAGCCGGCGCTGAGCTATGCCGAGGTCGACTGGCTCGTCAACCGCTTCGCCCATGGGCTGGCGGCGCTCGGCGTCGAGCGGGGCGACCGGGTGCTCGTGATGCTCCCCAACTGCGTGGAGTTCATGCTGGTCTGGTGGGCCATCAACAGGCTGGGCGCCATCGAGGTCTCGGTCAACAACGCCTACAAGGGCTACTTCCTCGAGCATGTCGTCACCAACTCCGGCGGCCGCCTCATCGTGGCCGCCGACGAGTTCCTCGAGCGCCTCCAGTCCAGCGAGGACAGGCTCCCCGGCCTCGAGACCGTCGTCGTTCACGCGGCGCGGGGGGCGGCGGAGATGCCGTGGCCCCGCTTCAAGCGCCTCCGCGCGCTGCCGCTCGAGGCCATCCCGGCCAGCCGCGACGACCCGCCGGAGGTGGAGCTGTCGCATCGCGACCTCTGCGCCATCATGTACACCTCGGGGACGACCGGCCCCTCCAAGGGCGTGATGCTGCCCCATGCCCACTGCTACGTGTTCGCCGAGGCCACGGCCAACCTCACGCGCCTGACGGCGGAGGACGCTTACTTCGTCGCCACGCCGCTCTACCACGGCAATGCCCCCATCATGCAGGTCTTCCCGGCCATGCTGCGAGGCGGGCGGGCCGTGATCTGCCCGCGCTTCAGCGCCAGCGAGTGGGTGGCGGAGATCCGCCGCTCCGGCGCCACGGTGACGAATCTCCTCGGGGTCATGATGGACTTCCTCTACCGCCAGCCCCCGCGCGCGGGCGACCGGGAGCATCGCCTGCGCGTGGTCCTCGGCCAGCCGGCCCCGGCGGCCATCGTGGAGGACTTCAAGCGGCGCTTCGGCATCGGGAAGGTCCTCGAGTACTACGGCATGACCGAGGTCGGCGTCGTGACCATGATGCCGTGGGACGATGTCCGGCCGGGCTCCTGCGGCAAGGCCGTCTCCGAGTGGTTCGACTTGCGCATCGCCGACCCCGAGACGGACGAGGAGCTGCCGGCCGGCCAGGTGGGGGAGCTGCTGGTGCGGCCGAGAGTGCCCTGGGCCTTCAACCAGGGCTACTGGGAGATGCCCGACAAGACGCTCGAGGCGCTCCGGAACGTGTGGTACCACACGGGGGATGCGCTCAAGCGGGATGCCGAGGGGTACTACTACTTCGTGGACCGCATGCGGGATGTGATCCGCCGCCGCGCCACCAACATCTCCTCCTACGACATCGAGTGCGTGATCGCCGAGCACCCGGATGTCACCGAGAGCGCCGCCGTCGCCGTGCCGTCGGAGTTCGTCGGCGGCGAGGACGAGATCAAGCTCTGCCTCGTCCTGCGTGCTGGGGCCCGCCTGGTCCCGGAAGAGTTCCTGGCCTGGTGCGAGGAGCGGCTGCCCCACTTCGCCGTGCCGCGCTATCTCGTGGCGGTGCCGGAGTTCCCGCGGACCCCGAACAACAAGGTGCAGAAGTACCTCCTTCGCCAGCCCGACGTCACGGGAGCCGCCTGGGACCGGGTCGCAGCCGGCTACAGGCTAGAGGAGGAGATCCGGAAGGCCGAGCGGAAGCGGCGCTCGTCACCGGCTGCCTCCTGACCCGGCCGGCGCCGCTCGGCGCGCCGCCGGATCGCGTCCTTGCGCCGACCCGAGACAGCAAGCGAGGAGGCCTCACGATGGACCTGGACCGCCTGCCGCGCGTGTTCCTCTGCCACTTGCCCACGCCGCTCGAGGAGATGCCGGCGCTGGCGCGGGCGCTGGGCGGCCCGCGCCTGCTGATCAAGCGCGACGACTGCACGGGGCTGGCCACGGGCGGGAACAAGGCGCGCAAGCTCGAGTACCTCCTGGGGGATGCGGTAGCGCGCGGGGCCGACGTGGTGATCACCGAGGGCGGCCTGCAGTCGAACCACTGCCGCCAGACGGCGGCCGCGGCGGTGCGCTGCGGCCTCGAGAGCGTGCTGGTGCTGAGCCGCGGCCGGCACGCTGAGGTCACGGGCAATCTCCTGCTCGACCGGCTGCTGGGCGCGCGCGTGGTGCTGGTGGACACGGGCGCCGGGCGCAGGCCGGCCATGGAGCGGATCGCCGCGGAGCTGGCCGCGGAGGGCCGCCGCCCCTATCTCATCCCCACGGGCGGCTCCAATGGCCTCGGCGCCGTGGGCTATGTCCAGGCGCTCCGGGAGCTGGAAGCGCAGGCCCGCGGGCTCGGGATCGGCGTGGACGCCATCGTGTTCTGCTCGGGCAGCGGGGGCACCCACGGAGGCCTCGTGGCGGGGGCCAAGCTCTTCGGGAGCCAGGCCCGCATCGTCGGGATCAGCGACGGCGAGCCCCGCGCCTCGCTGGTGGCCATGGTCTGCCGTGTGGCGCGCGAGGTGGGGGCGGTCCTGGGGAGGCCGCTGTCGGTGGCCGCCGAAGAGATCGAGGCGTATGACGAGTACGCGCGGGAGGGCTATGGGGTAGCGAACCCGGGGATGATCGAGGCCCTGAGGCTCCTGGCGCGCACGGAGGGGATCGTGCTGGACCCGGTCTACACGGGCAAGGCCATGGCGGGGCTGATCGACATGGCGCGCAAGGGCCTCTTCACGGCAAAGCACACGGTCGTCTTCCTCCACACGGGTGGGGTGGCCGGCCTCTTCGCGTATCGGGAGGGGCTCGCCGAGGAGGCCGGGTGAGCGCCATGGAGCGCGCGGATGCCGTGGTGATCGGCGGGGGCGTGATGGGGACGAGCATCGCCTTCAATCTCGCGCGGCGCCGCTTCGGCCGCCTGGTGCTGCTGGAGAAGGGCGCGATCTGCTCGGGCACCTCCGCCAAGTCCTCGGCCATCGTCCGCACCCACTACACCACGCCGCCGACGGCGCGCATGGCGCTCCTGGCGCGGGGCATCTTCGAGCGTTTCGGGGAGGAGGTGGGCGGGGAGGCCGGCTTCGTCCGGACGGGGATGCTCGTGGTCTGCGGGCCTGCGCACCGCGAGGCCGTCGAGGAGACGGTGCGGATGAACAGGCAGCTGGGCATCGAGACCGGCTTCGTGAGCGCCGGGGAGGCGTGCCGGCTCCATCCGCTGCTGGCCATCCCCGAGGAGGCGCCGGTGGTCTTCGAGCCGCGCTCGGGATTCGCGAGCCCCCACGACGTGGCCGGAAGCTATGCCCGCGCCTTCGCCGGGCTGGGCGGCCTCGTCCGCCAGCAGACGGCCGTGAGCGCGATCAGGATCCGGGCGGGGCGGGTCGAGGCCGTCGAGACCAACGCGGGGAGCATCGCCACCGGGCATGTGGTGATCGCCGCCGGGCCCTGGGCCGGGCCGGTGGGGCGGCTGGCCGGCCTCGACCTGCCGGTGATGGCGAGCCGCCAGTCCATCGTCACGCTGCGCCCCACCGCTGAGTACGGCAGCCACTACCCCGTGGTGATCGACCTGGCCAGCGAGGTGTACTTCCGGCCGGAGACGGGCGGCCTGATCCTCCTCGGCGACACCCGCCACGGGGAGGACAGGCCGGGCGATCCGGACCGCTACGAGGACAGGCCCGCTCCCGGGTACGCGGCGGAGCTGACCGAGCGGCTCTCGCGCCGGATGCCGGCCGCGGCGGAGGCGGGGATCGCCGGGGGGTGGTCAGGCATGTACGAGGTCACGCCTGACTGGAACCCCATCATGGGCTCTTCCGCCGAGGTGCAGGGGCTGCACTACTGCGTCGGCTTCTCGGGCCACGGCTTCAAGCTGGCGCCGGTGGCCGGTCTCCTCATGGCCGAGCAGCTCGCCGACGGCCGCGCCTCCACGCTCGACATCACGCCCTATCGGCTCGAGCGCTTCGGCGAGGGGCAGCCGCTCCGGCTCGGCTACCCGCAGGCGGGGGTGGTGGCGTAGCCGCGGCGCCTCACCCCGAGGGCCGGGCCTCCGGCGCCGGCCCGGGCCAGGGCAAAGGGTCCCCGGCGGCCCAGCGGTCGGGGACGACCTGGAAGGCCTCCACGAAGCGCTGCCAGCCCGAGGCGAAGGCGATGCACATGCCGAGGTCGAGGATCTGGTCGTCGCTGAAGTGTCGCCGGAGCTCGGTGTGGAAGGCGCCGTCCACAGAGCGGTGGTCGCCCCAGAGCCTGTCGGCGAGCCTCAGCGCCATCTTCGTCCGCTCCGGCAGGTCGGAGGCCTCGTAGTCGGCGAGCTTCGCCACCTGATCCTCCAGCGAGCCCCGGCCCACGGCCGAGGCCGAGCGCGCCAGGCTTCAGTGGACGCAGCGGTTGTTCCAGGCGAGCTTGATGCGCACCAGCTCGAACAGCTCGGGCTCGATGCTGGAGCCGCCGCCGTAGATGTAGCGGATGAAGCCCCAGGTCGCATCCAGCAGCCCCGGCCGGCGGGCCATGGTGAGGAAGAGATTGTCGTCCTCGTAGGCGTTCCGGTACCAGCGTTCGAGGCGCCGGCGCAGGTCGTCTGTCAGCTCCTCGCGCGTGGCCTTGGGTAGGAGCCCCCTGTCATTCGCCATGATCGCCTCCGTGCGGGATGGGCCCGGCGAGGACCCGCTCCGGATCGGACGTGGTCGCCCTCAGCGCGTCAGCGCTGGAGCCGGTAGCCGGCCTGCTCGCGGTCCCAGGTCCCGGGCGACAGCCCGTCCTGGCGCAGCCGGTACTTCTCCACCCGCGCCGTCGGCGTCTTGGGCAGGCTCGGGCGGAACTCGACGAAGCGCGGCACCATGAAGGAGGCCATGCGCGGCTCGCACCAGGCCAGGAGCTCCTCCGGGGCGAGCGTCTCGCCCTCGCGCAGGACGACGACCACGCGCACCTCGTCCTCTCCCACCTCCGAGGGGTGCGCCAGCGCGGCGGACTCCTCCACCTTCGGGTGGGCGTTCACGACCTTCTCCACCTCGAAGGAGGAGATGTTCTCCCCCCGCCGGCGGATCGCGTCCTTCTTCCGGTCCACGAAGTAGAAGTAGCCGTCCGCGTCGGTGTGGCCGAGGTCGCCCGTGTGGAACCAGAGGTTGCGGAAGGCCTCCAGCGTCTTCTCCGGCATCCTGTAGTAGCCCGCGGCCATGCTGTGGGGCGTGTTGGGGCGTGTCACGATCTCGCCGATGGTGCCGGGCGGGACGTCCCGATCGTCCTCGTCGAGGATCCTCACGTCGTAGAGGCGGGTGGGCCGGCCAATGGAGCCCGCCCGCCGCTGCGGGCCGTAGTTGCAGAGCACCGCGCCGCTCTCCGTGAGTCCGAAGCCCTCGATGAGCGTGACGCCGAAGCGCTCCTCGATGGCGGCCCAGAGATTGGCGGGCGCCGCGGCGCCGAAGGCCAGGCGCACGCGGTGATCGCGGTCGCCCGGGGAGGCGGGCTGCTTGTAGAGCATCGTGAGCATGCCGCCGATGTAGTTGAAGGCCGTGGCGCCGGTGCGGCGCATCTCGTCCCAGAAGGTCGAGGCGTGGAAGCGCTCGGCGAGGACGAGCCGCGCCCCCGCCACCAGCGCCGGCATCGTGGACAGGATCTGGGCGTTGCCGTGGAAGAGCGGCAGGCAGGTGTAGAGCACATCGTCGGCGGTGTAGTCGCAGGCCTCGAGGTGCACGGGGATGAAGGCCGTGGCTGCCGCGTGGGGCAGCATCGCCGCCTTGGAGGGGCCGGTGGTCCCCGACGTGAACATGAAGCAGAAGATGTCCGACGGCTTCACGGTGACCTTGGGCGGCTCGTGGGCGCCCTCGAGCAATTCGCCCAGCGGCGTGAGCGGCCGGGCGAGCGGGCTCGAGGGCAGCCGCCCCGACGGGGAGGCGACGACGACGCGCTCGACCCGGGCGAGGCGCTCCGGGATCTGCTCGAGCCGGTCCACGAGCTGGTCCTGGATCACCACGCAGCGGACGTCGGCCTGCTCCAGCATGTAGCCCAGGAGATCGCCGCGATGCGCGGTGTTGAGCGGCACCTCGACGGCGCCCAGCTTGGCCAGCCCGAACCAGAGGAAGAGGTACTCGGGGCAGTTCGGCAGCATGAGGGCGACCTTGTCGCCGTGGCCGATCCCGAGCCGGGCCAGGTGATGGGCGGCCGCGCTGCTGCGGGCGTGCAGCTCGTTGAAGCTGATCTCCCGGTCGCGGAAGGTGACGAAGGGGCGGTCGCCGTGGAGGCGAGCCTGTCCCGCCACGAGGGCGCCGAGCACGCGGTCGTCCCAGGGAAGGTCCATGGCTCGCGCCGCAGTATGCCACACCGGGGTCGGCCCAGCCCAGCCCGGGCGCCGGGGGCGCCGCAGCCGGACGCCTTGCCCCGGCCCCCCGCGACCCGCTAGAATCGGCGTGACACCGACGCGCCCCGTATCTGCGAACGGCACGCGCGCGCCTGTTCCCCTCACGATCCAGGAGACGCCGAGAGAGAGCATGAGCACGGAGAAGCGAACCCCCGCCGAGGAGCTGCGCCAGCGGATGGAGGCCGCCCGGCGCGGCGGCCACGAGAAGTACCACAAGAAGATGCACGACGAGGGCAAGCTCTTCGTGCGCGAGCGGCTCGAGCGGCTGCTCGACCCGGGCACCCTGGTCGAGGAGGGGCTCCTGGCCCGCTGGGTGGACGGCGACCTGGCGGCCGATGCCGTCGTCACCGTCACGGGCAAGATCGACGGCCGCCCCGTGGCCATCATGGCCAACGACATGACGGTGAAGGCGGGGGCCTGGGGGCGGCTCACCATTCAGAAGATCCAGCGCATCCAGGAGATCGCCCGGGACGCCGAGATCCCCATGCTCTATCTCGTGGACTCGGCCGGGGCGCGGCTCGACGAGCAGTTCGACATCTTCATCAACCGCACCCACGCCGGCCGCATCTTCCACAACCAGATCCTCCTCTCCGGCGTGGTGCCGCAGATCTGCGTCCTCTTCGGCCCCTCCCCGGCGGGCTCGGCCTATATCCCGGCCTTCTGCGATCTCGTGATCATGGTGGACGGGCATGCCTCGGCCTATCTGGGCTCCCCCCGCATGTCGGAGATGGCCACGGGCGAGAAGGTCACCATGGAGGAGATGGGCGGGGCGCGCATGCACTGCAGCGTGAGCGGGCTCGGCGATGTGCTGGCGGCCGACGAGGAGGAGGCCCTCGCCGTGCTCAAGCGGCACCTCTCCTACATGCCGCGCTCGTGGCGCGAGTCGCCGGCGCCCGCGGCCGCCCGCCCGCCCGCCGAGGGCAAGTCCATCGACGAGCTGGTCCCCCCCGAGCAGAACCGCGTCTTCGACATGCAGCGGGTCATCGACCGGCTCGTGGACGAGGGCTCCTTCTTCGAGATCAAGCGCCTCTTCGCGCCGGAGCTGATCACCGGGCTGGCGCGCCTGGACGGTCGTGTCATCGGGGTCGTGGCCAATCAGCCCAAGGTCAAGGGCGGCGTGCTCTTCAGCGACTCCTCGGACAAGGGGGCGCGCTTCGTCTGGCTCTGCAACGCCTTCAGCATCCCGCTCCTCTTCCTGGCGGATGTGCCGGGCTTCATGATCGGCAGCCAGGTGGAGCGGCAGGGCATCATCCGCCATGGCGCCAAGCTCCTCTTCGCCATCGCCGAGGCCACGGTGCCAAAGCTCTCGGTCATCGTGCGCAAGGCCTACGGCGCCGGCTACATGGCCATGAACGGCGGGTCGTTCCTGCCCGATGCCTGCATCGCGCTGCCGACGGCGAAGCTGGCCATCATGGGGCCGGAGGCGGCGATCAACGCCATCCACCTCAACACCATCATGGCGCTGGAGGGGGAGGCGCGGGAGGCCTTCATCAAGGAGAAGCGGCGCGAGTACGAGGAGCAGATCGACATCTACCGCATCGCCTCGGAGTTCTTCATCGACGCGGTGATCCCCGGGTCCGAGCTGCGCGAGGAGCTGTGCCGCCGCTTCGAGATCTTCGCGCGGAAGCCCCGCCGTCCCGTCCGCCGCTGGAACGGCGTGATCCCCGGGTAATACGGGGTCAGATCTTGCATTGCGACAAAACGCTGAAATGTTGGATTGCAAGACCTGACCCCCGCGAGGAGAAGGCGCATGGCTGAGGCGCAGGTGGTGCTTGCGGTCGAGGGGCATATCGCCACGCTCACGCTGAACCGACCAGAGGCGATGAATGCCATGGGTGGCCCCCTGGCCGCCGATCTGGAAACCGCGCTGGACCGGCTTGAGGCCGCTGCCGAAGTCCGCGTCGTCATCGCCACGGGCGCGGGCGACCGCGCGTTCTCCGTGGGCGGCGACATCAAGGAGCGCGGCGCCATGAGCCTGGAGGAGCGCTGGGCGCACGCGCTCCGCCTCGGGCGCAGCTTCGAGCGGCTCGAGGCGCTGCCCGTGCCCATCATCGCCGCCATCAACGGCTTCTGCTTCGGCGGCGGCATGGAGATGGCGACGGCCTGCGACATCAGGATCGCGTCGGACCGGGCCGAGGTGGGGCTGCTCGAGGTCAGGCTCGGCGTCTTCCCCGGGGCCGGTGGCCCGGCCAGGCTGACGCGGCTCATCGGCAAGGGCCGGGCCAAGCTCGTCCTGTACACCGGCCGCCGCTTCCCCGCGGCCGAGGCGCTGGCGCTGGGAATGGTGGAGCGCGTGGTGCCCCACGACCGCCTCATGGAGGAGGCTCGCGCGCTGGCGATGGAGATCGCCGCCAACGGCCCGCTCGCGGTGCGGGCCATCAAGCGGCTGGTCAACACCTGCTACGAGGCCGATCTGGCCTCCGCGCAGGAGCTGGCGCGAGCGCTCCGCCAGCCGCTGGACCACACCGCCGACATGCTCGAGGGGGTGCGCGCCTTCGAGGAGAAGCGGCCGCCGCGCTACCAGGGGAGATAGCCCGTGGACTTCGCCCTCACCGAGGAGCAGCGGATGGTCCAGCACGGCGTGCGCGACGTCGCGCGCCGGTTCGGCCTCGAGTACTGGCGAGAGCAGGACGCCCGCCGCTGTTTCCCGGAGGAGTTCTGGAAGGCGCTGGCCGAGGGGGGGTGGCTGGGCCTCGTCATCCCGCCCGAGTACGGAGGGAGCGGTCTCGGCACCCTCGAGCTGGCCCTCGCCATCGAGGAGCTGGCGGCCTCCGGCGCCGGGGCCTCGGCCGGGTTCATCTTCATCCTCAACTCGGTGTTCGGCGCCGTGACCATCGCCAGGCACGGCAGCGAGGAGCAGAAGCGGCGGTATCTGCCGGGGCTCGCCGGCGGCACGCTCGAGTTCTGCATGGCGCTCACCGAGCCGGGCGCCGGCACCAACACGCCGCGGATCACGACCACGGCGCGGCGCGACGGGGACTCCTACGTCGTCAACGGCCGGAAGATCTTCATCTCCGGCGCCGACCGGGCGGGCGGGATGCTGCTGATCGCGCGCACCTCGTCGGTGTCGACGTCCGGAAAGGCGACGGACGGGATGAGCCTGTTCCTGCTGGACCCGAGGAGCCCCGGGCTCGAGATCCGGCCCATCGACAAGCTCGGCGTCCACACATCGTCCACCAACTTCGGCTACTTCGACAATGTCCGGATTCCCCTGGCTGGGCTCGTGGGCGAGGAGGGGCGCGGCTGGCGCCTGCTCCTCGACACACTCAACCCGGAGCGCATCGCCACCACGGCGGCGTGCGTGGGCACGGGCGAGCTGGTCCTGCGGCTGGCGGTGGACTACGCGCGGCAGCGGGCGGTGTTCGGCGCGCCCATCGGCACCCATCAGGGGCTCGCCTTCCCCCTGGCCCGGCACAAGGCGCACCTGGAGCTGGCGCGGCTGATGAACCACAAGGCCGCATGGGCCTTCGACCGCGGGCTGCCCTGTGGCGCGGAGGCGAACATGGCCAAGTATGTCGCGGCGGACGCCGCCTTCCAGGCCGCCGACCAGGCCATGCAGGTCCACGGCGGCTACGGCTACACCACCGAGTACCACGTGGAGCGGTACTGGCGGGACCTCCGCGTCTTCCGCATCGCGCCCGTTACCCAGGAGATGACGCTGAACTACGTCGCGGAGCACGTCCTCGGGCTGCCCAAGTCCTATGGCGCGTAGCCTCAGCGGGGAGGTGGCCATCGTCGGCGTCGGAGAGACGCCGGTGGGGAAGGTTCCCGGCAAGAGCGCGCTCTGGTTCAATGCCGAGGCGACGCGCGTGGCCCTGGCCGACGCCGGCCTCGACAAGTCGCACGTGGACGGCCTCCTCACCGGCACCTCCTTCGTCGCCCCCTTCCACCGGATGAGCGTGGCCGTGAGCGAGTACCTCGGCATCCAGCCCACCTTCTCCAATACGCTGGAGGTGTCGGGGGCGACGGCGGCCGCCTCCATCGGCGTGGCGGCGGCCGCCATCCATGCGGGGCTCGCCGAGGTGGTGGTCGTCTGCTGCGGCGACAACATGCTCTCGGGGATGACGCGCGATCTGGCCGTGAAGGCGCTGGTGTCGAGCCGCGACCCGCAGTACGAGGCGCCCTTCGGGCTCCTCGTCCCCACCACCTTCGCGCTCACGGCCCAGCGCCACATGCACGAGTACGGGACCACGCGCGAGCAGATGGCGCAGGTGGCGGTGACGATGCGGGAGCATGCCCGCCGCACTCCCGGGGCGCAGATGCAGGCGCCCATCAGCGTGCAGGACGTGCTCGGCTCCAAGCCCGTCACCACGCCCTATCACGTGCTCGACTGCTCGCTGGTCAGTGACGGCGGCGTGGCCTTCGTGCTCACGAGCGCCGAGCGGGCGCGGGAGTTCCCGAAACCGCCGGTGTACGTGCTGGGCGCGGGCGAGTCCTACACCCAGGAGCACATCTTCTGCGCCGAGTCGCTCACGACGACGGGGGCGCGCATCTCCTCCGAGCGCGCCTACCGCATGGCGGGCGTGGGGCCGGCCGACATGGACGTGGCGGGGATCTACGACTGCTTCACGGGCACCGTCGTCACCATGGTCGAGGACCTGGGCTTCTGCGCCAAGGGCGAGGGCGGCCCCTTCGTGGCCGATGGGCAGATCACCTTCGGCGGCCGCATCCCCACCAACACCCACGGGGGCCTGCTCTCCTACTGCCACCCTGGCATCCCGGGCGGCTTCTTCCACATCGCGGAAGTGGTGCGGCAGCTGCGCGGCGAGGCGCAGGGCCGCCAGGTGGAGGGCGCCAGGCTCGGCCTCGTCCACAGCCTGGGCGGGGGCTTCGCCACCAACGCGACGATCATTCTCGGCACGGAGCGGAAGGCATGAGCGGACCCAAGCCCCTGCCGCCCATCGACGACGACACGCGGGCCTGGTGGGAGGGACTCCACCGCGGCGTGCTGCTCCTCCAGCACTGCCGGGGCTGCGGACATGTCCAGGTCCATCAGCGCGCCATGTGCGGCCGCTGCCTGGGAGGCGACCTCGAGCACTGCCCCGCCTCGGGCGAGGGGACGATCTACTCCTTCAGCACCGTGTACCGCCCGCCGTCGGCCGAGTTCAAGGACGACGTGCCCTATACCGTGGTCCTGGTGGAGCTCGCCGAGGGGCCCCGGATGCTCAGCACCCTGGTGGATGCCCCGCCCGAGACGGTGAGGATAGGCCAGCCCGTCCAGATCGTCTACGACCGGGTGACGGAGGCGGTCACGCTCCCGCGCTTCCGCCCGCTGGCCTCCGGCGCCGCCCCGCCCTGAGCACGCTCCTCCTCAAGCTCATCCTCACGCCGGCCCTGATCGGCGCGGCGAGCCTGGCCGGTCGCCGCTGGGGCCCGGGGGTGAGCGGCTGGCTCGTCGCCCTGCCATTCACATCGGGTCCCATCGTGTTCTTCCTGGCGCTCGACCACGGCGAGGCGTTCGCCGGCGTGGCCGCGGTCGGCGCGCTCGCCGGAGCCATCGCCCAGGCCGCCTTCTGCCTGGGCTACGGAGCCCTCGCCGGCCGGTCCCGCTGGGCAGTCGCGCTCCTGGCAGGCAGCCTCGCCTTCGCGGCGGCGACACTCGTCCTGCAACGCTTGGCCTCCCCGCTCGTGTGGCTCTTCCTCGGGGTGATCGCGGCGCTGGCCGCGGCGTTCCGCCTCATGCCCAAGCCAGCGGGAGCCTCAGAGGCAGCGCCGACACCGAGCTGGGACATCCCGGCGAGAATGGTGGGGACGACCGCGCTCGTGCTCTTGCTCACCGGGCTCGCGCCGGCGCTGGGCCCGCGGCTCTCCGGTCTCCTGGCGACATTCCCCGTCTATGCCGCCATCCTGGCCGTCTTCGCCCATCACCTCGCGGGGCCAGCCCCGGCGATCCAGGTGCTCCGCGGCCTGCTGCTCGGGCTCTTCGCCTTCGCGGGTTTCTTCGCCGTGCTCGGCGTCTTGATCGAGCGGGTGGGCGTGGCCGCGTCCTTCCTGGTCGCCATCGCCGTGGCGCTCGGGCTCCAGGCAGTCTCGCTGCGTGTCGTTCAGCGGGAGGGGCAGACGCGCGTGCCGCGGACGTAACCCGCGTGGACGAGCTGGAGCGGCGGCTTCCAGGGTAGCGACGGCGCCACTCTCCGCGCCGCTCGAACCGGGGAAGGTGGGCTAGCCCCACCCCAGGGATTTCCTGCCATGGGCACTCATCAGCTCGGGGCTCCAGGGCGGATCCCAGACGAATTCCACCCGGACCTGCTCGACCCCATCGAGCTTCCCGAGAATCCGCTCCACCTCCTGAGCCAGATAATCCCCGACCGGGCAGCCCGGCGACGTCGTCGTCATCTTGATCCGCACGACGCCGTCCTCGATAGTCACGTCATAGACGAGCCCCAGGTTGACCACGTCCACGGGAATCTCCGGGTCGTAGACCTGCTTCAAGGCCTCCAGCACCGCTGCCGTCGTGGGCGCCATCGCTCAGGCCTCCGGCCCGAGCCTCACGGCCCGAGCGCTATTGACCAGGAAGAGGACAATCGCCAGCACGTTCGCGAGGCCGCTCCATGCCGGCGCAAGCATCGGGAGGCCGAGGTCGCCCCCGACCCGGGCCAGCACCGAGAGGTGAAGCAGTGCCCAGTGAGCGTAGAACGCCCGGCGAAACGGCAGGGCGACGCCCAGCACGGACGGCAGGATGATCGGAGCGTGGCCGAAGATCATGGAGAAGACGAAGCCCAGGAAGATGGAATGGAGCATGGCATCGTAGAAGGGGCCGGCGATGAACCGCCCGGCGAAGCCCAGCCACAGCAGGCCGCCGACCCCGAGCCAGACATAGCCGCTGAGCATCGAGAGCGCCATGTAGCGCGGGAGCCCCGACTGGCGCAGCGTGCGCCAGGCAATGTCGTTCCGGAGGAGCCACACTGCCAGCGCGAGCAGGCCGATGCCGCCCAGCCGGACGCCGAGTTCCGGAGCGGAGAGATCGGCCAGGAGGCCCAGGACGAACACGCCGCCCGCCGCGAGAAACCCCGCGCGACTCCACGCCCCGAGGCGCATCAGGCGCGAGAGCTCCAGGCGCTCTCCGGCGATGGTCAGGACCAGAAAGCCGATCCACCACGGGACCACCCGATGGAGGGGGGCGCCCCCGTGCCAGACCAGCGTCCCCCCGAGCCAGCTCACGGCGCCCAGCCCCATCGCGGCCAGGTAGACCGTGGGATGCTGGCGGTAGAGCGTGACGAAGATCGCGATCAGGAAGGCGCTGCCGGCTGCGGTGAGGGCGTGCCCCACGTGGACCGACAGCCCGATGACCCACGCGAGCCCCCCGAGCCCGGCCAGGAGCGGCGCCCCGTACGCCCAGCGGCGCCGGAGGGCGACGGCCCGCTCGAGCCCGATCACGGTCCCGAGAAAGCCGCTCACCATGAGGGGCCCGTGGTTCGGGGGCTCGGTGGCGGCGAACGGCGGCAGGGCCCAACCGAGGCGGATCAGTCCCGCCCAGAGGGCCGCGAGGAGCGACAGCGCTCCCAGGACCATGAAGGGCATGCGCCGATGCGCGAACGCCATGACGTCTTCCTGATCTCCACTCGCCGGACCTCGGGCCCCTCCTCGAGGGACCGCCACGCCAAGGCGCCCGCGTCCAGGATCTGCTCTGCAATCGGGAACAGGATACCGTAGCGCTCGCAGGAATACCCCGTGCTCCTGCGGGAGCTGACCGTGGCCGCCGGCGCCTCGTGCGAGGGCGGCGGGCTGGCTCGCCGGAGGATCTCCCGGCGGCGCATGCGGCCGGTCCTCTCTCGATCCTCGCCCGGCTCGGCAAGCAGCGCCTCGTGGAAGAGCTGGCAACCCGCCCCCGAGGCCTGGGGCGGCTTCGCGGGGCAGCCGGCGCCCGGTGGGGCGGGCTCTCCCCAGTCGCCTGCCCGCCCCTGGCGGCCAAGCGCTTGATCCGGCGGACGCCGTCGTGGCATCGTGGTTGCTTGGTGATCCCGGCGGGCCGGGGGCGCGGATCCATGCGCTCCGACCCGGGGAGGGACATGCCATGGCTGCGCCGTCCTTCGACTTCAGATCGCGCTGGGCTCATGCGGCCTCCCTCATGGAGCGGCACGGGGTGGATGCCCTGTTCCTGATGAAGCCCGCCAACCTCGCCTATCTCACCGGCGACGGCCGGCCCTGCGCCCTGGGCCTCCTCACCCGCGCGGG
>MGBV01000152.1 GCA_001788415.1 Candidatus Rokubacteria bacterium GWC2_70_16 | reverse complement strand
CGGTCCACGCGCCCGCGTGGCGCTCCCTCCTCTGGCTGGGCGGCGGAGGGCTCGTGGTGGCGCTGGTCGCCATGCTCCTGGCCCTGCTCGTGGGCCGACGGATCGCCGGGAGCATCGCCTCCCTCTCCGACGCCGCCGCGGCGCTCGGGCGCGGCGAGGCGAGCCGCCGGCCGCCGTCCTCGATCGTCGAGGTCGAGCAGGTGGCCCGCTCGCTCGAGGCGGCGGCGGCCGAGCGCAGCCGGGCTGAGGCATCGCTCAGGGAGAACGAGCGCTTCTACCGGTCGCTCATGGAGAACGCGCTCGACTTGGTGACGGTCGTCGATGCCACCGGCCGCGTTGTCTACGAGAGTCCCGCCGTCACGCGCATCCTCGGCCTCACCCCCGAGGAACGGATCGGCCAGCCGGCCCTGGACCTGATCCATCCGGATGACCGTCCCGAGGTGGCGGCGCGGCTCGCGGAGGGGTTCCAGGTGCCGGGGACGCCGCAGGCGATGCAGCTCCGGGTTCGGCACCACGACGGCTCCTGGCGGTGCCTCGACTCGGTAGGCCAGGTCTTCGTGGACGAGACCGGCGCCGTGCTCGGCGTCGTCAACTCGCGAGACGTGACCGAGCAGCGGCGGGCCCAGGAGGCGCTCGCGCTTCAAGCGAGCGCGCTCAACGCCGCGGCCAACGCCATCGTCATCACCGACCGGGAGGCCCGGATCGTGTGGGTCAACGAGGCGTTCACGCGCATGACGGGCTACCCGGCGGCCGAGGTCCTTGGCCAGACCATGCGCCTGCTGAAGTCGGGGCAGCATGACCGCGCCTTCTACGAGCGGCTGTGGGAGACCGTGCTCTCGGGCGCGGCCTGGCGGGGCGAGCTCGTCAACCGGCGGCGCGACGGCACCTTCTACACCGAGGAGCAGATGATCACGCCGGTGCGCGCCGGGGGCAGCGAGATCACCCACTTCATCGCGGTGAAGCAGGATGTCTCCGAGCGCAAGCGGATGGACGAGGAGCTCAGGCAGCAGCGCGAGACGCTCTACCAGACCGAGAAGCTCGCCGGCATGGGCCAGCTCCTGGCGGGCGTCGCCCACGAGCTGAACAACCCGCTGACGGTGGTGACCGGGCGGGCGGCGGTGCTCCGGCAAGCGCTCCAGGGCGGGGCGCTCGAAGCCTCGATGCAGAAGCTCGCGGACGCCGCCGAGCGCTGCGCGCGCATCGTCAAGAACTTCGTCGCCCTGGCCCGCCAGCGCCCGCCCGCGCGCCGGGAGGTCGACCTCAACCAGGTGATCAGCGAGGCTATCGAGCTGGTCGCCTACCCGCTGCGCGTGGACGAGGTCACCGTCACGCTCGACCGCGACCCGGCCCTGCCCGCGATCTGGGGGGATGCCCACCAGCTCCACCAGGTGGTCGTCAACCTCGTGACGAACGCCCACCACGCGATGCGCGAGGCCCCGCGGCCGCGCCGGCTCAGTCTGGCCACGCGCGCCCAGGGCGGCGGGCAGCGCGCGCGCCTCGAGGTGGCGGACAGCGGGCCGGGGATCCCGGCCGAGATCCGGGAGCGGATCTTCGAGCCGTTCTTCACGACGAAGCCGGTGGGGCAGGGCACGGGGCTTGGCCTGTCCATTTGCCAGGGCATCGTCGAGGGCCACGGCGGCACCATCGGCGTCACGAGCAGTCCCGGGCAGGGGGCGACCTTCGCCGTCGAGCTGCCGGTCGGAGCGGCGCCGGAGCCTGCTGGGGAATCGCCCGAGGCGGTGGCGCCGGAGCCGGCGCGGGGCCGGGCCATCCTGGTGGTGGACGACGAGGCCGAGGTGGGCAACCTGCTCGTGGAGATCCTGACCGCCACGGGTCACGAGGTGGACACGGCAGCGGACGGGCTCGACGCGCTCGAGAAGCTGGGTCGGCGCGCCTACGACCTCATCCTCAGCGACATCAAGATGCCGAGGCTCGACGGCCCCGGCTTCTACCGTGAGCTGGAGCGACTCCACCCGCAGCTGGTGGCGCGCACCGTCTTCCTCACCGGCGACACGCTGAGCCGGGAGGTGTCCGAGTTCATCGAGGCGACGGGACGGCCCAGCGTCGGCAAGCCCTTCGATCTGGAGCAGGTCTACCGGGCCGTGACCCTCGCGCTGGCCAAGATCTGAGCGGAGCCACGGCCCGGCCGCCGGCTCAGCCCTTGACGCTGCCGGCGGTGAGCCCCTCGACCATGTACTTCTGGAGGTACATGTAGGCGGCGATTACCGGCAGCGTCGTCAGCACCGCGCCCGCCATGAGGAAGCCCCAGCCGTAGACGTCCCCCGTGATGAACGTGGAGAGCCCGACCGGGAGCGTCCGGAGCTTCACGTCCGTGATGAAGACGAGCGCGTAGAGGAACTCGTTCCACGCCTGGGTGAAGGCGTAGAGCGCCGCCGCCAGCACGCCGGGCGCCGAGAGCGGCAGGACCACCCGCCAGAACGCCCCGAAGCGGGTGGCGCCGTCGATCATCGCCGCCTCCTCCAGCTCCTCCGGGATGGACTCGAAGTAGCCCATGAGGAGCCAGGTGACGAATGGCACCGTGAAGCTCGGGTAGGCGGCGATGAGTCCCGTGAGGCTGTCGGCCAGGCCGAGGTTGCGGATCTGGGCGTAGAGCGGGATGAAGAGGATCGAGGGCGGCACGAGGTAGGTGATGAGGGTGGCACTGGCCATGAAGCCGCGCCCGAGGAACTTGAGCCGCGCCAGGCTGTAGGCGCCGATGGTCCCGATAGCGGTCGCCAGGAAGGTGCTGCTGACGGCGACGAACACGCTGTTGCCGAACCACGCCGCGAAGTCGGTCTTCTGCAGGAGATGGCGGTAGTTGTCGGTCACGAACGGGCTCGGCCAGAACATCGAGACCAGGCTGCGCATCTGGTCCTCGCTCTTGAGCGAGGTGACGGTCATCCAGTAGAAGGGGAAGATCACCACCAGGAGGAGGCCGAGGAGGAAGGCGTAGGACACCGCCCCCTGCAGCCGCGCGAGGGCCGTCTTGCTGGGCATTCGCCCCCTTCCCATATCCGCTCGCCTCGCCTCCGGCTGCGGCTCGCCAATCATTTCGCCCGTCCGCGGCGCATGTAGCGGGCGAGGACGATGATGACCACGGCCAGCGCCGGCAGCATGTACAGCGCCACCGCGATGGCCTCGCCGAGCCGCTGGGCCCCGAAGGCGATCTCGTAGGTGAAGACCGGCAGGACCTGGGTGGCGCCGCCCGGGCCGCCCCGGGTCAGGATGTAGACGATCTGGAAGTCGTTGAAGGTCCAGATGGTGGACAAGAGCACCACGATGATCACGATGTTCTTGACCCCGGGCAGGGTCACGTGGCGGAAGCGCTGGAGCGCCGTCGCGCCGTCCACCGCCGCGGCCTCGTAGAGCTCGCCGGGGATGGCCTTCATCCCCGCCAGGAAGCTGATGCCGAAGAACGGAAAGCCGCGCCAGATGTTGACGCCGATGACGGAGGCCATGGCCGTGCCGGGCTCGCTGAGCCAGCCCACGCCTTGCGGCAGGAGGCGGAAGACCCGCACCAGGAGATAGTTGAGCACGCCCAGGCTGTAGTCGAAGATCCAGAGGAAGTTCAGCGCCGAGACCACCGTGGGCGCCACCCACGGGATCAGGAGCACCCCCGTCCAGAAGCTCCGCCAGCGGATCTCGGAGGTGAGCACCAGGGCCATGGCCATGCCGAGGACCAGCTTCACGCCGACCGAGCCGAAGGTGAAGATGAACGAGTTGGCGACGGCGCGCTGGAAGAAGCCGTCCCAGGTGATCTTGACGTAGTTGTCGAGGCCCACCCACACCGGCGGCAGCCCCACGTACTTCCGCGTCATGCTGAGGTACACGGCGTAGCAGAAGGGATAGGCGACCAGGGCCAGGACGAGCAGGACGATGGGGGAGACGAACAGAATGCCCATGCGGTAGTCGGGCCCGAGCAGGCGCTCGAGCCCGACCACCGCCGCCCG
The DNA here is from genome assembly GCA_001788415.1 of Candidatus Rokubacteria bacterium GWC2_70_16. GTDB lineage: Bacteria > Methylomirabilota > Methylomirabilia > Rokubacteriales > CSP1-6 > UBA12499. The sequence continues at coordinate 2,347 of MGBV01000152.1, read as the reverse complement.
CCCGCGGCCCCTGAGCTGAGCCTTGGCCTGGAGCGGCGCCGCCCGCGTGGACATCGGAAGCGCTCCGGTTCTTACCCGCGCCGGATCTTGTAGATCTCCTCCACGCGCGCGTGGGCTTCCTTGAGCGCCGCGTCCGGCGAGAGCCCGGCCGTCACCACGCGGCCGGCCATGTCGGTGAGCGTCTTCTGGGCCTGGACCTCCACGGCCGCCGGCGTCATGGGGCCGGGGTGGCCGGGCATCACGCTGCGGAGGATGTTCTGGAGGATGGCGTCGAAGTTCGGATCCGACTTCCAGTACGGGTGGTCCGCCCGCCCCTTGTAGACGGGCCCCGCCTGGCCCACGGAGGCCTGCATGTACTCGGCGAAGCGCTTCTCGTCCTCGAGCCAGCGGATGAGGTCCTCGCCCAGCTCGGCGTGCTTCGACTTGCTGAAGATGCCCCAGTTGTAGCAGGAGCCGCCGACGAGGCTCCCGGCCGGCCCGCCCGGCGTGAGCGTGCAGATGGTCTTGTCCGCCAGCGGGTGCTTCTTGGCCACCATGGCGTAGTAGAGGCTCGCGCCGTTGTTGGTGGTGACGAGCTTGCCGGCCATGTAGGCCTCGTTGTTCGACACGTCCGTCCAGCCCATGACGCCCGGCGGCTGGATCTTGTGCTTCTTGATGGTGTCCACGGCGAACTGGAGCGCCTTGAGGTTGGCCTCGCGGTTGGAGGTGGCCAGCGCCGGCTTGCCGTCCTTGTCCCAGGGGCCGCCGCCATAGCTCCAGAGGATGTTCTGCATGAAGCCGTCGCCGTCGTCCGAGCGGTTGAGCGTCTGGCCGAAGCCCCACAGGTCCTTGGCCGCATCCTGCGTCTTCTTCGCGAACTCCACCACGTCGGGGTCATAGACCTTCGGCGGCTTGAGCCCCTTGGCCTCCATGATGTCCTTGCGGATGTAGAAGACGGTGATCATCGCGTAGCGCGGCACGCCGTAGAACTTGCCGTCCACCTTGGTGGCCTTCTCCGCGAACGGGAGCAGCCCGCCCTTGGCGCGGGCGATCTCGCTGGCCACCTTGCTGACGTCGCGCAGCACCGGCCTGTAGCGCATGGGGCCGAAGAGGTTCATCTCCGCGAGGTCGGGCGGGTTGCCGGCCTCGATGACGGCCACGAACTTCTGCTCGCGGTCGCCGAAGGTGGCCCAGTCCAGCTCCACGTCCACCTTGCGCTCCTGCGCCCAGCCCTCGATGTGCCTGGCCAGCACGTCGTTGCCGGCGGTGACGAAGCTCTTGAAGAGCCAGATGCGGAGCTTGGGCTTGGCCTGCGCGTCCGCCATCTTCCGGAGGACGCCCAGGCCCGCCGCTGTGCCGCCGGTGATGATGGTCGCCTTTCGGAGAAACTCGCGGCGGGCGATCAGACCCGCCGCCAGCTGTTCGGAGAGATCCCGGAGCCGGTTGTCCATGGCGTCCTCCTTTCAGAGGTGGAAGGAACTTCTCCTGGGATGCTACCCCAGCAGCCGGCCGGCGGGCAAGACGCCCCCGGGTCGCCCTCAGCCGGCGACCGCGGCCTCCGGGATCCCGAGATCCAGGAGGGAGCGCTCGAGGCCGCGCAGATCCTCGCGCATGCCGGCGAGCTGAGCCGCGGCTTCGTTCGTGATGAAGGGAATGAGATCCCGGTAATACGCGATGCCGTCGAGCAGGTTGGTCTTGAACGTCTGCAGGGAGCGGGCGTGCTTGACCGTCAGCTCGTCAAGGCCCTGGTCGATCTCCCGCTTCAGGTGATCCACGTAGAGGGCCAGCTCGTTGACGAACATGTGCGGGCGGCGCAGGGCATTGAGCACGTTCGCGCGCCCGTAGATATGGTCCACCATCTCGCGGAGCGAGCAGACTCGCGAGAAGTAGGCCAGGTTGGGTCCCGGGCAGATGCTGACCGCGGACAGGCGGTGAGGCGGCTCGATGCCGTTCTTCAGCAGCGCCGGGGCGGCAAGCCCTTCGCAGAGACACTCCTTCGCGGTGATGCGATCGAACTCCTGGGCGAGCGCCTCCGGCGACAGCTGCCGCTCCTCGAGCTGCCGGAGCTTCAGGTGCTGGTACTGCCGCGAGGCCGTGCAGATGGGCTCGGCCGTGAACTCGGTGTTGAAGGCCAGGAACTTCTTGTGGCAGGGGCTTCCCGGCCGTCCCTTGGCGATGCGCTGCTTGCGCTGCGCGTCGGACGAGCTTCGGCGGAAGTTGTTGAACGGGACGCCCAGCGGGGAGGCGCCGCTCAGGCAGTAGTCCCCCTGCTTTGCCGACGCGAGCAGGCGCAGGGTGTCCTCGTCCACGGTGGTCGCCTCGGGGACCAGCAGGAAAGGGCTTCCCCAGCCGGTCCCGTCCACCTGGT
>MGBV01000151.1:2871-7223 GCA_001788415.1 Candidatus Rokubacteria bacterium GWC2_70_16 | reverse complement strand
GGGGACAAGGACCAGGCAGCCCGGGCGCTCGGGATCTCCCGGCGCACCCTCTATCGCCGGCTCGACGAGTACAACGCAGGATAATGACTCTTGCGGATTCCCGTTACGCGGGGGGCCGGCAGGCGGGGGCGCTGCCTGGACCTCGCACCCTCGTCACGGCCGATCCGCGGAGGGGGTACAAACGAGTGGGGCGGTCGCCGGCTTCGAGACCCGCTAAGGCACGGGTCCAGGCAGCGCCCCCGCCTGCCGGCCCCCGGCCAATTCGCGTAACCGTATTCGGCAAGAGTCAATAGCCTCGCCCCCAGCGGAATGGCACGGCCCGGTGTCATGCTGGCATCGCAGCCCCGAGTCGGGCTCGCTCCAAGTCTCTGGATCTAAGGTCTTCTCCTCGATTCTCCAGCTGGCAAGAGACCTGCAGGGCCGTAGTCCGTATGCTCCAGCGCTCAGCGATCGCGCGAGCCCATCTGCACTGGGTCCTGGTGGTGGACCAGGACGAATCCGCCGCCGGCTCCCTGGCCCGCCGCTTCCAGGAGCGGGGGCTGATGGCGCATGCCACCGCCTCGGGGCAAGAGGCATTGCGGCTGGCGAGCCTCAGGAAGCCGACCCTGGCCATCATCGACCTGATGCTCACGGACATGGACGGGGTGGAGCTGGCCCGGCGTCTCAGGGCGCTGGACCCCGAGTTGGCCATGGTCGTGACGACGGGCGATCGGCGGCCGGCGCTGGAAGTCGAGGCCCGCAGGGTGGGGATCGTTCACTACGCCCACAAGCCCCTGGACCTGGACCGGCTCGACGCCGTCACGACGAGGGTCCTCCACAGCCTCGAGCGAGGTCAGGGGTGATGAGCCTCGATCCCGGGGCGGCATCGGCGGCGACGACCCGCGCGGGCTCGCCGAATGACCTTCGCGGAGATGCCCCGGCCCCGGCCCTCCTGGAGGCCCTGCTCCATGCCGGCATCGAGATCGGGCGGCAGAAGGAGCGCGAGCGCGCGGAGGAGCGGCTGAGCCAGAGCGAGCAGCGGTACCGGACGGTCTTCGCCGAGTCCCGCGACGCGATCGGCATCGTGGGGCCGGGGGGCCAGGTCGTCGAGATCAACCAGGCCGGGCTCGACCTCTTCGGCTACGGCGCGGACGAGGTCGCCGGGCTTCGCGTCAAGCAGCTGTACGCGGAGCCCGCCGAGCGGGCGCGGTTCCTCGAGGAGATCGGGCGGAGCGGGTCCGTCAAGGACTTCGCGGTGAGCTTCCGCAGGAAGGACGGCACCCCGATCGACTGCCTGCTGTCCGCCACGCTGAGGCGGGACGAGGCCGGCACCGCCCTCGGGTACCACGTCGTGATCCACGACATCACCGAGCGCCGGCGGCTCGAGGCGCAGCTGCGCCAGTCACAGAAGATGGAGGCAATCGGGGGGCTGGCGGGCGGGATCGCCCACGACTTCGGCAATCTCCTCACCGTCATCATCGGTCGCGCCCAGCTCCTGCTGGCCGACCTGCCGTCCGACGACCGGCGGGGCGCCGACATTGACCTGATCCGGCGGACGGCGGTCCGCGCCTCGGCCCTCATCCAGCAGCTGCTGGCCTTCAGCCGCAAGCAGGTGCTCCAGCCGAAGGTCGTCGATCTGGACCCCCTGGTCTCCGGCATGGCCGGGATGCTCAGGCGGCTCATCGGCGAGGACATCGAGCTGGTCGTCGCGCCCCGCTCGGCAGGGGTGCGCATCAAGGCCGACCCCGGGCAGCTCGAGCAGGTGATCCTGAACCTCGCGGTGAACGCCCGGGACGCCATGCCCCGGGGCGGTCGGCTCGGCATCGAGACGGCGCAGGCCGAGCTGGACGAGCAGTTCTCCCGGCAGCATCCGGGGGCGCGCACGGGGCCCCATGTCGTGCTTTCCGTGAGCGACACCGGGATCGGAATGGATCCGGCCACCCGGGCGCGCATCTTCGAGCCCTTCTTCACGACCAAGGAGGCGGGCCGGGGGACGGGGCTCGGCCTGTCCACGGTCTACGGCATCGCGAAGCAGCACGGGGGCTACATCGCCGTCGAGAGCGAGCCCGGGGGCGGCACGACCTTCAGGGTGTACCTGCCCCGCGTCGAGGAGGCCGTCGCCCCGGAGGATGGCGCGCATCCGGTCGCCGCCGGGCGGGGCTCGGAGATCGTGCTCCTCGTCGAGGACGAGGAGGAGGTCCGGAGCCTGAGCCGCGAGATCCTCGAGGCCCGCGGCTACCTCGTCCTCGAGGCGACCCGCCCCTCCGAGGCCCTGGAGATCGCCCGACAGCATGGCGGCCCCATCCACCTCCTGCTGGCCGACATCGTGATGCCGCAGATGAACGGGCGGCGGCTGGCCGACAAGCTCACGGCCCTGCGGCCGGGGCTGCGGGTGCTCCACATGTCCGGCTACTCGGACGATGTCCTGGGCCGCCACGGCTCCCTCGATCCCGGCCTGGCGCTGCTCCGCAAGCCCTTCGCGCCCCAGGACCTGGCGCGCGCGGTACGGGAGGCGCTGGATGCCCCCGGGCCGGGCGCCCCTCACGGTTGCCCGGGGCCTACCGGATCTGATAGACAGGGGTGAGACACGGCCGCCAGCCTCCACGCCGCCGCGCCGGGAGTGACGAGAGGACGCCGATGCCCATCGCCTACATGGAACGCACCCGCCAGCGCTATGCCCAGTACCTGCCATACCGCTGGGCGCTGAACCACGAGGCACCCTGGACTCCGCTGCCCAAGCCGCTCGGCGACTGCCGCGTCGCGCTGCTGGGCTCGGGCGGCTTCTATCTCCCGCACCAGCCGCCGTTCCACGAGGGCGACGCCTCCTACCGCCTCATCCCGAAGGACACGGATCTGGCGACCCTGCGGATCTACCACCATGCCTATCGTGACGACGACGCGGACCGCGATCCCAACTGCGTCTTCCCGCTGGACCGGCTCCGGGAATTCGAGGCTGCGGGAGTGATTGGCGCGCTGGCGGACTCGGCCATCAGCTTCCTCACGCTCTACTCGGCGCGGCGCGAGGTCGAGGAGCGCGCCCCCGGGATCGTGGCCGAGCTCCGCGCGCTCGGGGCCGAGGCCGCCGTGCTGGTGCCCGTCTGACCCGTGTGCCATCAGTCCGTGGGACTGATCGCGCGCGAGATCGAGCGGGCCGGGATCCCGACGCTCTGCCTGAGCTCGGCGTGGGACGTGACCTTCGCGGTGCGGCCGCCCCGGGCCGTGTTCGTCAACTTCCCGCTGAACCACGAGGCGGGGAAGGCCGGGGAGGCGCCGCTCCAGCGCCGCATCCTGCTCGACGCCTTCCGGGCCTTCGAGGCCCTCTGGGCGCCGGGGCAGCTCCTGACTCTGCCCCATGTCTGGGATCCGGCCGACCGCTCGTGGGAGGAGTTCGACTACGGCCCCGGCCAGGTGGGCTACGGCGTGGGGCAGTCCGTGCAGGAGGGATACGAGGAGCGCCGGCTCAGGCGCGCCGGCCCCCCGTGAGAGAGTTCAGGCCACGACCTTCCGGTCCCGGAGCCCCCGGATCTCGCCCGCGCTCAGGCCGAGCTCGCCGAGCACCGCGTCGGTGTGCTCGCCCGTCCGGGGCGCCGCCGCGCGCACCGTGCCCGGGGTCTCCGACAGCTTGATCGGCACGCCGAACTCGCGAACCGTGCCGTGGACGGGGTGCTCGATCTCCACCACCATGTCGCGGGCCCGGACCTGGGGGTCCTGCACCATCTCCTCCGGATCGTAGACCTTCCCGACGCAGACATCGGCCTGGACGAGGACCTCGTACCATTCGTCGCGGGTGCGCGTGCGGATGAGGGCCTCGATCTCCTCGCGGGCGCGCACCTCCTCGGCATTGGCGGCCCGCACGAACTGGTCGGGCTTGCGCGCGAAGCGCGCGAAGTCGGGGCGCCCGATGGCCTTGCAGAAGTTCTCCCAGAGCCAGGGTTCGGTGCAGCCGATGGTCAGGAGCTTGCCGTCCCGGGTCTCGTACACGGCGTAGTAGGGGTAGGAGCCGCCCAGGAAGCCGGCGCCCCGTCGGGGCGCCCGCCCGTCGCTGAAGAAGAAGCGCATGTTCGGGGTGGCCGCCAGGAGCGCGATGGTCGTATCGAGATAGGAGACGTCCACGTGCTGGCCCCGCCCCGTCCGCTCGCGGGCGAACAGCGCGAGCATGATCCCCAGCGCCCCGTGCATGCTCGCGCCGCCGTAGTCGGCGACGATGTTGAGCGGGATCTGGGGCTTCCGGTCCGGCTCGCCGATGAGACCGAGCAGTCCCGCCAGCGACAGGTAGTTCACGTCGTGGGCCGGGTAGTCGCGGTACGGCCCGTGCTGGCCGAAGCCCGAGAGCGAGCAGTACACGATGCGCGGGTTGACGGCCCGGATGCTCT
>MGBV01000151.1:0-2855 GCA_001788415.1 Candidatus Rokubacteria bacterium GWC2_70_16 | reverse complement strand
CCGCTGCATCACTCCCGGCCGGAACCCCTCGACGATGACGTCAGCCGAGGCGGCCAGCCGCGTGAAGACCGCCTGGCCCTCGGGCGCTTTCAGGTTGAGGGCCAGCGAGCGCTTGTTGCGGTTCACGTACGCGAAGGCGGCGCGGCGCGACTCCTCGGCGTCCTCCGGGGTTGCCGGCGGGGTGTCGATCTTGAGCACCTCCGCGCCCATGTCGGCGAGCATCATGCCGGGCAGCTCCGCCGGCGGGACGCGCGCCAGCTCGAGGATCTTGATGCCGTCGAGGACTCCCATGGAGATCTCCTGGCGATTAGCGGTAGGCGTCCGGCGACTTGACCGCGGTGGCCCAGAACGCGGGATCGTGGCTCGGGAAGATCCGGCCGCCCGTCAGCCGGGCGATGGTCTTGAGCCGCTTGATCGAGTGCATGGCGCGGGTGGGGTCCCAGACGACGCCGGGCGGGGTCTCGCGGTCGATGGACTCCTGCCAGTAGCAGCAGTCGCCCGCCAGGATCACCGGGCCGGTCTGCGGCAGCTCCACCAGCAGCGACTGATGCCCCGGCGTGTGCCCGTCGCTGCGGAGGGCGGTGATCCCGGGCGCCAGCTCGGCGTCGCCGTCCAGCAGCCGCCAGCGGTAGCCCGGCAGATCGAAGTTCTTCCGGTAGTAGAAGGACGCGCAGCACGCGGCCGGGTAGTGGGCGTAGGCGTACTCGTCCTGCTGGACGATGAGCTCGGAGGTCGGGAAGAGCGCGGCTCCGCCGGCGTGGTCGTAGTGCAGGTGGGAGAGGACGACCAGGTCCACGCTCCCGGGCTCGAGCCCCAGCGCATCGAGGCGATGCACGAGCAGGTCCTCGTCGCCGAAGCGGGCCAGGGGATCCGTGCGCAGGAGCCCGGGGATGGCGCGCGGCGAGAACCCGGTGTCGAAGAGGATCGTGGCATCCGAGGCGCGGATCAGGTAGCAGGTGACCGGGATCTGCACCGGCTCCCCGGAGAGCTGGCCGTAGAAGAGCCCGCTCCGCTCGAAGCCGATGAAGCCGTTCTGCAGCGCGTACAGCGCCTGGACGCCCATCTACGGGACCGCCCTGGGCGCCGCTGGACCGCGCGCCGCCGGCCGGAGAGGGGAGAGCGCCGAGGGGTCGTACACCCAGATCTTGCCGGAGGCCGCGAGCCCCATGGTGACGGTGCGGCCCTCGAGGACCACGCTGATCGTGCCGGCGTACGGGGCGATCTCGCTCACGGCGAGGCGGGCGCCGGGGCGGATCCCGCTCTCCCAGAGGAAGTGCAGGAGCTGGCGGTCGGCCTCGGCCTCCTCGGTGATCCGTTCCACCATGAGCTCTTGCCCCGCCGCCGTCTGGCTCAGGGGCACGGGGTGGTGGTTCTTTGGCACGGCCATGCCCGGGATGGGGTTGCCGTGGGGGCAGGTGGTCGGCATGCCGAGGAGCTGGGCCAGCCGCTCCTCCACCACGGGCGACAGCGCGTGCTCCAGGCGGTGCGCCTCGTCGTGGGCCCGCCCCCAGTCCAGCCCCAGGACGTCGGTGAGCCAGCGCTCCAGCAGCCGGTGGCGGCGCGCCATCGTCTCGGCGATGCCCCGCCCCTTGGCCGTGAGCCGGATCTCCTTCCGGCCCGCGAGGCGGATGTAGCCCTCGCGCTGCATGCGCCGGAGCGCCTCCGTGATGGACGGGGCGGAGACGTGCATGTGGCGCGCGAGCCTGGCGCCGATGACCGGCTTGTCGCCGCCGGTGAGGTCGTAGATGGCGCCGAGGTAGTCCTGGATCGCCGGTGTCGTCTCCACCGCCCGAGCATACCGGACGAGGCGCCCGCCCGGCAACCCCCTCGCCAGCGCGCGGCGCTTTGCGGTAGGATCAGGTACCACCACCGACCCGGGAGGCCCATCATGGATTTCGCCCTCACGGAATCGCAGGAGATGATCCGCAAGGAAGTCGCCACCCTGGCGCGGAGCTTCTCCCTCGACTACTGGCTGGACAAGGACCGGAAGGCCGAGTACCCCACCGGGTTCGTCAAGGCCTTCGCCGACGGCGGGTGGCTCGGCCTCATGATCCCCGAGGCCTACGGGGGCTCGGGGCTCGGCGTCACCGAGGCCGCCATCATGCTCCACGAGATCTGCGCCTCGGGGGCCGGCACCACCGGTGCCTCGCCCATCCACTTCTACGTGTTCCCGGCCGCGCCCGTCGTGAAGTACGGTACGGAGGCGATGAAGCGGGCGCAGCTGCCGAAGCTCTGCGCCGGCGAGACCGTCATGGCATTCGGCGTCACCGAACCCAACGCCGGCACCGACACCTCGCGCATCACGACCCGCGCCGAGAAGACGGGGGACCGCTGGATCGTCAACGGCCGCAAGGTGTGGACCACCAACGCGCAGCGCGCCAACAAGATCCTCCTCCTCGCCCGCACCAGCGACCGCGACCCGGCCAGGCCGCTCAAGGGCATGACGCTCTTCTTCACCGACTTCGACCGCACCGCGATGGCCGTGACCGAGATCGAGAAACTCGGGCGCGCCGCGGTGGACTCCAACGAGGTCGTCATCGAGAACCTCGCCGTCCCGGAGGCGGACGTGGTGGGGACGGTCGGCGAGGGGTTCTACCACCTGATCGACTCGCTGAACCCCGAGCGCATCGTCGTGGGCATCGAGGCGGTGGGCATCGGCCGCGCCGCGCTCGAGCGCGCCGTCCAGTACGCGAAGGAGCGTATCGTCTTCGACCGCCCCATCGGGAAGAACCAGGCCATTGCCCACCCGTTGGCGCTCGCCGCCGCCCAGCTCGACGCCGCCGAGCTCATGTGCATGAAGGCCGCCTGGCTCTTCGACCACGGCCGGCCGTGCGGCCGGGAGGCGAACGCGGCCA
>MGBV01000150.1:121-6011 GCA_001788415.1 Candidatus Rokubacteria bacterium GWC2_70_16 | reverse complement strand
GGGACTCCCGCTGGCGCCTGGCCGTGAACGACGACGTCGAGCCCGACGAGGGCGTGGGATGATCCCGAGCGCCGACGTGATCGCCTGGGGTCAGGTCGTGCCCTGGACCGACCCGGGCATGGTGGAGCAGGATCTCGCCCTCTCTCGCGGGCTGGTCGAGCTCTACTCCGATCCGGCACTCGCTCGCGGCCTCGCCCTGCGCGGGGGCACGGCGCTCCACAAGCTCGCGCTGGCGCGCCCCGGCCGCTACTCCGAGGACATCGACCTCGTGCAGACCGCCGCGGGCCCCATCGGCCCGATGCTCAGCGGGATCCGGAGCCGGCTCGATCCTTGGCTCGGCACGCCGACGCGCGACCAGGCCGCGTCGAGTGTCACGCTGCTCTACCGGTTCGACTCCGAGGTTGCCCCGGTGCGCCGGCTCCGGCTCAAGGTGGAGATCAATACGCGGGAGCACTTCGCGGTCTTCGGCTACCGGACGCGCCCCTTCGCGGTGGCGACGCGGTGGTTCACGGGGCGGGTGCGTGTGCGGACCTATGCGCTCGACGAACTCCTCGCCACGAAGCTCCGCGCCCTCTATCAGCGCCGGCGCGGGCGGGATCTCTTCGACCTCTGGGACGCGCTGCGGCGGGGGCGGGTTCAGCGGGCCCGGGTCGTCCAGGCCTTCGAAGCCTACCTCGAGGCCGAAGGGCTTCGCGTGACGCGGGCGCAGTTCGAGCGGAACCTGGAGGCGAAGGTCGGAAGCCGCCCATTCCTGACCGAGGTCGTCCCGATGCTGGTGGCCGGGGTGGAGTACGACGGCGAGACGGCTGCCGAGCTGGTGCGCGCGGCGCTGGTGAAGCGGCTGCCCGGGGAGCCCTGGCGAGGAGGGCGTGGGGATGGTTGACGGGTCCGAAGGCTCCAAGGCCAAGTCGATTCGCGTCCGGTGACGGCGATCTCGCCCGCTCCGAAGCTTGAGGGCTGTTGGCGCCGAATCGATAGGTTACACTTTGGTGACACTGGACCCGAACCTGGCCTCCGGTGGTACACTCACTTCGCTGATCTGACGCGCAGTTAGCCTCACGGAAGCGTTTGCGGCGCCGGTGCACGCCCCGGACTTCAAATCCGGTGTCCGGCTCTAGACAAGTCGGAGGTGGGTTCGACTCCCACACGCTTCCGCCACACGGACCCGGGAGGAGCGAGCACGCATGGCGAAGGACAAGACGCGCGCCGCGGAGCGACCCGAGAGGCCTTCCCGCGCCGGACGGCGACGAGCCGGCCGGCTCCTGGGCGTGGCGGCGGCGGCGGTCGTCGTGGCCGTGGTGGGATACTTCGGCTACGAGGCGGGGGCCAACCGCCCGGGCGTGGAGATGCCGGATCAGGGCAATCTCCACATCCAGACCGAGCGGGAGCCCCATGTGCCCTACAACTCCGAGCCCCCGACCTCGGGCCCGCACCTGCCCTATCTCGCGCCGTGGGGCGTCCACACCATGCCCGTCGCGAAGGAGCTCCAGGTGCACAACCTCGAGGACGGCGGCGTCATGGTCCAGTACAGCTGCCCGCAGGGGTGCCCGGAGCTGGTGGAGAAGCTCCGCGCCGTGATCTCGCAGTACCGCGACAAGGTGATCCTCGCGCCCTACCCAGGCCTGAAGGCCCGCATCGCGCTGACGGCGTGGACGCGGATCGACGCCTTCGAGGACTTCGACGCGGCGCGGATCCAGCGCTTCATCAAGGCGTATCGCGGGATTGACCACCACAGGGGGTAAGATGGCGCCATGAGGGGGCCCGCTCGTCCCTCGCCGCTGGCGGCTCTGGCCCTGACCGCGCTGGCCGTGATGGCGCTCGGGGGATGCGCGCGTCCGTTCATCTCGCCCATCCTGCCCCCGCCCTATCGCGACCAGGTGGAGGCCCCGTACGACGCGACGTGGAAGGCGCTGATCCGCGCGCTGGCCGCGGACAACGTGCCGCTGCGCACCGTGGCGAAGGACTCGGGCGTCATCTCGTCCGACGACATCGTGTCCCCGATCGGGGTCTTCGCGGACTGCGGCCGGCTGGGCGCCGTGTCCCTCGAGGGCGAGGCCCTCGTGACCTTCACGGTGTTCGTGCAGGCCAACGGGAGCAGCACCACCGACATCCAGGTCAACGGCAAGATGCGGACCCAGGCCCACCGCCGCGGCGACTCGGGCAGGCTCCGCTCCGATCCGGTTTACCAGTGCGCCTCCACGGGGCGCTGGGAAGCGAACCTGGTGGACGTGGTCCGGCGGCTGGTGAAGGAGTAGCCGTCGTGCCGCCCCGGCTGCCCGAGCTGATCAGGCGCGCGCGGCGCCTGGCGCTGGAGCGGGATCGCCTGGTCCACGAGCTGGCGCGCGAGTGGACGAAGGCGCTCAAGGGGCAGGGCTTCTCGCCGAAGGACTTGGACGAGCTCTGGGCGGGGCTCACCGAGGAGGCGGTGCGGCGTCTGCAGCGGACGGCGGCGGGGAGCGTCGGGGTGGAGGCGCTGCGCCGGGAGGCGAACGAGGTGATCGCCCGGGTGAAGGAGCGCGTGGAGACCGGCCTTGCCGCGGGAGGATGAGGGGAAGCGCGGGCCGCGACTCCGGGACGCGCTCCGGAGCCTCCCGTCGGTGGACGTCGTCCTCGGTGCGCTCGAGTCGGAGCACGCCATCCGCGGCATCCCGCGCCGGCGCGTGACGGAGGCGGTGCGCGAGGCGCTCGCCCGGGAGCGGCGGCGGCTGCTCGGGGCGGGGGAGGCCCCGGCGGCGGCCGCCGACGCGCTCGAGATCGGCCGACGCGTGGTCGCGGAGCTCACGCGGGCGGGCGCCTTCTCGCTCGCCCCGCTCATCAACGCCACGGGCGTCGTGCTCCACACCAATCTGGGGCGGGCGCTCCTGTCCCCGCTGGCCCAGGAGCGGCTCCTGCGCGTGGCGGGCGCCTACTCCAATCTCGAGATGGACATCGCCACGAAGGAGCGCGGCTCGCGCTACGCCCACGTGGCGGGGCTGCTGCGCCGGCTCACGGGCGCGGAGGCCTCGCTCGTCGTCAACAACAACGCCGCGGCGGTGCTGCTCGCGCTGGAGAGCCTGGCGCGCGGCAAGGAGGTGATCGTCTCCCGCGGCGAGCTCATCGAGATCGGCGGCGAGTTCCGCATCCCCGACATCATGCGCCGCTCCGGGGCCGTGCTGCGGGAGGTGGGCACGACGAACCGCACCCACCTCAAGGACTACGTCACTGCCCTGGGCCCGGAGACGGGCCTCATCCTGAAGGTGCACACCTCCAACTACCGCGTGGTGGGCTTCACCGCCGCCGTGTCCTCCCGCGAGCTGGTGGAGCTGGGCCGCCCCCGCGGCATCCCGGTCATGGAGGACCTGGGCTCGGGCTGCCTGGTGGACCTGCGGCCCCACGGGTTTCCCTGGGAGCCCACGGTGCCCGAGGTGGTCGCCTCCGGCGTGGACCTCGTCTCCTTCTCCGGGGACAAGCTGCTCGGCGGTCCCCAGGCGGGGATCGTGGTGGGGCGCGCCGATCTCATCGAGCGGCTCGCCCAGAACCCGGTGAACCGCGCGCTCCGCATCGACAAGTTCACCATCGCGGCGCTGGAGGCGACGCTCTACGCCTACGAGGCGGGCACCGCGCTGGCGACGATCCCCACGCTTCGCATGCTGACCGAGCCCCTGGCCGCGATCCGCCGGCGCGCGCGCGGGCTCCTCCGTCGCATTCCCGCCGACGCGCAGCGGGCCCTCGGCGCCGGGGTCGTCGAGGCGCGCTCGCAGGTGGGCGGGGGCGCCCTGCCGACGGTGGAATTGCCGACGGCGGCGCTGGCGCTGGGCACGGCCGCGCGGCCAGCCCGGGCGCTCGACGAGGCCCTGCGCGCGGCGCGGCCGCCCGTGCTCGGCCGGCTGCTGGACGACCGGCTGCTGCTGGACTGCCGCACCGTCCTCCCGGGGGACATCCCCGCGCTCGCCCGTGCCCTCACCTCCCTGTAGATGGAGATGAAGCACGTCGTCGTCGGGACCGCGGGGCATATCGACCACGGCAAGACCTCGCTCGTCAAGGCGCTCACGGGCACGGACACCGACCGCCTCCCCGAGGAGAAGGCCCGCGGCATCACCATCGACCTGGGCTTCGCCTTCCTCGAGGAGCCCGACGGGCTCACCATCGAGATCGTGGATGTCCCCGGCCACGAGCGCTTCGTCAAGAACATGCTGGCTGGCGTGGGGGGCATCGACCTGGCCCTGCTGGTCATCGCAGCCGACGAGGGCGTGATGCCCCAGACCCGCGAGCACCTGGCGATCTGCTCCCTCCTGCGCATCAAGACCGGCCTGGTGGCGCTCACGAAGACCGACATGGCGGAGCCGGACTGGGTCGAGCTGGTGCGCGACGACGTGGCCCGGCTTCTCGAGGGCACCTTCCTCCGGGGCTGCCCCATCGTGCCCGTGTCCTCCAAGACGGGCGAGGGCCTCGCCGGGCTGCGCGCGGCCCTCGTGGCGCTGGCGCGGGAGGTCCCGCCCAAGGCCATCGACCAGACGGCGCGCCTGCCCATCGACCGCGTCTTCACCGTGAAGGGATTCGGCACGGTGGTGACGGGCACGCTCACGGCCGGACGCCTCGCGGTGGACGAGCGCGTCGAGGTGTACCCGCGGGGGCTCTCGTCCAGGGTCCGCGGACTGCAGGTCCATGGGCATGCCGTCGAGCAGGCCGAGGCGGGCCAGCGCACGGCCGTGAACCTGCAGGGCGTGGAGCGCGCCGCCATCGAGCGCGGGGACGTGCTGGCGCCGCCTGGCGCGCTCTTGCCGACGCTCCTCCTGGACGCGACGCTGGAGCTCCTGGCGGAGGCGCCGCGCGCCCTCAGGACGCGCGAGCGCGTGCGCTTCCACGTGGGGACGCAGGAGGTCATGGCGCGCGTGCTCCTCGTGGGGCAGGCGGAGCTCGGGCAGGGGCGCAGCGCCTACGGGCGCGTCCGGCTGGAGAAGCCGGTCGTCGCGCTGCCGGGCGATCGCTACGTGATCCGCACCTACTCCCCCATCGTGACCATCGGCGGCGGGACGCTGCTCGACGTGGCGCCGCCCCGCTTCAAGCGCAAGGCCCCCGCACTCCTGGCCCACCTCGAGCTGCTGGAGACGGGGACCCCCGCCCAGGTGATCGAGGAGCATGTCAAGCAGGCCGGCGCCGCGGGGCTCCATCTCGCCGACCTGCGCGCCCGAACGCCCTTCGGTCCCGACCGCCTGCGGGCGAGCCTCGGCGAGCTGCAGCGGTCCGGCGCCCTCCTGGCGGTGGACCGCGAGTGGTACATCCAGCGGGACGCCGGCGACCGGCTGCGCTCGGAGACGCTCGGCCTCCTCGAGGCCTTCCACCGGGAGAACCCGCTGCGCGGGGGCATCTCGCGGGAGGAGCTGCGGAGCCGGGCGGGGAATGCCCAGGAGCGCGTGTTCGCCCAGCTCCTCACGGCGCTGGAAGCGGAAGGAGCAGTGCGAAGCGAGCGCGACCAGGTGCGGCTCGCCTCGCACGCGATCCGGCTCAGCCCCGAGCAGCAGCGGGTCGTGGACGGTGTCGAGGCCGAGTTCCGCCGCGCCGGGCCCGCGCCCCCGAGCCCCGAGGAGGCGCTCGGACGCTCCGGCGTCAAGGGGACGGAGAAGCACGAGCTCTTCCAGCTCCTCGTGGCCGATGGTCGTCTCGTGCGCGTCAAGGAGTCGCTCTACTTCCACGCCGGGGCGCTCCACGACATCCAGGCGAAACTCGTGGCGCATCTCAGGCAGCAGCGGGAGATCGGGCCGGCGGACATGAAGGACCTCCTGGGCGTGAGCCGGAAGTACGCCATCCCGCTCATGGAGTACTTCGACGCGCAGCGGGTGACGGTGCGCCAGGGCGAGCGCCGAGTCCTCCGCGGCGGCTAATGACTCTTGCGGATTACCGGTACGCCGGG
>MGBV01000150.1:0-115 GCA_001788415.1 Candidatus Rokubacteria bacterium GWC2_70_16 | reverse complement strand
CAGGCGGGGGCGCTGCCTGGACCTCGCACCCTCGTCACCGCCGATCCGCGGACATGGTGCAAATGAGAGGGGCGCTCGCCGGCTCCGAGACCCGCGAGAGCACGGGTCCAGGCAG
>MGBV01000149.1:58026-67473 GCA_001788415.1 Candidatus Rokubacteria bacterium GWC2_70_16 | reverse complement strand
GGTCTGGACGAAGTACGCGGCCACCACGACGACGCACCACTGGACCAGCGTGCAGGTCACGACGAACTTGGGCCCGCGGAGATCGGTGGGCCGCCCCCACGCCCACGCCCCGGCCAGCGCCGTGAGCTGCACCACAAAGTAGAGGAGGATCACCTCGGTGGTGGAGAAGCCGAGGGTGTGCCCCGCGAACACCGACGAGAAGTACACCACGGTGTTGATGCCGTCCTCGAAGAACAGGTAGGCGAGGAGGAACCGGCGCAGGTCCGGTATCCGCGCGATGCGGTGCAGGGTGGCCTGGGTCCGCGCGAAGCCGACGCGCGCGGCCTCGCGGAGGCTCAGCGCGCCCGGTTGATCGCCCGGCAGCCACAGGAACGCGGGGATCGAGAAGACACCGAAGAGCGCCGCGGCCGCCAGGAACGCGCCCGCGTAGCCGCCCCCGAGCGCGAAGGGGAGCGCCGCGCCCAGCGCGACGGCCGAGCCGAGGTAGCCCACGGCGAAGCCGTAGGCCGACAGCCGCCCCTGGCGCTCCCGTGGCGCGAGATCCGGGAGGTAGGCGTTGTAATAGACGATGGCGCTCTCGAAGCCCACCGTGCCGACCACCGCCAGGATCCACCCCCAGAGCACATCGCCCGGGCGCACCGTGGCCATGAGCGCGGTGGCCGCCACGCTCGTATACGTGAGGAGGAACATGAACCGCTTGCGCATTCCGCTGTGGTCGGCGATCGCCCCCATGGGCGGGGCCGACAGGGCCACCAGGGCCATGGAGGCGGTCACGGACAGGCCCCACCAGAAGTCCCCTTCCCCGCGCGCGTTTCCCACCACGGCCAGCGCGTAGTACTTGGAGTAGACGGTGGCGGGAATCACGGCCACGAAGGCCGAGTTGGCGAAGTCGTAGAGCGTCCAGGCGACCACCACGCGCCGCTTCGCCGCAGCTCCCGTCTCGCCGGACGGGCGTGTCACGGGAGCGCCACCCGCTGGCCGTCCCGGGCGACCTCGACCGCCCAGCCGCGCTCCCGCGCGATCGCCTCGCGCAGGGCCTCCGCCGCCTCCGGCTCGCCATGCACCACGTAGGTCATGGCGGGCGGACGCCGGAAGCCGTCGAGCCACCGGAGAATCTCGCTCCGGTCTCCGTGGGCCGAGTACGCGTCACTGGCCAGGATCGTCGCCCGGACCGCCACCATCTCTCCGAGCAGCTTGACCTCGCGCGCGCCGTCGCGGAGCAGCCGCCCGCGCGTCCCGGCCGCCTGGTAGCCAACGAAGAGCACCGTGGTCGCCGGGTCCGGGAGCAGGCGCCGCAGGTGGTGCAGGATGCGCCCGCCCGTGGCCATGCCGCTGCCGGCGATGATGATGCCGGGCCCGTCGACGGCGTTGAGCCGCTTGGAGTCTTCCACGGACCGCGCCAGGTGGAAGCGCCGCGGCGCGAAGGGGCGCTTGCCGGCGGCCTCGACGCCGCGGAGCGCCGTGTCGTGCTCCTCGGGATGGCGCGCGTAGATCGCGGTCGCCTCGATGGCCATGGGGCTGTCGAGGTACACCGGCAGCGAGGGGATGCGCCCGGCTTCCTCCAGCTCGCGGAGCGTGTAGAGCAGCTCCTGGGAGCGCCCCACGGCGAAGGCCGGGACGAGGAGCCAGCCCCGCTGACGGGCCGCGCGCCCGACGGCCTCCACGATCCCCGCAGCGCGGTCGCCGTCGGGGTGGACCCGGTTGCCGTAGGTGGACTCCACCAGGAGCACGTCAGCCTCGGGCACGGGGTCCGGATCGCGCATGATGGGCACGCCGTAGCGTCCGAGATCGCCCGAGAAGACGACGACCCGCCCTCCGACGGACACCTCCACGAGCCCGGCGCCGAGGATGTGGCCGGCGGGGAGGAAACGGGCCCGGGCCGAGCGCGCCGCCTGGAAGGGCCGACCGAACTCCACGGTGCGGATCTGCCGGAGCGCGCGCCGGGCGTCCTCCGTGGTGAAGAGCGGCAGCGCGGGCGAGTGGCGGGAGGTCTTGTGGCGATTGGCGAAGGCGGCCTCCTCCTCCTGGAGGCTCGCGGCGTCGGGCAGCATGACGGCCAAGAGATCGGCAGTGCCGCGGGTACAGAACACGGGTCCCGTGAACCCCGAGCGCACGAGCCGCGGCAGGTAGCCCGAGTGGTCGATGTGCGCGTGGCTGAGGAGGACCGCGCCCAGGCGCGCCGGGTCCGCGGGCGGCGGCTGCCAGTTGCGCAGCCGCAGCTCCTTGGGCCCCTGGAAGAGGCCGCAGTCCAGGAGCAGGCGCGCGCCGGCGGCCTCCAGCAGATGCTTGGAGCCGGTGACCGTGCCGGCGGCACCGAGGAAGGTGACATGGGCGCTCTGTCGATCACGCTTGAATGTGGAAGACATCGGGTGGCGGTTGGGCCTCTTCGCCCCTGCGGGGCTCTCTTCTTCAGGCTTGAATGTGGAAGACAGCGCGTTGCGGTTGGGCCTCTTCGCCCCTGCGGGGCTCTCTTCTTCACGCTTGAATGTGGAAGACAGCGCGTTGCGGTTGGGCCTCTTCGCCCCTGCGGGGCTCATCGGGGCGGTGATCCGGCGGCGGGGGCGCCCTGGGGCGGCCGGGAGGGGTAGGGGCCGAAGCCGGCGGGGAAGTCGAATGTCTCCTCGCGCGTGCCCTCGACGCCCTGGGCCACCAGCCCCGCGAGATCGAGCCGCGCCTCCAGGGCCTGGGCCTCCTCCCGGCTCATGCGCGTGCCCGGGTGCCGGGGCACGAAGAGCGTGCAGCAGTCGGCATCGGGCTCGATGGAGGTCTCGAAGGTGCCGATCGCCTGCGCCTGCGCCGTGATCTCGAGCTTGTCCATCCCGATGAGCGGCCGCAGCACGGGAAGGCTCGCCGCTCCGTCGATGCACGAGAGGTTCTGGAGGGTCTGAGAGGCCACCTGACCGAGGCTCTCGCCCGTCACGAGCGCCGCCGCCCCCGCGCGGCGGCCGAGGGCCTCGGCGATGCGCAGCATGAGCCGACGGTAGATCACCACGCGGGCGGGGGCCGGCACGGCCAGCACCACGGCGCGCTGGATCTCGCCGAAGGGCACGAGGTGGAGCCGGGAGAAGTACTGCCAGCACGTCAAGCGCTGCGCCAGGTCGCGCGCTTTCCGGATGGAATCGTCCGGGAGATACGGCAGGCTGTGGAAATGGACGAAGAGCACGCGGCAGCCGCGCTTCATGAGGCGCCAGGCGGCCACGGGTGAGTCGATGCCGCCCGAGAGGAGTGCCAGCACCGTCCCGCTCGCGCCCACCGGCAGGCCGCCCGGGCCCGGCCGGCGGTTGCCGTAGACGAAGGCCTGCCCAGGGAGTACCTCGACGTGCACGTTCAGCTCCGGGTGGTCCAGGTCCACGCGCGTCGCGTGCCGTGCCAGGACGTGCGCGCCCAGCTCGCGGTTGAGCTCCACCGAGGTGTGGGGCAGCGTCTTGAAGGCCCGTCGCGCCGTGATGCGGAAGGACGCGAAGGCGCGTCCCTCGGTCACCCGGTCCACCGCCTGCTTGAGCGCCTCGAGGGAGGTTCCCGCGCGCTCGGCCACCGCGACGTTGGCCACGCCGAAGACCCGCCCCACGCGCTCCGCCACCGCCTCGAGCTCGGCGCCGGGAGCCGGCTCCAGCACGATACGCCCGGTCAGCTGGGTCACGCGCGGGGCGCCCAGATCCGCGAGCGCGCGGGAGAGGTTCTGCTGCAGATACCGGAGGAAGAGCGGGCGATTCCCCCGCTTCAGGCTGATCTCGTGGTAGTGGACGATGGCGCAGCGAGCGCGGGCCGCCGGCATCACGCCTCCGACTCCGGCCGCCCCGGGTGCTTGGGGCGCCGCCGGTAGGCGGTCTTGGGGACTTCCACCTTGGGCGGCTTGCGCGGCATCGGCTTGCGCACGCGCGCGTGCAGCGGCTTCCTGCGTGGCATGGCGCCGTCAGTATAGCGCGCCGGGAAAGGTGCTCACCTGCGCGTCGCGCCCCGCCGCCTTGTACATCTTGACACCGCCCCAGGGGTGATCGGTGACGCCGTCGTGGAGCGCCCAGCTCCTGCCGCGCACCGTGCGCGCCGCCTGCGGCTGCCGGAACGGCGAGGAGCCGTCGAGCCGCTCGGCGAGCCCGCCGCCGGGGGCGAAGCCCTCGTGGACGCCCTCCATGATCTCGCGCCCCATGAGGTACCCGCAGCCGTGGCGCTCGTAGAGGATCGCCGAGTGGTAGAAGAGGGGGTCGATCAGGTAGATCTCCTTGCCGATGAGCGAGCAGAACTGCTCCATGGCCTCGAGCACCCGCGCCAGCATGCGGAGTCCCCGGCGCACCTGCCCGGGCGCGAGCCCGTCCCCCAAGGCGCGCCGCTCCTCGGGCAGGTTGCGCGAGACCGTGCCGAAGAGGGTATCGAGCCCGTCCGGGTCGCGGTCGATGGCATAGCGTGGCGCAGCGGGGTCGGTGATCTGGACGAAGGCGAGCTCGGGCACGGAGAGCGACGACATCTCCACGTCCACCAGGAGCGCCGGGTCGCGATCCTCCCCGGTCGCGCGCACCTCCACGCGCACCCAAGGCCGGTCCTCGGGCGCCGTGACGCGGACCAATCGCGTCCCGTCCGGCCCGCGAAGCGTGGCGGGATCGATCTGGAAGCGCTGGAGGAGGTCTTCCGGGACGAGGCGCAGGTAGAGCGCTTCGGACATCTCGCGGGGGAGCGCGTTGATCTCCTGGATCGAGCCGAGGCCGAGCCCCTCGACGCGGGCGTCCACCCTATTGACTCTTGCCGAATTCGGTAACGCGAATTGGCCGGGGGCCGGCAGGCGGGGGCGCTGCCTGGACCCGTGCCTTAGCGGCTCTCGAAGCCGGCGACCGCCCCTCTCGTTTGCACCACGTCCGCGGATCGGCGGTGACGAGAGTGCGAGGTCCAGGCAGCGCCCCCGCCTGCCGGCCCCCGGCGTAACGGTAATCCGCAAGAGTCACTAGCGTCCTCTGCCAGCGATCCGACGACAAAGCGCCGGCCAAGGAACGTCTAAACCGACGCACTACCGGGCCTCGGCGGAGTCGGCAAGGGCCCGCGCGCGGGCCAGGTCGTCCGGCGTGTTGACGTTCAGGAAGACGGCCGCCGGATCGCAGAGCCGCGCGATCTCCGCCTCCGCGATGGCCAGTACCCGCACCTCGTCGAAGAAGCCGATGATCTTGAGCCGGCCGGCGCGGAGCCGCCGCGCGATGGGCCCGAGGCAGGCCTTGGCGTAGCAGGCGGGCAGCGTCTCCCAGTGCCCGCCGATCTGCGGGATGACCACGTCGGCCTCGCCGGCGCGCGAGGTGACGAGCCGCGCCACGTCTTCCGAGAGGAAGGGCATGTCGCAGGCGACCGTGAAGGCCGCATCCCCGGGCGCGGCCACGAGCCCGGAGTAGATACCGCCGAGGGAGCCGTGGTCGGGAAAGACATCGGGCACCATGGGCAGGCCCAGGTGGGCGTAGACCTCCGGCGTGTTGGTGACGATCAGCACCTCTCCGGTCACCGCCCGCACCACGCCCAGGACGCGCTCGATGATGGGGCGCCCGCCCAGCGTGAGCAGGGCCTTGGGCTCCCCACCCATGCGCGTGCTCTTGCCCCCCGCCTGGATCACGCCCGTGATGCGCATGGCCGTCAGATGACCACAGGCCCCTGGCGCACCAGCCGGGGCGGCCACACGGTGCAGTCGGCGATCGTGGATCCGGCCCCGCCTGCGGTGGGTCCGCCGTCGAGGATCAGGTCGAGCTGCCCTGCGAAGTGGTCGCGCACGGCCCGGGCCGTGGTGGGCGGCTCACGGCCGCTGGGGTTGGCGCTGGGCGCCGTGACAGGGAGGGCTGCAGCGCGAACCAGCCCCAGCGCCACCGGATGCCCCGGCACTCTCACGCCCAGGGTTCCCGTCCCTGCGGTGAGCGCGGCGGGCACCGTGGGGGCCGCGCGCAGCACGAGCGTGAGCGGACCGGGCCAGTGGCGCGCCATGAGCCCTCGCGCGCCCTCCGGGATCTCGACGCAGAGCGCCTCGACCCGCTCGGCCGAGTCCACCAGCACGAGGAGCGGCTGGGACTCGGGACGGCCCTTGACGCGGAAGACGCGTGCCACCGCTGCCTCGTCGAGCGCGTCGGCGCCGAGGCCGTAGAAGCTCTCCGTGGGAAAGGCCACGATGCCGCCGGACCTGAGCACGGAGGCCGCCTCGTCGAGCACGGCCCGCTGGGGATATCGCGGGTCCACCTCGAGGAGACGGGTCACCGGGGCTCCTGCCGGGCGAGCGCGCGCCGGCCGATGTCCCGGCGGAAATGCGCGCCATCGAAGCGGATCCGCGCCGCGGCGGCATAGGCACGCACGACGGCCTCCCGGATGTCAT
The DNA here is from genome assembly GCA_001788415.1 of Candidatus Rokubacteria bacterium GWC2_70_16. Classification (GTDB taxonomy): domain Bacteria; phylum Methylomirabilota; class Methylomirabilia; order Rokubacteriales; family CSP1-6; genus UBA12499. The sequence continues at coordinate 61,145 of MGBV01000149.1, read as the reverse complement.
GGCCGAGGGCCTGCACGCCGAGCACGCGGCCGCCGGCGGTGACGAGCCGGCCCGCGCGAAGCGCGGTCCCCGCGTGGAACACCTGCACACCCTCGACATCGGGCAGGGCCCCGGTGGGGTCGAGGCCGGAGATCTCGCGTCCGGTCTCGTAATGCCCCGGGTAGCCGCCGGAGGCCATTACCACGCATGCCGACGCCTCCGCGCGCCAGCGGATCGCGGCCGGCAGCCCGCGCCCCCGGGCCACGGCCTCGAGGAGCGGCAGGAGGTCCTCGTCGAGTCGCGGCAGGATCGCCTGGCACTCGGGATCGCCGAAGCGGCAGTTGAACTCCACCACGCGGGGGCCGTCCCGGGTGATCATGAGCCCCACGAAGAGCACGCCGCTGTACGGCGCGCCCTCCTTCGCCATGGCGGCGATGGTGGGCCGCACGATCTCGGTTATGACCCTGTCGGTCATCTCCTCGTCCATCACCGGCGCGGGCGAGTAGGCCCCCATGCCCCCCGTGTTGGGCCCCCGGTCGTCGTCGAACACCGTCTTGTGGTCCTGGGCGGCCACCAGCGGCAGCACGGCGGCGCCGTCGGAGAGCGCGAAGAACGAGGCCTCCTCGCCCGCCATGAACTCCTCCACGACCAGGCGGAGCCCGGCCTCGCCGAAGGCGCGCTCCTCGAGGCAGCGCGCCACCGCGCGGTCGGCCTCCTCCAGGGTGCGGCAGACGATGGCCCCCTTGCCCGCCGCGAGCCCGTCGGCCTTGACCACCAGCGGGGCCCCCAGCTTCCGGCAGTAGGCGCGCGCCGGCGCCGGCGCGTCGAAGACGCGGAAGTGCGCGGTGGGGATGCCGTGGCGAGCCATGAGGTCCTTGGCGAAGGCCTTGCTGCTCTCGAGGCGGGCGGCCGCGGCGCTGGGACCGAAGACGGGGAGTCCCCGTGCCCGCAGGCGGTCCCCGAGCCCCAGCGCCAGTGGCGCCTCGGGCCCCACCACCACGAGCTCCGGCCGCTCGGCCGCCGCCAGCGCCACCAGCTCCTCGACGGCCGTGTCGCGCACGGGCGCGCAGCGGCCATGCCGCGCGATGCCGGGGTTGCCCGGCGCGACCACCAGGCCGGTCAAGAGCGGGCTCCGGGCGATGGCCCAGGCCAGGGCATGCTCGCGCCCGCCGCCGCCGACCACGAGCACCTTCATTCGTCTCCCTCCCCGGCTCGCGCCTCGCCGTCGGGTCGCCCCTCGATCTCGCCGAGATGGGAGCGGGCGATGTCGGCCCACGGGCTGCCGAGATCGAGATCGAGGTAGCGCCGCCAGTGCAGCGCCGCGGCCTCCGCGCGGCCGACCTTCCCGAGCACCCCCGCCAGGTTGAAGTGGGCGTCGGCGTAGTCGGGGGCCAGCTCGAGCGCCCGGCGATACCAGGTGATGGAGGCGGAGAAGTCGCCCAGATCCTCGTGGAGCGAGCCGAGGTTGAAGGCGGCCTGGGAACACACCTCGTCGGCGGCGAGCGCGGCCTCGTAGCACTGCCCCGCCCGCTCGTAGTGGCCCATCCGGTGCTGGAGCAGCCCGAGGTTGTTCCACGCCGCCGCGTAGCCGGGGTCGATGGCCAGCACGCGCTCGTAGGCGTCCACCGCGGCCTCCCACTGCTCGGGATCGCCGTCCCAGGCCGAGGCGCGCGCGAACCACGCCTCCGCGGCCTCCGCGGGGGGGATCAGGGGGCGGACCATCCCCCACGAGAGGGACTCGGCCGCCTCACGGGCGAGGTCCGTCTCGGGAAACCCGAGCAGCCCCTGGCCGGTGCGCGCGTCGAACCGCAGCCGGCCCTGCTCCACGACGATGCGCCGATCCGCCACCAGCAGCCGCAACTCGGCCAGCGGCATCTCCGCATCGGGGGCGAGCCGGCGGGCGCCCTCGAGCGCCTCGCGGACCTGCCTCACGCTGGCCCCCGCCTCGAGGAGCGCGGCGCCGACCCGGCAGGCCACGAGGTCGCGGAAGCGGTAGCCCTCGCCCTCGGCGCGCAGGAGCCCGAGCCGCCGGAGCTGGGCGGCCCGTCGGGCGGTGAGGCGTAGCAGGCGGGTGACTTCCCGCAGGCTGAAGACGCGCTCGGGCTGGGCTTCGCTCACGGCCTCAACGCTCGGGGAGGTCAGCTGGCACGGCGCTAATGCTTGAAGTGGCGGATGCCGGTGCTGACCAGCGCCATGCCGTGCTCGTTCGCGGCGGCGATGACCTCCTCGTCCCGGACCGACCCTCCGGGATGGAGCGCCGCGGTGGCCCCGGCCTGCGCCACCACGTCGAGACCGTCCCGGAAGGGGAAGAAGGCGTCGGAGGCGCAGACCGTGCCCCGCGTCTCGAGCCCGACCTCCCGGGCGCGCATCACTGCGATGCGGGCGGAGTCCACGCGGTTCATCTGTCCCGCCCCCACGCCGACCACCTGCTGCGCCGTGGCCAGCACGATGGCGTTGGACTTGGCGTGCTTGACCACGCGCCAGGCGAAGCGGAGCGCCCGCATCTCGGCCTCAGTCGGCGGGCGCCGGGAGACGACCTTGAGCGCGCCGGGATCGAGGTCGGCGAGGTCGGCATCCTGCGCGAGGAGCCCGCCCAGCACGCTGCGCGTCTCCATCATGCGCGCCGGGTAGTCCGCGCGGCGGCACGGCAGCCGGAAGACCCGGCACTTCTTCTTGGTGCGCCGCAGCTCCTCCAGCGCCTCGGGGACGAAGTCCGGGGCGAAGAGGATCTCCAGCAGGATCCCCGACAGCTCCTTCACCACCTCGAGGTCCAGCCACCGGTTCACCCCGACGATGCCGCCGTAGATGGAGATCGGGTCGCAGCCCTTGGCCCTGCGCACGGCCTCGCTGGCGCTCCCGGCGAGCGCGACGCCGCAGGGATTGGTGTGCTTGACGACCACGGCCGCCGGGTCCTCGAACTCGAGCAGGAGCGAGAGCGCCGCCGACCAGTCGAGCAGGTTGTTGTAGGACAGCTCGGGGCCGTGCAGCTGCTCGGCGGCCGCCAGTCCCACAGGCGCGCCCGGCAGCCGGTAGAAGACGGCCGACTGATGCGGGTTCTCGCCGTAGCGCAGCCCCTGGACGCGCTCGGCCTCCAGCACCAGCCGGGCCGGCAGGAGCACCGCTCCCGCAGCGGGCGCTGC
>MGBV01000149.1:35498-58001 GCA_001788415.1 Candidatus Rokubacteria bacterium GWC2_70_16 | reverse complement strand
TGGCCGCGTCGTACTGGGCCGTCCGCCTGAAGGCCTCGTGGGCCAGCCGGTACCGGGTCTCCAGGGACAGCGTGCCGTCGCCCCTCCGGAGCTCCTCGAGCACGCCCGCGTACTGCGAGGGGTCCGTGACGACGCCCACGCTGTCGTGGTTCTTGGCGGCCCCGCGGATCATGCTGGGGCCCCCGATGTCGATGTTCTCGATGGCCTCCGCCAGCGTCACGTCGGGGCGGGCCACCGTCTGCTCGAACGGGTAGAGCGCCACCACCACGAGGTCGATGGGGCGGATGTCGTGCGCCGCGAGCGCCGCCATGTGCTCCGGCGATCCGCGCCGCGCGAGGATGCCGCCGTGGACCTTCGGGTGGAGCGTCTTGACGCGCCCGTCGAGCATCTCGGGGAAGCCCGTGACCTCCGCCACGTCCACCACGGCGATCCCGGCCCCGCGCAGCAGCGCGGCGGTACCCCCCGTGGAGAGGATCTCGACGCCGAGGGCGGCGAGCCCCCGGGCGAAGTCCACCACGTCCGTCTTGTCGTGCACGCTGATGAGCGCGCGGCGCACTCTGCTCATGGCTCCCCCACGATGCGAACGCGGCGGCCCTCGAGGCGGAGCCGCCCCTCGGCGAAGAGGCGGATCGCCTCGGGATAGATCCGGTGCTCCTCGGCCAGGATGCGGTCGGAGAGGCTCGCCTCGGTGTCGTCGGGATGCACGGGCACGGCGGCCTGCAGCACGATGGGGCCCGTGTCCACGCCCTCGTCCACGAAGTGGACCGTCGCGCCCGAGATGCGGACCCCGTGCACGAGCGCCTGGCGCTGGGCATGCAGTCCCGGGAAGGCGGGGAGCAGCGCGGGGTGGATGTTGAGCAGCCGCCCCTCGAAGTGGCGGACGAAGCCCGGGCTCAGGATGCGCATGAAGCCCGCCAGGCACACGAGCCCCACCCCCCGCTCCTCCAGGGCCGCGGCCAAAACCTTGTCGTAGGCCTCGCGGCCGGGATGCTGCCCCGGGTCCACGAACAGCGCCTCGACGCCGTGGTCCCGCGCGATCCCGAGCGCCCCCGCCCCGGCTCGATCCGAGACGACGACCACGACCTCCGCCCGCATCCGCCCGGCCTCCACGGCGCCGAGGATGGCGCGGAGGTTGGAGCCGCGGCCCGAGGCCAGCACGCCGACGCGGATGCGCAGGACCTCAGGCATACTCCACCCCGCGCTCGCCCTGGCGGATCTCCCCGACCTCGAAGACCTGCTCCCCGGCGGCGTGGAGATGGGTCGCCGCGGCGGCGGCGTCTCGCGGGCGCAGCACCAGCAGATAGCCCAGCCCCATGTTGAAGGTGCGGCGCATCTCCGCCTCCTCCACCTGCCCCGCCTCCTGGATGACGTGGAAGATGGGCGGCACCGGCCAGGCGCTCCGCTCGATGACGGCGCGCGCGCCTTCCGGCAGGACGCGCGGGAGGTTCTCCGTGACTCCCCCGCCGGTGACATGCGCCATGGCCAGCACCGGCACGGCCTGGAGCAGCGAGAGCACCGGCTTGACGTAGATGCGGGTGGGCGCGAGCAGCTCGTCGGCGCAGCGGCGCCCGACCCCGGGGATCGGGTCGTTCATGCCAAGCCCGAGCCGCTCCAGCAAGACCTTGCGGGCCAGCGTGTAGCCGTTGGAGTGCAGCCCCGAGGAGCCGAGCCCGAGCACGCGGTCGCCGGGCGCCACCTCGGCCCCCGTCACGATCCCGCTCCGCTCGACGACCCCCACGGCGAAGCCCGCCAGGTCGTACTCGCCGGGGGCGTAGAAGTCCCCCATCTCGGCCGTCTCGCCGCCTACCAGCGCGCAGCCGGCCTCGCGGCAGCCGGCCGCGATGCCGGAGACGATGGCCTCGACCCGATCGGGCTCCACGCGGTGTACCGCCAGGTAGTCGAGGAAGTAGAGCGGCTCGGCGCCGTGCACGAGCAGGTCGTTGACCCCCATGGCGACCAGATCGATGCCCACCGTGTCGTGCCGGTCGGCCAGGAAGGCGATCTTGAGCTTGGTTCCCACGCCGTCCGTGGACGAGACCAGGACGGGCTCGCGGTAGCCCGGCGGGATCCGGCAGAAGGCGGCGAAGGCGCCGATGCCCCCGAGGACTTCCGGCCGCTGGGTGGACGCGGCCAGCCGGGCGATGCGCCGGACCGCCTCGTCCCCGGCGGCGATGTCCACGCCGGCGGCCCGGTAGGTGAGCGGATCTGGACTCAGGAGCCTGTTCCTCGAGCGTCGGGCGCGCGAGCGCCGCGACGGCAGATCATGCTTCGAAGAGCTGGAGCTGGGAGCGGTCGGGGGACTCGAAGCCCACGCGGTACTGCCCGGTGAAGCAGGCGTGGCAGAAGTCGTGGGGATCGTTCCCCGTGGCCTTGAGCATCCCCTCGAGCGAGAGGTAGCCCAGGGAGTCGGCGGCGAGGTAGCGCTGGATCTCCCGCACGTCGTGGCTGGCGCCGATCAGCTCCTTCCGGGTCGGCGTGTCGATGCCGTAATAGCAGGGCCACTGGATCGGGGGCGAGGAGATGCGCATGTGGACCTCGCGCGCCCCGGCAGCCCGGATCATCTTGACGATCTTGCGGCTGGTGGTGCCGCGGACGATGGAGTCGTCCACCACGACCACGCGCCGGCCGCTCAGCACCTCGCGATTGGGGTTCAGCTTCACCTTCACCCCGAAGTGGCGGATGCCGTGGCTCGGCTCGATGAAGGTGCGCCCCACGTAGTGGTTCCGCACCAGCCCGCTGTCGTAGGGGATGCCCGCCTCCTCGGAGAAGCCCAGCGCGGCGCCCACCCCCGAGTCCGGCACCGGGATCACGAGGTCGGCCGGCACCGGGTGCTCGCGCGCGAGCTGATGGCCGAGCGCCTTGCGGACCACGTGCACGTTGCGCCCCCAGAGGACAGAGTCCGGGCGCGCGAAGTACACGTACTCGAAGACGCACTGCAGGCGCTCCCGCGGCCGGAACGGCCGGTAGCTCGTGAGCCCGCGCTCGTCGATGACGAGCACCTCGCCGGGCTCGATGTCCCGCACGAACTTGGCCTCCATGAGATCCAGCGCGCAGGTCTCGGAGGCCACCACCCAGGCCTCCCCCAGGCGGCCCAGGGAGAGCGGCCGGAACCCGGCGGGATCGCGCACCGCGATGATGGAGGAGCGCGTGAGGAGGAGCAGGCTGTAGGCGCCACGCACCTGCGACAGCGCCAGGGCCAGCTGCTCCACCAGGGTGGCGCCCTCGGCGCGGGCCAGGAGGTGCAGGATCACCTCGGTGTCGGACGAGGACTGGAAGACGGCGCCCTCCTGCGAGAGCTGCCGCCGCAGCTCCTCGGCGTTCACCAGGTTGCCGTTGTGGCCGATGGCCACGGGCCCGTGGGCCGTCTTGGCGCTGATGGGCTGGGCGTTGCGCAGGTTGGAGCTGCCGGCGGTGGAGTAGCGGACATGCCCGATGGCGCGGCTGCCTGGCAGGCGTCGGAGCCGCTCGCGGCCGAAGACGTCCGCCACCCAGCCCATGGCCTTCTCCACGTGGAAGTTGTCGCCGTCGGTGGCCGCGATGCCGGCCGACTCCTGGCCGCGGTGCTGGAGCGCGTAGAGCCCGAGGTAGGTGACATTGGCCGCCTCGGGGTGGCTCCAGATCCCGAAGAGGCCGCACTCGTCGTGGAGCTTGTCAGGAGACATGACGCTCAAAGCCGGCCCTCCACTCCTGCGCGATCTGCGTCACCGGCAGGCTCACCGCGCCGGCGCCGCCCATTCTGACGACGAGCCCGTGGCCACCCACCACGCCGATCCAGCGCCACGGCACCGCGAACTCCCCCATCAGGGCCTCGAGCGCCCGGCTGGCATCGGCGGGAACCGAGACCACGATCCGCGACGGCCCCTCTCCGAACAGCGCCAGCTCCGGCCGCGCGCTCCCGGGCAGGTCGATCTCCGCGCCGATCGCCTCGGGCCCGCTCACGCAGGCCTCGGCCAGCGCCACCGCGAGCCCCCCCTCCGAGCAATCATGCGCCGAGCTCACCAGTCGCGCCTCGATGGCCGCGCGACAGGCGTCCTGGACAGCCCGCTCGATGCGGAGGTCCAGCGCGGCCAGCTGGCCCGCGAGGATCCGGTGAAGCGTCCACAGATACTCCGACCCCCCGAGGCTCACCGCGTCCGGGCCCAGGAGCGCCACCCGGTCTCCGGGCTCCTTGAACCACTGGGTGCAGCGACACTCGGCGTCCTCGATCACTCCCGCCATCCCGATCACGGGCGTGGGCAAGATCGCCTGCCCCAGCGTCTCATTGTAGAAGGACACGTTGCCGCCCACCACCGGGATTTCCAGCGCCCGACAGGCCTCGGCAATGCCCGCCACCGCCTCCTTGAACTGCCACAGGATCTCGGGGCGCTCCGGCGAGCCGAAGTTCAGGCAGTCGGTGAGCCCGAGGGGCCGGGCCCCGCTGGCGGCCAGGTTGCGCGCGGCCTCGGCCACGGCCATGGCCGCGCCCCGGCGCGGGTCGAGATAGGTGAAACGGGCGTTGCCGTCCGTGGTTACAGCGACGGCCTTCGGGGTTCCCTTGATGCGGAGAACTCCGGCGTCGGAACCCGGCAGGACCAGCGTGTTGATCCCCACCTGCTGATCGTATTGCCGGTACACCCACTCCTTCGAGGCCACCGTGGGCGATCCCACGAGGGCCAGGAGCGCCCGCTCCGGATCGCTCCCGGCAGCCAGGGCGAGGGGGTCGAAAGCCTCGATCGCATCCTGCCAGCCGGGCCGGGCCGTGGGCTTCTCGTAGACAGGCGCCTCGTCGGCCAGCGCCTTGACGGGCACCTCGGCCACGACCTCGCCGTGCATGCGCGCCCGCAGCATCCCGTCGTCCGTCACCGTGCCGATCTCGACGGCATCCAGCTCCCACTTGGCGAAGACGCGGCGGATCTCGGCCTCGCGCCCGCGGGCCGCCACCAGCAGCATGCGCTCCTGGGACTCGGAGAGCATGATCTCGTACGGGGTCATGCCCGGCTCGCGCTGGGGGACGCGAGAGAGCTCCACCTCCATCCCCGTCCCCGCGCGGGCCGGCATCTCGGAGCAGGCGCAGGCCAGCCCGGCGGCGCCCATGTCCTGGATGCCGACCACGGCCCCGGTCTGCATGGCCTCGAGGCAGGCCTCGAGCAGGAGCTTCTCGGTGAAGGGGTCCCCCACCTGCACTGTCGGACGCCGCTCCTCGGCCCCCTCGTCGAAGGTGGCCGAGGCCATGGTGGCGCCGTGGATGCCGTCGCGGCCGGTCTTGGCGCCGACGTAGAGGACGGGGTTGCCGGGCCCCTCGGCGCGCGCGCGCAGGATGCGGTCCTTCCGCACCAGCCCCACCGCCATGGCGTTCACCAGCGGGTTGCCCGCGTACTCGGGCCCGAAGCCCACCTCGCCGCCGAGGTTGGGCACGCCGAAGCAGTTGCCGTACCAGCTGATGCCGGCCACGACGCCGTCGATGAGCCGGCGGGTCTTCGCATCCTCCGGGTCCCCGAAGCGCAGCGAGTCCAGGATCGCGATGGGCCGGGCGCCCATGGTGAAGATGTCGCGGAGGATTCCCCCCACACCCGTGGCCGCCCCCTGGAAGGGCTCGATGAACGAGGGATGGTTGTGGCTCTCGATCTTGAACGCGAGCGCCAAGTCGCCGCCGAGGTCCACGATCCCGGCGTTCTCCCCGGGCCCTTGCAGCACGTGCGGCGCCTGCGTGGGCAGCCCGCGCAGGAAGACGCGCGAGTGCTTGTAGGCGCAGTGCTCGGACCACAGCGCCGAGAAGAGTCCGAGCTCAGTGAAGGAGGGCTCGCGGCCGAGCCGCCGGATGATACGATCGTATTCCTCGGCCGTGAGGCCGTGGGCGAGAGCGAGCTCCTGCGTGACCTTAGGCTCGGCCCCGGTCACTCCGTCCCCACTCCATAGCCCAGGCTCCTAGTACTACTGTGTCAATAACGTTAGGAGATTCACGGGGTACGCTGTCACCATTGGCGTATGCCCAACCTTGCGACCGCCCTTGTCCAGCGGTTTTCGGCGTATGTTGAGCGTCTCGCCATCGTCCTGGGCCATCGGGACCGGCATGAGCCGCTGCGGGCCTACGTCAGCGGCCTCTGCTTGCCCGGGGACCGCAAGAGCATCGAGCCGATGGCCGCGCGGGTCGATCCGCGTCACGTCCGCGCTCGCCATCAGTCGATGCACCACTTCGTCGCCAACGCCGCCTGGGACGACGCCGCGGTGCTGCGCGTGGCCCGCGACACGATGCTCGCGGCCCTCGCTCCGCACGGGCCGATCGTCGCGTGGATCGTGGATGACACCGGCATCCCGAAGAAGGGACGGCATTCGGTCGGGGTGGCCCGGCAGTACTGCGGGGTCCTGGGCAAACAGGACAACTGTCAGGTGGCGGTGAGCGTGTCGTTGGCCCACGAGCAGGCGAGCGTGCCGGCGGCCTACCGCCTCTACTTGCCGGAAGCGTGGGCGCGCGCCCGCGCGCGGCGTCGGAAGGCCGGCGTTCCTACCGCCGTGAAGTTCCGGCCCAAGTGGCAGATCGCGCTGGAGCAGATCGACCAGCTCCGCGCCGAGGGGGTTCCGCCGGCGCCCGTCCTCGCCGACGCGGGCTACGGCGTCATCACCGCGTTCCGCGATCGGTTGACCGCCGGCGCACTGCCGTACGTCGTCGGGCTCTCGAGTGAGACCACCGTGTGGCCGTCCGGACAGGCGCCGCTGCCGCCGAAGCGGTACAGCGGGCACGGGCGACCGCCGGCGCTCGTGCGCCGAACGCGTCGCCATCGGCCCGTGAGCGTGCTCGGGCTCGCCCAGCAATTGCCGGCGGGCGCTTGGCACACGGTGGCCTGGCGGGAAGGCACCCACGGGGCGATGCGCTCGCGGTTCGCGGCCGTCCGCGTGCGCCCGGCCCATCGTGACGAGGAGCGAACCGAGGCCCGCCCCGAAGAATGGCTCCTGATCGAGTGGCCGCGCGGGGAGGCGGAGCCGACGAAGTACTGGCTGTCCACGCTGCCCGCGACCCTGTCGCGCCACGAGTTGGTGCGGCTGACGAAACTCCGCTGGCGCATCGAGCGGGACTATCAGGAGCTGAAGGACGAGCTCGGGCTCGATCACTTTGAAGGGCGCGGCTGGCGTGGCTTTCATCACCACGCCTCGCTCTGCATCGCCGCGTATGCCTTTCTGGCCGCCGAGCGATTGGCCCATTCCCCCCCTCAGCCTCTGTCCTTCCTCCGCGCCGCTCCGCTACCCGAAGGTTTCACCCCGCGGGGCGCTGCCGGTGCGTCCTGAGCGGCACGTGCCGCACTCGATCGCGACGATGTTCCGGCTCCTGGCGTCGGCGTTGGCGCAGCGTCTGCCATGCTTGGCGTGCGGTCATCGGCCACGCGCGGGTTAGTCATATGTCATTTAATGACACAGTAGTACTAGCAGGCTGCTGAAAAAGGCCCATCTGCTTCGTTGGCGCCCTCGGCCGCACGCTCAACGTACAGCGAGTACGCCTCGCGTGCGACCGTCGGGCGCCGCCTCGCATCTGGACCTTTTTGAGCAGCCCGCAGGGTTTTCCCGCATCCTGCTAGCGCTTGAGGAAGCTGCCGTCCTCGACGAGGCTGCCGAGGAGGGAGTGGAAGATGAGCAGGCCGTCGGTGCCGCCCATCGCGTTCTCGGCGGCCCGCTCCGGATGGGGCATCATGCCCAGCACCGTGCCGTCCTCGTTGACGAGGCCCGCGATGCTCTCCAGGGAGCCGTTGGGGTTCGACTCCTTGGTGATCCGGCCGTCCTCGGTGCAGTAGCGGAACACGATCTGCTTCTTGGCCCTGAGCGCGCGGAGCGTCTCCCAGTCGGCGTAGTACTTCCCCTCGCCGTGGGAGATGGGCATGCGCAGGACTTGGCCAGGCCGGAGCGCGCGCGTGAACGCCGTCTCCGCGCTCTCCACCCGCAGCCAGGTGGACTGGCAGCGGTACTGGAGACACTCGTTGCGCATCAGGGCGCCGGGGAGGAGCCTGGCCTCGCAGAGGATCTGGAAGCCGTTGCAGGAGCCCAGCACGAGGCCGCCGCGGGCCACGAACTCGGGGAGCGCCTCCACCACGGGGGACCGGCCCGCCACGGCGCCCGCGCGGAGGTAGTCGCCGTAGGAGAACCCGCCCGGAAGGATCAGGCAGTCGAAATCGGCCAGGTTCGTCTCCCGGTGCCAGACGTAGCTCACCGGTTGATGGAGCACCTCGCTGATGACGTAGTGGAAGTCGCAGTCACTCCACGTGCCGGGGAAGACGACCACGCCGAATTTCATGGGGCTGGGTGCTCCTCCTTTCGCGTTACAGTGTCACTCTACCGTGCAGGAGGGGTTCTGGCAAGAGCCAGCGCATCGAGGAGGGGCCCATGGCAGAGGATCTCTGGAGGTGGGACGCCGTGACGCTCGCGCAGGCGATCGCGGCCCGCGACATCTCGGCGCGAGAGGCGGTCGCCTCCTGCCTCCAGCGCATGCGCGCGGTCAACCCGGCGATCAACGCCGTCACCGTGGACCTGTCGGCCGGGGCCCTCGAGGCCGCCGACCGCGTGGACCGGGCGGTGGCGCGCGGCGAGCCGGTGGGGCCGCTGGCCGGCGTGCCCGTCACGGTCAAGCAGAACACGGATCAGGCCGGCTGCGCCACCACGAGCGGCGTGGTGGCGTTCGCCGGCGTGATCGCGGAGGCGGACAGCCCCGTCGTGGCGCAGTGGAAGGCGGCCGGCGCCGCCATCATCGGCCGCACGAACACTCCCGCCTTCAACCTCCGGTGGGACTCGGTGAACGACCTCCACGGCCAGACCCGCAACCCCTTCTCGCGCGGGCGCACCCCGGGCGGCTCCAGCGGCGGCGCCGCCGCCGCCCTGGCCGCAGGCATCGGGCCTCTCGCCCACGGCACCGACCTCGGCGGCTCCATCCGCTACCCGGCCTACGCGTGCGGGGTGGCGGGCCTCCGGCCCACGCCCGGACGCGTCGCGCTCTTCAACGGCACGGCGCCTGCCGAGTGGCCGCCCGCCATCCAGCTGATGGCGGTGCAGGGCCCCATGGCCCGCCGCGTGCGGGACGTGAGGCTCGGCTTCGCGGCAATGCTCGCTCCCGATCCGCGGGACCCGTGGTGGATCCCGGCGCCGCAGGAGGGGCCGCTGCCCCCGCCTCCCATCCGCGTGGCGGTGGTGGAGGACCCCGCTCACTTCGGCGCGGCGGCAGCGCATCCCGATGTCCGGGCCGCGGTGCGCCGGGCCGCGGTCGCCTTGACGGCGGCCGGCTACGCCGTGGAGGCGATCCCCACGCCCGGGTTCGCTCGCGCCGCGGAGCTCTGGATCTCGCTGATGCGCGTGGAGATCCGCCGGCTGCTCCTGCCCCTCATCGAGAGCCTCGGGGACGACGGAGTGCGCACCGCCACGCGACTCTTCCTCGGCGGCGGTCCCGAGCCCACCATGGAGGACTACCTGCGGGCCCTCGCGGAGCGGACGCGGCTGGCCCGTCAGTGGAGCCTCTTCCTGGAGCGCTGCCCGCTCGTCCTGGCCCCTGCATCGCTCGAGCCCCCCTTCCCGCTGGGCTTCGACACCGAGAGCCAGTCACGCATGGACGCGGTGCTGGAGGCGCAGCGCCCTCAGCTCGCGGTCCCCCTGCTCGGCCTGCCAGCCGTCGCGGTGCCCACGGGGCTGGCGGGAGGGCTGCCGACGGGCGTGCAGATCATCGGGCCGAGGCTCCGTGAGGACCTCTGCCTGGCGGCGGCCGAGGCGGTGGAGGCCGGGATGCCCAGGCTCGGCCCCTGGGACCCGGCAGCGTAGCGCGGCCGCCCTTGTATCGGCGGGGGCGCCTCTGCTATCGTCCTTGGCCAAGCCACCGGCCCACGCGGGATGGCTCGACCACCCAACCTGAGGAGGAGTCACCATGCGCGTCCTTCGGTTCCTGATCCTGGCCGCGGCAGCCGCGGCCGCCCTCTGCTCCGCCCCGGCGGCCGCCCAGACGACCCTGCGTGCCGTCATGCACTCCGACCTCAAGATCGTGGACCCCATCTGGACCACCGCGTACATCACGCGGAACCACGGCTACATGGTCTACGACACGCTTTTCGCCACCGATGCCAAGGGCGAGATCCAGCCGCAGATGGTGGGCAAGTACGACATCAGCGGCGACAAGCTCACCCACACCATGACGCTCCGGGACGGGCTCCTCTGGCACGACGGCAAGCCCGTGACGGCCGAGGACTGCGTCGCCTCCATCAAGCGCTGGGCCGTCAAGGACACGCTCGGGCAGAAGCTCATGTCCTTCGTCAAGGACATCACCGTGGTGGACCAGAAGACCTTCCGCATCGTCCTCAAGGAGGTCACGGGGCTGGTGCTCACGGCGCTGGGCAAGCCCTCGTCCAACGTGCCCTTCATGATGCCCAAGCGCGTGGCCGACACCGATCCCGCCACTCAGATCTCCGACTTCACTGGCTCCGGCCCCTTCGTCTTCAAGCGGGACGAGTGGAAGCCGGGCGACAAGGCGGTGTACGTGAAGTTCGCCCAGTACAGGCCGCGCCCGGAGCCGGTGTCGGGGCTGGCCGGGGGCAAGGTGGCCAAGCTGGACCGCGTCGAGTGGCGCGCCGTCGCCGACCACCAGACCGCCATGAACGCGCTGCTGACCGGCGAGATCGACTACATCGAGTCGCCGCCCCACGACCTCCTGCCGGTGCTCAAGGGCGACGCCAACGTGAAGATCGTGAACTACAACCCGCTAGGCAACCAGTACACGTTCCGCGCCAACCATCTCCACAAGCCCTTCGACAACCCGAAGATCCGCCAGGCCCTCTGGTACGCCTTCAACCAGGGGGACTTCCTCAAGGCTGTCATCGGCGACCCCGCCTACTACAAGGTGTGCAAGGCCACCTTCATCTGCGGCACGGCGCTCGAGTCCTTCAAGGGGATGGACGGGCTGCTGGAGTCGAACTTCGACAAGGCGCGGGCGCTCCTGACGGAGGCCGGCTACGACGGCACGCCCGTGGTGCTGATGCACTCCGCCGATCTCGCGGCGCTCGCGAACCTCGCTCCCGTGGCCAAGTCGCTCATGGAGAAGGCCGGCTTCAAGGTGGACATGCAGTCCATGGACTGGCAGACGCTGGTGGGCCGCCGGACCAAGAAGGACCCGCCCGCCCAGGGCGGCTGGAACGCCTTCCTCACGGCCTGGGTCACGGCCGACATCCTGAACCCCGCCATGGCCGCCTTCCTCAACGCCTCCTGCGAGAAGGCCATGTTCGGCTGGCCGTGCGACGCCGAGATGGAGAAGCTCCGCGACCAGTACGCCCGGGAGACCAACCCGGCCAGGCTCAAGGCCATCGCCGAGGCGGTGCAGGTGCGCAACACCCAGATCACGGCATACATCCCGCTCGGGCAATGGGTCACCCCCGCGGCGGCGCGCAAGAACGTGGACGGCTTCGTCACCGGCCCCGTGCCGGTGTTCTGGAACGTGGAGAAGAAGGGCCGGTAGCCCGGACAGGCTGCCGGGGCGCGCCCGGATCGGGCGATCCGAGCGCGCCCCTCCCCCCCCCCGTGCACGCCTACATCGCGCGCCGACTCGCCGCCACCCTGCCGGTCATGGGGGTGGTGGCCGTCTTCGTGTTCCTGCTCGTGCGCCTGACCACGGGCGATCCGGCCGCGATCATCGCCGGGGATGCCGCGACCTCCCAGCAGGTGGCCGAGATCCGCGCGAAGCTCGGGCTCGAGCGGCCCATTCCCCAGCAATTCGTCATCTGGCTGGGGAACATCCTGACCGGAGACCTCGGCGAGTCGTTCTTCTTCAAGAAGCCCGTCGCGGAGCTGATCGTGGACCGGCTCGAGCCCACCGCGGCGCTGGCCGTCTGCACCGTCCTGCTGGCCGTGGCCATCGCCGTGCCGCTGGGGGTGACGGCCGCGTACCGGCAGGGCACCTGGATCGACCGGTTCGTCATGGGGCTCTCCGTGCTCGGCTTCTCGGTGCCCGCCTTCGTCATCGGCTACGCGCTCATCTACGTCTTCGCGATCCAGCTCGGCTGGCTCCCCGTGCAGGGCTACCAGCGCCTCGGGGAGGGGTTCGGCGGCTTCATCGAGCGCCTGATGCTCCCCAGCCTCACCCTGTCGGTGATCTTCGTGGCGCTGATCGCGCGGATCACGCGCACCAGCGTCCTCGAGGTGCTCGGCGCCGACTACGTGCGCACCGCGCGGGCCAAGGGCCTCGGCGACCTCAGCGTGCTCCTGCGCCACGCGCTGCGCAATGCCGCCGTCCCCATCGTCACCGTCATCGGCCTCGGGATCGCGCTCCTCATCGGCGGCGTGGTCGTGACCGAGTCTGTCTTCAGCATCCCCGGCCTCGGCCGGCTCACGGTGGACGCCGTGCTGGCGCGGGACTACCCCACGGTGCAGGCGGTGGTGCTGCTGTTCTCGTTCGCCTACGTGCTCATCAACCTGCTGGTGGACCTGAGCTACACCGTGCTCGATCCGAGGATCCGCTACTGAGCATGCGTGAGCCCCCTCATGGAGGTCGCGGCGTGCCGCGACCGTCGATCACTCGATGACGGATCGCGCAGAGATGCTCGCTCTCCCCCGGCCCGCCGCGCCCGCGCGCGCCGGCACGGCGCGCAGGCTCGCCCGGAACCGCAGCGTCGTCCTGGGCGGCATCGTCCTGGCGCTGATCGTCCTCGCCGGGCTGCTGGCGCCGCTCCTCGGCACCACGGACCCGGCGCAGATCGACCCGTCGTACCGGAACAAGGTGCCAGGCTTCGAGCGTACGGTGCGGACGGTGGGCGGCGAGGCGCGCTTCACGCACTGGATGGGCACCGACAGCCTCGGACGCGACGTGTACAGCCGGGTGGTGTATGGCGCCCGCGTCTCGCTCATCATCGGCGTGGCGGTGGCCCTCCTCAGCGTGACGATCGGGCTCGTGATCGGGGTGCTGGCGGGCTACCTCCGCTGGCTCGACTCGATCGTCATGCGGGTCATGGACGGGCTGATGGCGGTCCCGGCCATCCTGCTGGCGATCGCGCTCGTCTCGCTGGCCTCCGCGGGGCTACGCACCGTGATCATCGCCATCGTCATCCCGGAGATCCCGCGGGTGGTGCGGCTGGTGCGAAGCGTCGTGCTGTCGATCCGGGAGGAGCCCTACGTGGAGGCGGCGGTGGCGCTCGGCGCACCGACGCCCCTGCTACTCCTGCGCCACGTCCTCCCCGGCACGGTGCCGCCGCTCATCGTGCAGGGGACCTACGTCTGCGCCTCCGCCATCGTGGTGGAGGCGATCCTCTCGTTCCTCGGCATCGGCATTCCCCCGCAGACCCCGACCTGGGGGAACATCATGGCGGAGGGGCGGGCGCTGTTCCGGGTCTTCCCCCACAACATCCTGTTCCCGAGCATCTTCCTCTCGCTGACGGTGCTCGCCGTCAACATCCTCGGGGACGGGCTGCGGGACACGCTGGACCCGCGCATGCGCAAGCGCCTGTAGCCGGCCGCCGATACAAGCCCATCTGCTTCGTTGGCTCCCTCGGCCGCACGCTCAACGTACAGAGAGTACGCCTCGCGTGCGGCGGTCGGGAGCCGCCTCGCATCTGGGCCTGTCTCGGCGGCCTGCCCCGCATCGCACGGGCCCCGAGGCGGACGGTCAGCCGAGGAGCTCGACCGTGAAGTCCTCGGTGACGGGGTTGGCCAGGAGGCGGGCGCACATCTCATCGATGCGGCGCCGGGCCGCCGCCGCATCCAGCCCGTCCAGCTCCAGCTCCACGACCTTGCCAATCCTGATGTCCCGCACCTCGTCGAAGCCGAGCCCGCCGAGCGCGCGCTTCACGGAGGCGCCCTGGACGTCCAGGATCCCCGGCTTGAGCCGCACCAGCACCCGCGCCCTCATGCCCGGGCCCCCAGCCGCCGGCGCGCCCGGACGGTCAACGCCGTGCCCTTGCAGAGCCTGTCCGGCTTCTCCATCGGGAGGGTCCCCTCACCCCAGCCCCAGTCGCTTGTAGATGGCATCCACGTTCCTCACGTACCAGGCGGCGTCGAAGCAGGCGTCGAGCTCGGCCGGCGTCAGCCGTGCCATGACCTCGGCGTCGGCCGCCAGCAGGTCCCGGAAGGCGGTCCGCTCCTGCCACGCGCGCATGGCGTTGCGCTGGACCAACTCGTAGGCCTGCTGCCGCGGGAGGCCCCTGTCCGCGAGCGCCAGGAGCACCCGCTGGGAGAACATCAGTCCGTAGCTCCGCTCCATGTTCTCCCGCATCCGCTCCGGGGAGACGCGCAGCCCCCCGACGATCCGCGTCATCTGGTGCAGCATGTAGTCCACCAGGAGCGTCGAGTCCGGCAGGATCACCCGCTCGACGGACGAGTGGCTGATGTCGCGCTCGTGCCAGAGCGCCACATTCTCCAGCGCGGCGTGCGCGTTGGCCCGAACGAGCCGCGCCAGCCCGCACACCTGCTCGCACGACACCGGGTTGCGCTTGTGGGGCATGGCGCTGCTGCCCTTCTGCCCCTCGGTGAACGGCTCCTCGGCCTCGAGCACCTCGGTACGCTGGAGCGACCGGATCTCGAGGGCCACCCGCTCGAGGGAGGCAGCGAGGATGGCGAGGGTCGCGCAGAGCTCGGCGTGGCGGTCGCGCTGGAGCACCTGGCTGGAGATGGGCGCCGGCTCGAGCCCCAGGAGGCGGCAGACCTCCTCTTCGACGTCGGGGGCAACGTGGGCGAAGGTGCCGACGGCGCCCGAGATCTTGCCCACCCGGACGGTCTCGCGGGCGCGGCGCAGCCGCTCCAGGTTCCGTCCGGCCTCGGCGTACCACCCCGCCGGCTTCAGCCCGAAGGTCATGGGCTCGGCGTGGATCCCGTGCGTGCGGCCCACGCAGAGCGTGTCCTTGTGCCGCGCCGCCAGCGTCTCCACCGCCTCCCGGAAGCGCTCGAGGCCGGCGAGCAGGAGGTCGCACGCCTGCTGGAGCACGAGCGCCTGGGCCGTGTCCACCACGTCGGACGAGGTGAGCCCCATGTGGACGTAACGGGAGTCTGCGCCGATGGCCTCTTCCAGGTTGGTGAGGAAGGCGATGATGTCGTGGCGCGTCGTGGCTTCGATCTCGTCGATCCGACGGGGATCGACCCGTGCTCGCGCCTTGATCCGGCCCAGCGCCACGGGTGGGATGAGCTCGCGCCGCGCGTAGGCCTCGCACACGGCCAGCTCCACCCGCAGCCAGGCGGCGTACTTCGCCTCCTGCGTCCAGAGACGTGCCATCTCCGGCCGGCTGTAGCGCTCGATCATGCTAGCGCAGGGTGAGGTCGCGAGGGAGGTGGCGCCGATCCACGGGCCCGAGCGCCAGCAGGCAGAGCTGCTCGTCGTCGAGGACCCGGTGGATGAGGGCGTCGATCTCGTCCAGCCGCACGGCATCGATGGCGGCGAGCATCTCGTCCACCGACAGGAAGGAGCCGAAGCGCAGCTCCTGCTTGGCCAGCCGGTTCATCCGGCTCGAGGTGGACTCCAGGGAGAGGATCAGGTTGCCCTTGAGGTGATCCTTGGCCCGGCGGAGCTCCTCGGCCGTCACCCCGTCCTTCTTGAGCGCGCGCAGCTCCTTCAGAAGCGCCCTGAGCACCTTGCCGAAGTTGGCGGCGTCGGTGCCCGCGTAGACGTAGAGAATCCCGGCATCGTGGAATGCCTGGGTCCCGGAGTGCACGGAGTACACGAGGGCCTGGCGCTCGCGGACCTCCTGGAACAGCCGCGAGGACATGCTGCCGCCGATGATGTCGTTGAGGAGGTAGAGGGCGTAGCGCTCCGGCGCCCCGTCGGGGATCCCCGGGAAGCCCAGGACCACGTGGACCTGCTCCAGCGGCTTGTGCACGACGTGGATGCCGGGGTGAAGCGCCGGAGGGCCGCTCCGCCGCGGGACGGCCGCGCGCTGGAACCCTTCGAAGCGCGGGGCGAACAGGTCCACCGCCTGCTCCGGCTCGACGTGCCCCGCCACCGCCACCGTGATGTTCGTCGGGGCATACTCCTCCTCGAAGTGGGAAAGGATCGTCTCCCGCCCGAAGCCCCGAACCGACTCCCAGGTGCCGAGGATGGGCCGCCCCAGGGGATGGCCCGCCCAGATCCGCTCGGCGAAGAGATCGTGGATCAGATCGTCGGGCGTGTCCTCCACCATCTTGATCTCCTGGAACACGACCGACTTCTCTTTCTCGATGTCGTCCGCGGCGAAGCGCGGGCGCATGAGGATGTCCGTCAGCAGCTCGGTGGCCAGGGGGAGGTGCTCGTCGAGCACGCTCACGTAGAAGCAGGTGTGTTCCTTGGCGGTAAAGGCGTCCATGTGCCCGCCGACCCCGTCGATGGCGCGGGCGATCTCCTCGGCCGACCGCGTGGCCGTCCCCTTGAAGACCAGGTGCTCGATGAGGTGGGAGATCCCGCCGCGGCCCTCGGGCTCGACGCGGGAGCCGGTCTCTACCCAGATGCCGACGGCCACCGACCGGACATGAGGCATGGACTCCGCCACCACGCGGATGCCGCAGGGCAGGACATGCTTGCGGTACCCCTCCGGCACTAGGCCTGACCTCCGGTCGGGGCCAGCTTGAGCTTCTCCCGGTCCGCCAGCGCCGGCTGCTCGCGCAGGGCCGTCTTCCGCGACAGCCGCACCTTCCCGTTGCTGTCGATCTCGATCACCTTCACCAGCACCTCGTCGCCCTCGGTGAGAACGTCCCCCACGGCGCGGATGCGGCTCTCGGCGATCTGCGAGATGTGCAGCAGCCCCTCCGAGCCGGGGATCACCTCCACGAAGGCGCCGAACTCCTTGATGCTCTTCACCCGGCCGACGTAGATCCGATCCAGCTCCACCTCGCGGCAGATGTCCTGGATCATCCCGAGGGCCATCTGGGCCGCGTCGTTGCTCGACGAGAAGATCGTGACCTTGCCGTCGTCCTCCACGTCGATCTTGGCGCCCGTCTTCTCCTGGATGCCGCGGATCACCTTGCCGCCCGGACCGATGATCTCGCGGATCTTCTCGGGGCGGATCTTGATGGTGACGAAGCGGGGGGCAAAGGGCGACAGCTGCGGCCGCGGCGCCTTGATGGTCTCGGCCATCTTCTGGAGCACGAAGAGGCGCGCCTCCCTGGCCTGCGCCAGGGCCTGGCGCATGATGTCCACGGAGACGCCCTTGATCTTGATGTCCATCTGGAGCGCCGTGATGCCCTGCTCGGTGCCGGCGACCTTGAAGTCCATGTCGCCGTAATGGTCCTCGCTCCCCATGATGTCCGTGAGGATGCCGACCCGGTCCCCCTCCTTCACCAGGCCCATGGCGATGCCGGCAACGGGCGCCTTGATGGCCGCGCCGGCGTCCATGAGCGCCATGGAGGCGCCGCAGACGGTGGCCATGGAGGACGAGCCGTTGGACTCGAGGATGTCGGAGACGATGCGGATCGTGTACGGGAACTCTTCCTTGCTGGGCAGGACCGCCTCGATGGCCCGGTGGGCGAGCGCCCCGTGCCCGACCTCCCGGCGGCCGGGGTTGCCGAAGCGCTTCACCTCGCCCGTCGAGAAGGAGGGGAAGTTGTAGTGGAGCATGAAGCGCCGGTAGGTGTCCCCCTCGAACGACTCCATCTTCTGCTCGTCGTTCTTGGTCCCGAGCGTGGCGGCCACGAGCGCCTGGGTCTCCCCGCGGGTGAAGAGCGCGGAGCCGTGGGCGCGGGGCAGGTACGCGACCTCGCTCCAGATGGGCCGGATCTCCTTCACGCTGCGGCCGTCCACCCGGATCCCCTTCTCCACGATGAGCCGTCGGACTTGCGCCCGCTCCACCTTCTCGAAGTACTCGCGGGCCTTGGGACGCCCCGTCTCGTCGACGCCGAGGGCCTGGCAGACCTCATCGAAGACCGCCTCCAGCGCCTGCCCCCGGCCCTGCTTCTCGTGGATGGACAGGGCCTGGACCACCCTGGCCGTGGCGGCCTCCCTCACCCGGGTTTCGAGCGCCGGGTCCGCCCCGGCGGCGGCATCGAAGGCCCAGCGCGGCCTGGCCGCCTTGGCCATGAGATCCTTCTGCATCCGGGCGAGCCGCTTGCACGCCTCGTGGCCGAAGGCGAGGGCCTCGAGCATCTGCTCCTCGCTGATCTCCCTGCCGCCGGACTCGACCATGAGGATCGCGTCCTCGGTGCCGGCGATGACGAGCTCGAGCGGCGAGGCGAGGAGCTGGGCGTAGGTCGGGTTGGCGACCAGCGCGCCGCCCACGAGGCCCACGCGGACGGCGCCCACGGGCCCGTCGAAGGGGAGCCCGGACAGCGACAGGGCGGCGGAGGAGCCCAGCATGGCCAGCACGTCGGGATCGTTCTCGTTGTCGGCGGAGATGACGAGGTTGATGACCTGCATCTCGTTGCGCAAGCCCTTGGGGAAGAGCGGGCGGACCGGGCGGTCGATGAGCCGGCACGTCAGCGTCTCCTTCTCGTCGGGCCGCCCTTCGCGCTTGAAGAATCCCCCCGGGATCTTCCCACCGGCGTAGGCGCGCTCGCGGTACTCGACCGTGAGCGGGAGGAAATCCCGCCCCTCCATGGGCGTCTTGGTCGCGACCACCGTGGAGAGCACCATCGTCCCGCCGTAGCGGACGACCACCGCTCCGTCGGCCTGCTTGGCCACCCTCCCCGTCTCGATGGACAGGACGGTGCCGTTGATCTCGGTCTGAACAGAGTGACTCATATGCTGAGTGAACCTCCAGGTCGGGGGACTGCGGGGATGTGAGGGGCCCGGCCACGCCGGGCTCGCTGCGGCAGAATGACATCCGGGTCCGCGGTCACTTGCGGATCCCGAGCCTCTCGGTCAGGGCGCGGTACCGCTCCACGTCCTTCTTGCGGAGGTATTCCAGGAGCCCGCGGCGCTTTCCGATGAGCATCAGCAGCCCGCGCCGGGAGTGGTGGTCCTTCTGGTGGGTCTTGAAGTGGTCGGTGAGGCTGTTGATGCGCTCCGAGAGGAGGGCGATCTGAACTTCAGGTGAGCCCGTGTCCCCATCGTGAACCTTGAACTGCTCGATGAGGTTCTTCTTCCTGTCGGTGGACAGGCGCATGCAGGTCTCCTTCCGGGGGGTCCCCCCCCAATCGCCACGCCCCCAGAGTCCAGGCTGCGACTCCGCCGAGACGGGTTCCGAGAGAAATGCGCAAGGCCCTTATACGTACCGCCTGAGGCTACCACGGACCCGCCCGAGTGTAAAGGCGAGGGGCCGCGTCAGCCGTTGCTGGCGTCCGGGGGCCACGCCTCGGCGAACCGCCGCCCGGCCTGGATGTCGGCCGCCACCTGGCGTCTGAGGGCCTCCACGCTCTCGAACTTCCGCTCGGCCCTGATCCGCTCGATGAAGCGGAGGGTGAGCGGCTGGTCGTAGAGGTCCCCGTCGAAGTCGAGCAGGAACGCCTCCACCCAGTACTCGTTCTCGTCGAAGGTCGGACGGTACCCGACATTCACGACGGCCGGCGCGCGCCCGCCGGACCACGTGGCCTGCGCGATGTAGACTCCGGGCGGCAGGATGAGCGCGCGATCGGGCCTCAGGTTCGCCGTGGGAAAGCCCAGCCCTCGCCCGCGCCCGGCCCCGCGGAGCACGGGACCCGTCACCGCGTACGGATGGCCCAGGAACGCGCGCGCGCGGGCCAGATCCCCGTCCCGGAGCGCCTCCCGGATGGCGCTCGAGGAGACGGTGAGCCCGTCGACCTGGAGCGGGGGCACCACGTGCGCGAGGAACCCGTACCGCTCGCCCAGCTCGCGCAGCAGCGCCGCCGTCCCGCGGGCGCCGCGGCCGAAGGTGTGGTTGAATCCCACGACGACCTCCCGGACCCGCAGCGTGTCCACCAGCACCGTCGTGACGAACTCCTCGGCCTCGAGCCGCGAGAACTCCATGGTGAATGGGATGACCACGGCGGCGTCCAGCCCCGCCTGCGCCATCCGGGACAGGTTCTCCTCGTGGCTCGCGATGGGCGCAGGCGCGCGCTCGGGGCGCAGCACCGCGGCCGGGTGGGGATCGAACGTGCACGCGAGCGCGGCGCTGCCGAGGGTGCGCGCGCGCTCCACGGTCGTGGCGAGGATCTTGGCGTGGGCCAGGTGGATGCCGTCGAAGGCTCCCAGGGCCGTGACCGAGGGGACGAGCTCAGCCGGGAAGGACGTCAGGCCGTGGAGGATCCGCATGGAGCAGTCTCTCGGGCTTGACGGCGCCGCCGCGGCCGAGCCCGAGGCCGAGGAACGCGCCGTCGGGAGCGTAGGCGCGCAGCGGGCCCTCGGCGGCGCCCGGAACCGGGACAGCCCGCCCGTGGAGGAAGGCCGGCACGACGCTGGCGTCGAGCGTGACCGCCGGGAACCCCTGGATCGGCGAGTCCACGGGGAGGAGGCGCTCCCAGAGCCTGGCGCCGTCCCGCGCCTCCCGCACCTCGGCCCACGGCACGGCCGCGGCGAGGTCGTATGGCCCCACGCGCGTCCGCACCAGCGCCGACAGGGCGCCACCGCACCCCAGCGCCTCCCCGACATCGGCGGCCAGGGTCCGCACGTAGGTGCCCTTGCCGCAGTGGACGCGCATCGTGAAGCGGGGGAGGGCCAGCGACTCGAGCGTGATGGCGTGCACCCTGACCCGGCGGGGCCGGCGCTCCACCTCGCCGCCCGCCCGGGCGATCTCGTAGAGGCGCTTGCCGCCGTGGTGCAGGGCCGAGTACATGGGCGGCACCTGCGCGATGTCCCCGATGAAGCCCTCCAGCACGGTCCGGAGCTGCGCCACCGTCAACGGCGGCACCGCCCGCGTTTCGAGGACTGCGCCCGAGGCGTCCTGGGTGTCGGTGACGAGGCCGAGCGTGACGGTGGCGAGGTACTCCTTGTCGAGCTCCGCGAGGTACGGCGTGAGCTTGGTGGCCTCGCCGATCAAGATGGGCAGGACGCCGCTCGCGTCGGGATCCAGCGTGCCGCCATGCCCGACCTTCGGCGCCCGGAGGAGGCGACGGAGATGGGCCACGACCTGGAACGAGGTGACGCCGCGGCCCTTCTCGACCGACAGCACGCCGGAGCGCTGCGCGTGGCTCACCGCGCGCGGGACGGAAGGGCTTCGCGGACGGCGCCCAGCACGGCGGCCATGGCCTCGTCGAGCGTCCCGGCCACGGTGCAGCCCGCGGCGTTCTCGTGCCCCCCCCCGCCGAAGCGCGCCGCGATGCGGTTCACGGGGACCTCCCCCTTGCCCCGCAGGCTCACCTTGACCATGCCGGGGGCCTCCTCCCGGAAGAGCAGCGCGACCCGGACGCCGCGCAGCGAGCGCGGGTACGTCACCACGTCCTCGGCGGCCATGAACGACTCGGAGACGAGCCCTCGCGGCACCGTGAGCCACGCCACCTGCCCACCGTCGCTGACCGCGAGCCCCTCGAGCACCTGCCCGAGCTGGCGGAGCGTTCCCGGTGGGCGCTGCTGGTAGAGGCGGTCGGACACCAGGGCGGGCTGGGCCCCGGCGGCCGTGAGCTCGGCGGCGATGCGGAAGGTGCGGGCCGTCGTGTTGGAGTACCGGAAGGAGCCCGTATCCGTGTGGATGGCCGTGAAGAGGGCGAGCGCGACCTCCGGCGTGACGGGAAGCCCCAGCGCGCCGAGGAGATCGTGGATCATCTCGCCGGTGGCCGCGGCGGACGGGTCGATCCAGTTCACCGTCCCGTAGCGCCGGTTGTCCGGGTGGTGATCGATGTTGAGGACGTGAGCTCCGGCGGCGCGCGCCTGCTCGAGCAGCCCTTCGGTCCGGGCGTGATCGGGGCAGTCGGTGAGCGCGATGACGTCGAAGGTGCGCGGCGCCGCGCTCCACACCTCCCAGCGGCTGGCCCCCGGCAGGAAGCGGAGCACCTCGGGAACGGGATGCGGCCCGGCGAAGGTGACCGTCCACCCCGCGCCTTCCAGCGCCAGCCCGAGCCCGAGGAGGGTGCCCAGGACGTCGCCGTCCGGATGCACGTGCCCGAGCAGGAGCGCCTGCCCGCGCGGACGCGCCAGGACGTCGAGTAGGGTCGGGGGAGGCGCCGCGAGAGGTTCAGTCACGGGACCGCTCAGTCCTCCTCACGTCCCGGCGACTCCTCCCGCTGGAGGCCTGCCAGGAGGGCCTGCATGCGGGCGGCATGCTCCATGGAGCGGTCCGGACGGAAGAGCAGCGCGGGCGTCACCCGGAGGTCCAGGTGCTTCCGGAGCCAGCTCCACACGAAACCCCGCGCGCTCTCGAGCGCCTTGAACGAGGACACCCACTGCTCCTCCGGGCCGAGGACGGAGACGTACACCTTGGCCTGCTTGAGGTCCGGGGTGACATCCACCTCCGTCACCGTGACGAACCCCAGCCGCGGGTCCTTCAGCTCGCGCAGCAGGAGCGTGGAGATCTCCTCCTTCACGAGCTGGTTCACCCGTTCCAACCGTTTTCCTTGCACTCCACTCGTTCTCCGTAAGATCGGACGGCCTTGTTACCATGGCGCGGGCACCCGGGCTGTCGCCCGCCCGCGCCTGCCGCCTCGCTCCGCTCGTCCTCACCCCGCGGCGCGGGCACCCGGGCTGTCGCCCGCCCGCGCCTGCCGCCTCGCTCCGCTCGTCCTCACCCCGCGGCGCGGGCA
>MGBV01000149.1:14716-35385 GCA_001788415.1 Candidatus Rokubacteria bacterium GWC2_70_16 | reverse complement strand
GTGGCGCGGGCACCCGGGCTGTCGCCCGCCCGCGCCTGCCGCCTCGCTCCGCTCGTCCTCGCCCGGTGGCGCGGGCACCCGGGCTGTCGCCCGCCCGCGCCTGCCGCCTCGCTCCGCTCGTCCTCGCCCTCAGAGGATCTCGAGCTGGACGTCGATTACGTAGCCCTCCACGTTGTCCTCGATGAAGTCCAGCGCCTTCGAGATGACCTCGTTGGCGTGGCGGGAGTCGGCAGAGACGCACGCGAGGGCCAGGGTGGCGCGCTGCCAGGAATCCTGGTGATCCACTTCGGCCACCGAGATCTCGAACCGGTGCCGGAGCTTCTCCTTCAGCCCCTTCAGCGCGTGCCGCTTGCCCTTCAGCGACCCCACGTCGGGCAGGTGGATCTCCACCGTGCCGACCGCGACGCGCGCGGCGGACATCTCAGAGCGTCCGCGCCACCTCTTCGGTGGTGAAGGCCTCGATGAGGTCTCCGGTCTGGACACTCTTGACGCCATCGACCCCGATGCCGCACTCGAGCCCCTGCAGGACCTCGCGGACATCGTCCTTGAAGCGCTTGAGCGAGCTCACCGTCCCCTCGCCCACGACGGTCTCGCCGCGCTTGACCCGCACGCGGGCGCCGCGCACCATCTTGCCCTCGGTCACCGCCGACCCGAAGATCAGGCCCACCTTGGTGATGGGGAACAGCTGGCGCACCTGAGCCCGCCCGAGGATCACCTCGCGGATCTCGGGGGCGAGCATGCCGGACAGCGCCGCTCGCACGTCGTTGATCACGTCGTAGATGACGTTGTAGCTCCGGAGATCCACGCCGTCAGCCTGCGCCTGCGAGGCGGCCTTGGGATCGGCCTTCACGTTGAACCCCAGGACGATGGCGTTGGAGGCGGAGGCCAGCATGACGTCGGACTCGTTCACCGCCCCCACGGACCCGTGGATGACCTTGAGCTTCACCTCGTCGGTGGAGAGCCGCTCGAGGGACTCCGTGAGGGCCTCCACCGAGCCCTGGACATCCGCCTTGAGGATGAGCCTGAGCTCCTTGACCTCGCCGGCTTCGATCTGCCTGTGCAGCTCCTCCAGCGTGATGCGTGCGGCACCCTTGCCCTTCAGGCGGTCCCGATCCGCCCGCACCGTGGCGATCTGGCGCGCCTTGCGCTCGTCGGCGACCACGAGCAGCGTGTCGCCCGCCTGGGGGACGCCCGAGAGCCCGAGCACCTCGACGGGGTCGGAGGGCCCCGCCTTCTGGACCTTCTTGCCGCGGTCGTTGAACATGGCCCGGACCCGGCCGGACCGAGAGCCCACGACGACGGCGTCGCCCTCCTTCAGCGTCCCCGCCTGGATCAGGGCGGTGGCCACGGGGCCGCGGCCGCGGTCGAGCCGGCCTTCCACGATGACCCCGCGGGCCGCGCGGTTCGGATTCGCCTTGAGCTCGAGAATGTCGGACTGCAGGGCCGTCATCTCCAGCAGCTGCGGGATGCCGTCGCCCTTCTTGGCCGAGGTGTGTACGAAGATCGTCTGTCCGCCCCACTCCTCGGGCACGAGCCCGAGGTTGGCGAGCTCTCGCTTGACCCGGTCGGGATCGGCGCCCGGCTTGTCGATCTTGTTCACGGCCACCAGGATGGGCACGTTCGCGGCCTTGGCGTGGTTCACCGCCTCGACCGTCTGGGGCATCACCCCATCGTCCGCAGCCACCACCAGGATGACGATGTCGGTGGCCTGGGCTCCGCGAGCCCGCATGGCGGTGAAGGCCTCGTGACCCGGTGTGTCGAGGAAGGTCACCTTCCCGTGAGAGGTCTCCACCTGGTAGGCGCCGATGTGCTGGGTGATCCCGCCATGCTCCTTCTCCGCCACCTTCGTGGTGCGGATGGCGTCCAGCAGGGATGTCTTGCCGTGGTCCACGTGGCCCATCACCGTGACGACCGGGGGCCGCGCAGCGAGCTGGCTCGGGTCGGTCTCCTCCTCCTCCAGGATCTCCCCTTCCAGCGACCGCACCTCCACATCGAAGCTGAACCTGTCGGCCACGAGCTTCGCGGCCGTGGGATCGAGGACCTCGTTGACGGTGGCCATCACGCCCAGCTCCAGCAACGCCTTGATCACCTCACCGGACTTCCGCCGCATCGCCGCGGCGAGCTCCCCCACCGTGACGGACTCGGGCAGCTTGATCAGCTCGCGCTTGATCTCCGCGGGCGGCTCGGGCTCGGCCGGAGGCGCGGCCGCCACCGGCACGGGCTCGACCTTGGCGGGCGCTGGCGTGGGGGCCGGGGCGGCCGGACGGGCCGGCGGTGCGGTCACCGCCTCCACCCCCGGGCGAGCCGGAACCGCGGGACGGGCGGGAGGCGTCGGCGCCGGCGGCCTCACGACCGGGGCCGCGGGCGCCGTGGCCGGCGTCAGCACCCTCGGCGGCGCAGCCGGCGGCTTCGGCACGGCCGGGGCGGCCGGAGCCACAGGGGCCGCCGCGGCAGGACGCACGGGCACGGCGGGAGCGGGCTTCGCCGCAGCCGGCTTGGGCGGCTGGACCTTCTGAGGCTCCATCCACAGCGGCTCGGCCTTCAGTGGCTCGACCTTCGGGCCCTCGATCCCGGTCGTCTCGGCGGGAGGAGCCGCCGCCGCAGAGACCGCGGCCATCGCCTCGGCTGCGGGGGCAAGCCCGGGAGCTGCCGGGGCCGGCCGGAAAATCGTGGCGGCTGGCTTGATCACCTCCGGAACCGGCTCCAACTCCACCTTGGAGCCCTTGGCGGCAGCCTTCCGAGCCGGCGGCTTCGCCGCGCGGAGGCCCGGAGCAGGCCGCTGAGGGCCAGGCTCGGCGGGAGCCGCGCCCTCCTCTCCCTCCGGCACGGGCTTCGGCTTGGCAGCGCGCTTGGGCTTGGCCTCGACGGGCAGCTCGCGCCCGCGACCGAGCTTGATGCGGAGCTCGTTGGCGGTGGCCGTATCGAGCGGGGTCATGGCCCGCTTTCCCTTGTGCCCCATCCCTTCGAGCGCCACGAGCAGATCCTTGCTCGTCACGCCGAGCTCCTTCGCGAGGTCAATGATCTTCACGCGTCCTGCCAAAGCCTGTCTCCCTCCTTGCCCCGGGTCACGTCACGTGCGGCAGCGCGCATCGCCGCCGGACTGTCAGCGGGCGGCTCGGTCGGCCGCTTGAACGCATGCCCGAGCCGGCCCTTGCTGAGCGCCTGCCTCAGGCACTCCTCCGTCGGGCACACATAGGCGCCGCGCCCCATGCCCGCTGCATCCGCCCGCACGCGCCCATCCGCGCCTCGAACCAGCCGGATGAGCATCCTCTTGGGTCGAACCTGCCGGCATCCGAGACAGGTCCGCTCCGGCCCTGCGCTCACCCGGCCGAGGCTCGCGGGGCATCCCTCCGCGCGTCCTCGTCTGCCGCGCCCGCCGCGCCCCCGTCGACGAGCGCCTGCCCCTCGGCCTGGCTGTCGAGCGCCTCGGCGCCGGCCGCGTCCCCGGCCTCGGAGGACGGCGGCGGGGCCGGATGCTGGGCGACCCACTCCGTGGCCGCCGCGAGCAGGCTGGCGGCCTTCTTCTCGCCGACCCCGGGCAAGGCCTCGAGAGCGCCGAGCCCCCCCCGCACGATGCGCGCAGGCGAGTAGAGGCCCGCCTCGGCGAGCCGCTCCACGAGTTGAGGACCCACCCCGGACAGCTCGGCGAGTGCCTCCCTGCCCTGGGCCCGCTCTTCCTCCTCGCGGCGCCGCTCCTCCTCCACCTCGCTCTCGCTCTTGATGTCCACCCTGAGGCCCGTGAGCTTGGCAGCCAGGCGGGCGTTCTGGCCCCGCTTGCCGATGGCCAGTGAGAGCTGGTTGTCCGGCACCACCACGAGGACCGAGCGGTGGTCGCCCTCCTCCTCGAGGTCGCCCACGGCCACCGACGCCACCTTGGCCGGGGAGAGGGCCCGGCCGACGAACGTGCCCGCATCGGGCGACCACTCCACGATGTCGATCTTCTCCCCGCGCAACTCACGACTGATGACCTGGATCCGGGTGCCGCGAAGCCCCACGCAGGCGCCGATGGGATCCACGTCGCGCTTGGTAGAGGCCACGGCCACCTTCGCCCGCTCGCCGGGCTCCCGCGCCGCTGCCCGCACCTGCACGATGCCCTCGGCGATCTCCGGGATCTCGGCCTCGAACAGCCGCGCCAGGAGCCCCGGGTGGGTCCGCGAGAGCATGATCTGCGGGCCCTTGGCCGTCTTCTTGACCTCCAGCACGTAGGCTCGCACCCGGTCCCCGGGGTTGTGGCGCTCCCCGGGAATCTGCTCACGCTCCGTGATCACGCCCTCGGCCTTCCCCAGCTCGACGATGACGTTGCGCTTCTCGATGCGGTGCACGACGCCGCGCACGATCTTGCCTTCCTTGTCGATGAACTCCGAGTAGATCGCGTCGCGCTCGGCGTCGCGGACCCGCTGGAGGATCACCTGCTTGGCCGTCTGCGCCGCGATGCGGCCGAACTCCTGGTGGGGCAGCTCGAGCTCCAGCTCGTCGTCCAGTCGCGCGTCGCTGTTCAGCCTCCGGGCCTCGGCCAGGCTGATCTCGAGCCTCGGGTCGGACACCTCCTCGACGACCTTCTTCCGGGCGAACACCTGGAGCGCGCCCGTCTGCCGATGCAGGTGCATGCGGACGTTGTCGGCGATGCCCATGGTCTTCTTCGACGCCGACAGCAGGGCGGACTCCAGCGCCTCGAAGAGGACCTCGGTCCCGATCCCCTTCTCGTTGCCGATCTGCTGGATCACGTAGATGAGCTCTTTGTTAATCATGGCCTCTGTTGCACCTGCCTGCCCGGGAACACGGGCACGAGACGCGCCTTGCTCACCAGGTGGCGCGGCAGCATGCTCGTCTCCCCGTGACCGCCTTCCACCGTCAGCTCGACGGCCGTGACCCCCACCAGCGTGCCGGAGAACTCGGTGCGCCCCCCGATGGGCTCGCGCACCCAGCACCGCACTTCCTTCCCGATGGCCCAGGCGAGCTCGCGGTCCTTCCGCAGCTCGCGGTCGAGCCCGGGCGAGGACACCTCCAGGTCGTACGGCTCCGGGATGAGTCCGGAGACATCCAGCACGTCCCCAGCCTCGTGGCTCAGACGCTGGCACTCGCCGACCGTGACACCCCCGGGCCTGTCCACGAACAACCTGAGCACCCACCGCCGGCCTTCCCTGCGCCACTCGGCGTCCACCAGAAACAGCCCGTGCGCCTGCACGACCGGGAGCACGACAGCCTCGATGCGCTCGAGACGGCCTGCCGGGTCGCTCACGCCCCATGCCCCCCAGGAAAACCTCAGAAAAAAAAGTGGGCTTCGCCCACTTTTCACGACACTTTAGCACACGCCGGGGCGCCCCCGCAAGGGCGCCCAGCCCGATCAGCCCCCCGCCACCTCCCCAGCCACCGTCCTGAGGGTCGCCAGCACCTCCGCGCGGGGCACCTTCCGCTCCCGTCGGGTGGCGCGCTCGCGGATCTCGACCAACCCTTCCCTGACGAACCCCTGCCCCACGGTGACCCGGATCGGGACGCCCAACAGGTCGGCATCCTTGAACTTCACACCGGCGCGCTCGTCGCGGTCGTCCAACAGGACCTCGAACCCCGCCGCCACAAGCTCGCGGTAGATGTCCTCGGCGGCCGCGGCCTGGACCGCCTCCCGGGAGGCCACGGGAATCAGGTGGACCTGGAAGGGCGCGATGTTCCACGGCCAGACGATGCCGTCGGCGTCATGGCGCTGCTCGACCGCCGCCGCGGCGATCCGCGCCGGCCCGATCCCGTAGGAGCCCATGACGATGGGGCGCTCCCGGCCGTGCTCGTCGAGATAGACGGCCCCGAGCGGGACGGAGTACTTGGTGCCCAGCTTGAAGATGTTGCCGACCTCGATGACCCGCTCCACCCGGAGCGCGGCGCCGCACGACGGGCATGCCTCTCCCGGCAGGACAGCCTGCAGGTCCGCCCACTCGCACTGGAAGTCGCGACCCGCCACGACGCCGGTGAGGTGATACCCCTCCCGGTTGGCGCCGGCCACGTACGATCCCTGCCGGAGCGACTCGTCGGCCACGATGCGAGTGACGCCGCTGACCTTGACAGGCCCGACGAAGCCCGCCGGCGCCCCCAGCTGCTCGTGCACCTCGCCGGCGTGGGCGGGACGGGCCTCCCCGCGGAGCGCGCGCGCCAGCTTGCGCTCGTGCAGCGCGTGGTCGCCCCGGACGAGGGCCAGCACCGGGCCCTCGGCGCCCACGAAGACCAGGGACTTGATCGTCAGCGCCGGCTCGATGCCCAGCAGCGCACAGACCTCGGCGATGGTCCGGGCCTCCGGCGTGGCCACCTCCCGCAGGGTCCATGCCGGCGCCGGCGCCGGCGCCGGGACCCCGCGGGCCAGCTCCACGTTGGCCGCGTAGCCGCAGGAATCGCAGAGCGCGACCTCGTCCTCGCCGGCCGCGCTCGGAGCCATGAACTCGTGGGAGCCCGAGCCGCCCATCATGCCCGGGTCCGAGTCCACGACGACGTACCGGACGCCGCAGCGGTCGAAAATGCGGCAGTAGGCGCCCTTGTGATCGTTGTAGGACTTGTCCAGCGCCACCTGGTCGGGATCGAGCGTGTAGGAGTCCTTCATGAGGAACTCGCGGGTCCGGAGCACCCCCGAGCGGGGCCGAGCCTCGTCGCGCTCCTTCGTCTGGATCTGGTACCAGACCTGGGGGAGATCCCTGTAGGAGCGGATCTCGCGCGCCGCGAGCCACGCCACGACCTCCTCGTGGGTCATGCCGAGACACATGTCCCGCTGGTTGCGGTCCTTGAGCCGGAACATCTCCCCGCCGATGGCCTCCCAGCGGCCCGACTGCTGCCAGATCTCCGCGGGCTGGAGCACCGGCATGGTCAGCTCCTGCCCCCCGATGGCGTTCATCTCCTGGCGGATGATGGCGGTGACCTTGTCCAGCACGCGCAGGCCGGCGGGCAGGTACACGTAGATGCCGGCGGCCAGCTGCCGCACCAGCCCCGCGCGCACCATGAGCCGGTGGCTGATGGCCTCGGCCTCCGCGGGATCTTCCCTGAGCGTGGGGATGAGCGATCGGTGCCAGCGCATCGAGGCTACCGGGCCTCCTGGCGCTTGTTGGGTCCCGCCACGCCGGGGGCGTAGACGAGCCGCGCGACGGGCTTGCCCCCGAGGATGTGGGACTCGAGGATCTCCGGGAGGTCAGTCTCCTGCACGCCCCCGTACCAGACGTTCTCGGGATAGACGACCAGCATGGGGCCGTGACCGCATTGCGAGAAGCACCCGGCCTTGTTGATCCTGACGTCCGTCCGCTTCCCCGCCGCGGCGGCGCCCGCGCGCAGGACCTGCACGTACCGCTCCACGTCGCCCTGGGTGGGGCAGGTCTCCCCGGACGTGCAGACGAACACGTGCCGCTCGTACTGTCCCACGGCCGCCCCTACTCGGCGGCGCGGCGCGCCGCGCGGCGCTCGGCCAGAAACCGGTCCACCTCCTCGCGCATGGCCGCCACGATCTCGGCCTCCGGCACCTTCCGGATCACCTGGCCCTCCCGGAAGATGAGTCCGATCCCACGCCCCCCCGCCACTCCGATATCGGCCGCGCGCGCTTCCCCGGGCCCGTTGACCTCGCACCCCATCACGGCGATGTGGATCTCCTCGTCGAGCCCCCTGAACTCCTCCTCCACCTGGCGCGCCAGGCTCACGAGGTCCACATCCGCGCGCCCGCACGACGGACAGGCCACGAAGGTGAGCCCACCCCGCCGCAGGCCCAGCGCCTTGAGGATGTCGATCCCGACCCGCACCTCGTCGGTCGGGTCGGCCGACAGGGAGACGCGGATGGTGTCGCCGATCCCCTCGGCCAGCAGCGTGCCGATGCCGATCGCGGACTTGATCGTGCCCACGCCCGGCGTCCCGGCCTCCGTCACCCCGAGGTGGAATGGGTACTCCACCTGGTCGGCCAGCAGCCGGTACGCCTCGATCATCATCGCCGGGTCGGAGGCCTTCAGCGAGATCTTCATCTCGGGGTAGTTGCAGTCCTCGAGGATGCGGATGTGGCGGAGGGCGGACTCCACGATGCCCTGGGCCGTGGGCCCGCCATGCCTGGCCAGGAGGTCCTTCTCGAGGGAGCCCCCGTTGACGCCGATGCGGATCGGGATCTTGCGCTCCTTGGCGGCGGCGACCACCTCCATCACGATGGGCGTGCCCCCGATGTTGCCGGGGTTGAGCCGCAGGCCGTCCACGCCCTGCGCGAGCGCCATGAGCGCGAGCCGGTAGTTGAAGTGGATGTCGGCCACGAGCGGGATGCGGATCTGCCGTCGGATCTCGCCCAGCTTCTCCGCCGCCTCCTTGACCGGCACGGCGCACCGGACGATGTCGCAGCCGGCGGCCTCCAGCGCCCAGATCTGCAGCAGCGTGGCCTCGACGTCGCGGGTGTCGGTCTTGGTCATGGACTGGACGGTGATGGGCGCCTCCCCCCCCACCCTGAGCGTCCCCAGCTGGATCTGCCGGGTCTTGCGCCGTTCGAACATGGACCGCGCTCCCCCCGCGCCGCCGGGCTCCGTCGACGCCCGGGCGGGACGCTCAGCGGAAGAACTTGAAGACATCGATGCGCGCCAGGTCGTTGTAGACCGCGAACACCATCAGGAGCATGAGCAGGGCGAAGCCCACCTGTTGCGCCACCTCCCGCTTGCGCAGCGACAGCGGGCGCCCCAGGACCGCCTCGCACGCGAAGAAGAACAGGTGTCCGCCGTCGAGCATGGGCACCGGCAGGAGGTTCAGCAGCGCCAGGTTGACGCTGATCACGGCGGTGAAGAAGGCCAGGCTCGGCAATCCCTGGCGCGCCTGCTCGCCGGCCGCCACCGCGATCTGGATCGGCCCGCCGATGTTGGAGCGATCGATCTGGCCCAGGACGATCTTGTAGAGACCCACCGCGGTGAGTGCGGTCACCTCTGCGGTGCGGCTCACGCCCTCCCAGACCGCCACGACGGGGTTGGAGCGCACGTGGACCCCCGTGGGCGCCGGGGAGATGCCGATGCGCCCGACCTCGACCTCCTTGCCGTCGGGGCCGCGGTCCTTGACGGCTGCGGGCACGACCGAGACCGCGAGGGCCTCCTGGCCGCGGCGCACCTCGAGACGGGTCGGCTGGCCCGCCCGCTTGTAGATCGTCTCCGCCAAGTCCTCCCAGGACAGGACGGGCTTCCCCTCGACGGCGGTCACCGTGTCACCCTGCTTGAGGCCGGCCTTGGCGGCCGGGTAGCCCGAGATCACCTCCCCGATGGTGGCGGGCGTGAAGGGGCGGGCCCCGAGGTCCCACGCCTCGCGCTCGTCCCCGAACACGTCCCGGACGGTGATGCGCGAGGGTGTCACCGTGACCGTCCGCTCGCCGCCGGGGCCCGAGACCGTGAGGCCCATGGGCCTCCCGCCTCCGTCCTGGACCGCGCGCAGCACCTCGTGCCAGTACTGCACGGGACGCCCGTCCACGGCCGCCAGGCGCTCGCCGAGCCTCAGCCCCGCCCGCGCGGCGGGCCCGTCCTCCGCCACTCGACCGAGCACCGCGGGGAGGACGGGTCGCCCGACCACCATGAACACCACGGCGAAGATCACCGCCGCCAGCACGAAGTTCATGCCGGGACCCGCGAACACGATCCCGAAGCGCGCGAGCAGCGGCTTGAGGTGGAAGGACTTGGCGGGATCGACAAGCTCCCCCTTGCCGCCCTCCAGCGGGTTCTCGTCGTCCCCCATCATCTTCACGTATCCGCCCATGGGGATGGCGGAGAGGCAGTACTCGGTCTCCTTGCCCTTGACGCGCCAGAGCACCGGGCCGAACCCGATGGAGAAGCGCTCCACACCCACGCCACAGAGCCTCGCCACGATGAAGTGACCGAGCTCGTGGATCAGGATCAGGAGCCCGATCACCACCACGAACGCCAGGATCGTCGTCACCCCCCGGCCCCTCCGTCGGCGACCGCCGCGTGGACGGCGGGCCCCCTGCCGGCGGGCAACCACTCCCCGACGCGGCGGCGGGTCTCGCCGTCCGCCTCGACGCACGCCTCGATGCTCGTGAGCTCCCGGCCCGGCACGCGCGAGAGCGCCTCCTCGATCAGCGCGGAGATCCGCGTGAACGGGAGGCGCCCGTCGAGGAAGGCGGCCACGGCCACCTCGTTGGCGGCATTCAGGATGGCCGGGGCGCAGTCGCCGTCCCGGAGCGCCCGGCGCGCCAGCCCCAGGCACGGGAAGCGCTCGAGGTCGGGCTCCTCGAAGGTCAGCGCTCCGCCGCGTGTGAGGTCGAGCCGCTCGGAGGCTCCGGGCAGACGGTTCGGGTAGGTCAGGGCGTAGAGGATGGGAATGCCCATGTCGGCGACCCCGAGCTGGGCGATCACCGAGCCGTCCACGTACTCCACCATCGAGTGGACGACGGACTGCGGGTGCACGATCACCTGCACCTGCTCCGGTGCGAGGTCGAAGAGCCACCGGGCCTCGATGACCTCGAGGCCCTTGTTCATGAGGGTGGCCGAGTCCACCGTGATCTTGGCGCCCATCTTCCACGTCGGGTGATTGAGGGCCTCCGCCACCGTCACGCGAGCCAGGTCGGCCTTCGGCAGCCGGCGGAAGGGCCCGCCCGAGGCGGTGAGCAGGATGCGGTGCACCTCGGAGCGGTTGTGCCCCGCGAGGCACTGGAAGATGGCGCTGTGCTCGGAGTCCACGGGCAGGAGCGGGACCCGCCGCTCCCGCGCCGCGCGCGTCATGAGGGGACCTGCCATCACGAGCGTTTCCTTGTTGGCCAGCGCGATGGCCTTGCCTGACTGGATGGCGGCCATGGTCGGCAGGAGCCCCGCCCCGCCCACGATGGCGGAGAGGACCACGTCGGCCTCCACCTGGGAGGCCAGCGTCACGAGCCCCGAGGGGCCCGAGAGGATCTCCGGGCGGGGCTGCGGCAGTGCGCGCGCCACTCGGTCCACGGCCCTGGCGTCGGTGAGCGCCAGGGCCCGCGGGCGGTGCTTCAGGCACAGGTCGGCGATCAGCTCGGGATTGGACCCGCGGGCCGCGAGCCCCTCCACGCGGAACTCCGTCGGGAACTGGTCCACGAGCTCGAGCGTGCGCCGGCCGATGGAGCCCGTCGCGCCCAGCACGATGACTCGCTTCATGCGCCCGGGAGCCTCACGTGGGCGACGTAGTAGAAGAGCACGGGGGCGTTGAAGAGCAGGCTGTCCACTCGGTCCAGCATGCCGCCATGCCCCGGGATGACATGCCCCGTGTCCTTGGTGCCGACGCTCCGCTTGAGGGCCGACTCCACGAGGTCGCCCAGCTGGCCGGCGACGCCGAGCAGCACGCCCACGGCCACGGCCTCGCGAAGCGTGAGCGCCCCGAAGAACCACGCCCTGGCCGCCGCCGCCGCCAGCACCGAGACCGCCAGCTGGGCCACGGCGCCCTCCACCGTCTTGTTGGGGCTGATCGCCGGGGCCAGCTTCCGCGTCCCCACGGCGGAGCCGACGAGGTAGGCGGCGGTCTCCCCGAGCCAGGTCACCCACACGAGCAGCAGCACCCATTCCGTGCCCGCCTCCAGATCCCGCAGCCAGAAGCCGTAGCCGAGCAACCAGTTCACGTAGCAGATACCGAACACGGTGACGGCCGCCGGCTCCCAGTCGATCCGGGCGCCGTCGCGTCCCCGGAGTGACGCGGTGAAGACGGCCAGGAGCACGGCGGTGAGCGCCAGCCGCTCGGACATGGGCAGGGCGAAGCTGGCGGTGACCAGCACGCCGCCCGCCAACCCGAGGATCCGGAAGGTGCGGACTCCCGCTCGCTCGAACATCCCGGTGAACTCCCACTGCCCCAGGGCCGAGACGAGCACGATCAGCACGCCGAAGAGCCACACGGGCCCGGCCACCACCACGGCCACGAACAGCGGGAGCAGGACGAGGGTGCTCAGGACGCGCTTGGCCAGGGCCGCCCGGCGCGTCTCGCCGGTTCCCCGCACCTCCGTCCGGAGCGGCAGGTCGTGCGCGCGACTCATCACACCCGACCGAAGCGCCGGTGGCGCCGCTGGAACTCGGCGACGGCCAGGTAGAGGTCGCGGGGGCCGAAATCGGGCCACAGCGTCGGGGTCACCCACAGCTCCGTGTAGGCGATCTGCCACAGGAGGAAGTTGGACACCCGCATCTCGCCGCTGGTGCGGATGAGGAGATCGGGGTCGGGCACCCCGTCGGTGTACAGCGCCCGCGAGAGCCGCGCCTCGTCGATCTCCTCGGGCCGGAGCGCTCCCGAGCGGACATCCTCGGCGAGCCGCCGGGCGGCATCCACCAGCTCGTCGCGCCCGCCGTAGTTCAGCGCCATCAGCAGGGTGAGCCCCGTGTTGGCAGCAGTCGCCTGCACCAGTCTGTCGATGGGCCGCCTCACCGCGGGAGGGACTCCGTTGGGACGCCCGATGACGCGGAAGCGGACGTTGCGGGCCATGAGCTCCGGGAGCTCCCGCCCGATGTTGCGCTCCAGGATGCTCATCAGGGTCGACACCTCGGCGACGGGGCGGTTCCAGTTCTCCGAGGAGAAGGCGTACAGCGTGAGGAACTGGATGCCGATCTCGCCCGCGGCGCGCACGACCTCGCGGACGACCTTGACGCCCTGGCGATGGCCCGCCACGCGGGGCAGGCCACGCCGCGTGGCCCAGCGGCCGTTGCCGTCCATGATGATCGCCACGTGGCGGGGGAGGGGGCGGGCCAGCACCTGCTCCCGGAGCTCCTTGTCGGCCAGAAGGGAGGGTTCCGCCGGGCGGGCGCCTGTGCCGGGGGTCAACGCCATGGCCCCCAAGTGTACCTGAGGGGCGGGCGCCCTTCCACGAAAATCAGGGCGAGAGCCGGAGCGGGCGCCCCGGGAGCGCGCCTAGATCGCCAGGATTTCCTGCTCCTTCTTCCTGGCCAGCTCGTCCACCTTGCCGGTGAACTTATCGGTGGTCTTCTGGATCAGGTCGTGGCCGCGCCGCTCCTCGTCCTGGGAGACCTTCTTGTCCTTGGCCAGCGCCTTGAGCTTGTCGTTGGCCTCGCGGCGCACGTTGCGGATCGCCACGCGCGCGTCCTCCGCCAGCTTGCCCACGGTCTTGGCGAGCTGCTTCCGGCGCTCCTCGGTGAGCGACGGCATGTTCAGCCGGATCACCTTGCCGTCGTTGGCCGGGGTGAGTCCGAGGTCGGACTTGAGAATGGCCCGCTCGATGGCGGTGATCTGCGAGGCGTCCCACGGCTGGATGACGAGCGTCTTGGGATCGGGGACGGACAGTGAGGCCACCTGGTTGACCGGGGTGAGCGTGCCGTAGGACTCCACCCGCAGCGCGTCCAGCAGGGCCGTGTTGGCCCGGCCGGTCCGGACTCCGGCGAACTCCCGGCCGAGGAGGTCCACCGCCGCCTGCATGCGGGCTTCCATGTCCTTGAGCAGCGCTTCGTGCATGGTCCGTCACCCCCGGGGAGACGTGAGATCGGCCGAGACGACCGAGCCCACCGGCTCGCCCATCACGATGCGGCGGATGTTCCCGCGGCGCGTGAGATCGAATACCACGATGGGAAGCTTGTTCTCCATGCACAGGGAGATGGCCGTGGTGTCCATCACCTGCAGCCCGCGGTTCAGCGCCTCGATGTAGGTCACGCGCGGGAGCCGCGCGGCGGACGGGTCCTTGGCCGGGTCGGCCGTGTAGATGCCGTCCACCTTGGTGGCCTTGAGGATCGCCTCGGCGCCGATCTCGATGGCCCGGAGCGCGCCCGCGGTGTCGGTGGTGAAGAAGGGATTGCCCGTCCCGGCCGCGAAGACCACGACCCGGCCCTTCTCCAGGTGCCGCATGGCGCGCCGGCGGATGTACGGCTCCGCCACGGCCCGCATCTCGATGGCGGAGAGGACCCGCGTGGGCACGCCCGCCTTCTCGATGGCGTCCTGGAGGGCCAGCGCGTTGATGACGGTGGCGAGCATCCCCATGTAGTCGCCGGTGGCGCGTTCGATCCCACCGGGAGAGCCGCCCACGCCGCGGAAGATGTTGCCGCCGCCGATGACCACTGCGACCTGCACCCCGAGGTCCACCACCTCGCGGATCTCCTCCGCAATCCGTCCGATGGTCTCGGGATCGATCCCGTATCCGCGCCCGCCCGCGAGCGCCTCGCCGGAGACCTTCAGGAGCACCCGGCGATAGGCGGGAGGCTGGGCTGGGGCGGCCACTACGCGCCCTCGCCCACCTGGAAACGCGCGAACCGCTTCACGACCACCCGCTCCTGCATCCGAGCGGTCGCCTGGTCCACGAGGTCCTTGACGCGGGTCTTGCCCGTGGCGTCCTTGATGAAGGGTTGATCGAGCAGGCACTGCTCGGTGTAGAACTTCTCGAGCTTGCCCTCCACGATCTTGTCGATGACCTGGGGCGGCTTCTTCTGGTCCGCCATCTGCTGGCGGTAGATCTCGCGCTCCTTCTCCACCACCTCGCCGGGCACCTGCTCGCGCGAGAGGTACGCCGGGCTCGCGGCCGCCACCTGCATGGCCACGTCCCGCACGAGCTGTTGGAACTCGTCCGTCCTGGCGACGAAGTCGGTCTCGCAGTTGATCTCGACCAGCACCCCGATCTTGCTCCCCGGGTGGATGTAGGAGGCCACGACCCCGTCGCGGGACTCGCGGTGGGCCTTCTTCGCAGCGTCGGCCAGACCCTTCTTGCGCAGGTGCTCCACGGCGCCCTGGAGATCCCCCTGCGAGGACTCCAGCGCCGCCTTGCAGTCCATCACCCCGGCCCCGGTGCGCTCCCGGAGCTCCTTGACCAGCGAAGCGTGCAATGCCATGAGGGCCGTTCTCCTTGTGCGCGTGGCAGCCGCGGCGCACGCGCTCAGGCGCCGGTCTCGGCCGGGGCGGCCATCTCCGCCTCGGTCACCACGGGCAGATCGGGGGCCGCGGGAGCCTCCTCCGCCTCCTCCTTCGCCAGGGTGCCGCGGCCCTCGTTGACGGCATCGGCCATCCGGGAGGTGATGAGCCGCACGGCGCGGATCGCGTCGTCGTTCCCCGGGATGGGGTAGTCGATGCCGGTCGGGTCGCAGTTGGTGTCCACGATGGCCACGATGGGGATGGCCAGCCGCTTGGCCTCCTCCACCGCGATGGTCTCCTTCTTGGGGTCGATGATGAAGATCGCCGAGGCGAGCCGCTCCATGTTCTTGATGCCGATCAGGGTCTTCTCGAGCTTCTCGCGCTCGCGCTCGAGCCCGAGGACCTCTTTCTTCGGCAGGCGCTCGTACTCCCCCGTCTCCTTCATCTCGTCGAGCTTCTTGAGCCGCGCGATGGACTTGCGGATGGTGGCGAAGTTCGTCAACGTGCCGCCCAGCCAGCGGTGGTTCACGTAGAACATCCCGCAGCGCGTGGCCTCCTCCAGCACGGCTTCCTGCGCCTGCTTCTTCGTCCCCACGAAGAGGACCGTGCCGCCGCCGGCGGCGAGATCCCGCATGAAGGCGTAGGCCTCACGGAACTTCTTGAGGGTCTTCTGCAGGTCGATGATGTAGATGCCGTTGCGCTCCCCGAAGATGTACTTCTGCATCTTGGGGTTCCAGCGCTTGGTCTGGTGGCCGAAGTGCACCCCGGCCTCGAGCAATTCCTTCATCGTCAGCGTGGCCATGGATCCCCTCTTTCCCTCGGTTGGCCTCCGATCCCGAGCGGCGCACGCCCCCTCCTCGGGGTCGCTGCAGCACTCCCCCGGCGGCTGGCAGCGCCGCCGGGGACCGAAGCTCGAGATCGTGCGTGGTTGCGGGCGGCCGGTGGGCCGCCCCCATGTCAGGTCGTGTACTTCGAGTTGATCCGAACGTACTCCTCCGACAGATCCGATGTCCAGACCCGCTCCTCGCCGCGCCCCAGACCCAGGTCGATGGCGACGGTGTACTGCCGCCGGCCCATGATCTCGCGGACCCGGTCCAGACGGGCGCCCCCGCGCAGCATGCCGCGCTCCGCGAGGGGCTCCTCGCCGATCCGGATGGCCAGGCGATCGGGCAGCACGCGGGCGGCGGACTTGCCCAGCGCCATCATGATCCGCCCCCAGTTGGGGTCGGCCCCGGCGAAGGCGGTCTTCACCAGCGGCGAGTTCGCCACGGCGCGCGCCGCCACCAGGGCCTCCCGTCGCGTCCGGGCGCCCCGGACGACGATCTCCACCAGCTTGGTGGCGCCTTCCCCGTCCTGGACGAGCATCAGGGCCAGCCGCTGGGTGATCGTCTCCAGCGCCTGGCGGAAGGGGCGAAGCCCCCGCGCGCCCCGCTCCAGCGGCGCGTTCTCGGCCAGACCATTGGCCAGCACAGCCACCGTGTCGCTGGTGGACTGGTCCCCGTCCACCGAGACCCGGTTGAGCGAGCGATCCACGGCGCGCCGGAGCGCCACGTGCAGCGCGTCGGCCGCGATCGCGGCGTCGGTGGCGAGGAAGCAGAACATCGTCGCCAGGTGCGGCTCGAGCATGCCCACCCCCTTGGCGATGCCCCCGATGGTGACGGGACGCCCCCCGACCTCGACGCGCAGGGCAGCCTCCTTGGGCACGGTGTCCGTGGTCATGATCGCCTCGGCGGCGCTGCGGCTGCCCTGGGGGGAGAGCGCCTTCACCAGCTTCGGCAAGCCGGCGCGGATCCGGTCCATCGGAAGAGGCTGCCCGATGACGCCCGTGGCGGCGATCAGGACCTGCTGCGGGGGCAGGTGGAGCAAGTCGCCGATGAGGCGGGTCATCTCGCGGGCGTCCTTGAGTCCCTGTTCGCCCGTGCAGACGTTGGAGCAGCCGCTGCTGGCCACGATGGCCTGGGCCTTCCGGCCGCGCACGTGCTCCTGCGACACGAGCACCGGCGCGCCCTTGACCTGGTTGGTGGTGAAGACCGCCGCGGCCCGCGCCGGCGCGGAGGAGTAGATCAGCGCCAGGTCCTTCTTCCCGCTGGGCTTGATGCCCGCGGCGACGCCGGACGCGAGGATGCCGGGGACGGCGGTGATCCCCCCGTCCAGCCACTGGATTTCTGGCATGCGGCTCGGGGGGCCCGTCAGGGGTAGACCGGGGGCGCTTCCAGACCGCTCCGCTCGTCCCACCCCATCATGATGTTCAGGCTCTGGACCCCGTTGGCGGAGCCGCCCTTGCCCAGGTTGTCGAGCGCGGAGAGGCAGACGGCGCGCGAGGTGCGCGGGTCCGCCACCACGGTGAGGTCGCAGAAGTTGGATCCGAGCACCCGCCGCGTGGTCGGCCGCTCTCCTTCGGGCAGCACCCGGACGAAGGGCTCGCCGGCGTAGAACTCCCGGTAGAGGGCCACCAGCTCGGCGGTGCTGGCCGGCTTCCCGAGGGGGACCGAGGCGGT
The DNA here is from genome assembly GCA_001788415.1 of Candidatus Rokubacteria bacterium GWC2_70_16. Taxonomy (GTDB): domain Bacteria; phylum Methylomirabilota; class Methylomirabilia; order Rokubacteriales; family CSP1-6; genus UBA12499. The sequence goes on along the minus strand of MGBV01000149.1, from coordinate 18,121 downwards.
CGTGAACAGCCCCCGGTTCAGCGGGATCAGATGCGGCGTGAAGCTCAGCACCACCGGCTGGCCGCAGAGCCCCGAGAGCTCCTGCTCCATCTCGGGCGTGTGGCGATGGGTGGCGATGCCGTAGGCCTGCACGTTCTCGTTGGCCTCGGTGTAGAGGTACATGGGATCCGTCTTGCGGCCCTGGGCCCCCGCGCCCGTGACCCCCGACTTGCCGTCCACGACGATGCCCTCGGGGCGCCCGAGCCCGCTCTTGAGCAGCGGGGCCGTCGCCAGGATGGCGCCCATGGGGTAGCAGCCGGGAGAGGCCACCAGGCCCGCCTGGGCGATGGCCTTGCGGTGCAGCTCGGGCAGCCCGTACACGGCCTCGGCAAGACCGGCGGCATCCACGTGGGGCGCCTTGTACCAGGTGGTGTAGAGGGAGGCGTCCCGCAGCCGGTAGTCGGCCGACAGATCGATGACGCGACGGCCGCGGCGCCGCAGCACGGGAACGGCCCGCTGCGACTCCATGTGCGGCAGCGCGAGGAAGACCACGTCGGCCTCGTCCGCGAGCCGCTCCGGGTCGACCTCCTGGAACACGAGAGAGGAGAGGCCCCGCAGATGGGGGAAGACGTGATCGAGTCGCTCGCCGGACAGCCGCTCCGAGGTGACGGCCGTGAGCTGGACCTTCGAGTGGACGCCGAGCAGGCGGAGGAGCTCCGCCCCCATGTACCCGCTGGCGCCCGCCACCGCGACCCGAAGCACCGGCCGGTCTCCGGGCTACCGCTTGGAGTACTGGAACTTGGACCGGGCGCCCGGCTGCCCGTACTTCTTCCGCTCCTTCATGCGCGGATCCCGGGTGAGCAACCCCGCGCGCTTCAGCGTCTGCCGGAGCTTGTCGTCGAACAGGAGCAGCGCCCGGGCGATGCCGTGGCGAACCGCGCCGGCCTGGCCGGTCGGGCCGCCGCCGCCCACGTTGACCGTGGCGTCGAACTGGCCCAGGGTGTTCGTCAGCTGGAGCGGCTGGCAGATGATCATCCGCAGCGTCTCGCGCGGGAAATAGTCCTCGAAGGGCCGGCGGTTGACCAAGATCGTGCCCACGCCCGGCCGGAGCCACACCCGGGCCACGGAGGTCTTCCGCCGCCCCGTTCCGTAATACGCCATCGTCTGAGCCATGTCCTCCCCTTACGAGGATGTCCGAGCGCTCCCGGGGAGCGGCTCGGGCTTCTGGGCCGAATGCGGATGCTCCGACCCTCGGTACACCTTGAGCTTCCGCGCCATGGCGCGGCCCAGCCGCCCCTTGGGGAGCATCCCCTGAACGGCCCACTCGATCACCCGCTCCGGGTGCGTCCTGAGCATCTTCTCGGCGCTCACCTCGCGCAGGCCGCCGATGTACCCGGTGTGCCAGCGGTAGACCTTGTCGGTGAGCTTGCGCCCGGTCAGGTGCACCTTCTCCGCGTTGATCACGACCACGTGGTCCCCGACGTCCAGGTGGGGCGCGAAGATCGGCTTGTGCTTGCCCCGGAGGATGGCGGCCACGCGCGAGGCCAGGCGGCCGAGCACCTTCCCCTCGGCGTCGACCACGTACCATTTTCGGTCGATTGCGTCTTCCTGCGGCATGACGGTCGGCATGTGTCCTCGTCCCTGTTTGGAGCTTCCCCGGTGACTCGCGCGCCAGAGCTCAGCAACACGTCATACTAAAAGGGCTTTCGCAGACTGTCAACCCTTTCGTCCCTGCGCCGGGCCGACGGTCTTTCCGGGCCACGGGCACAGCGTCCGGATCGGACAGGCGGGGCACGCCGGGTTGCGGGCGAGGCAGGCGCGCCTGCCGTGGATGATCAGCAGATGGGTCGCGCGGGTCCACTCCGCACGCGGGAAGACCCGGCACAGCTCCTCGTGTATCGTCTCGGCGTCGGTCCCTCGGGCCAGGCCGAGCCGCTGGGAGAGGCGCGAAACGTGGGTGTCCACGGCGAGAGCCGGGATGCCGAAGGCATTGCCCAGCACCACGTTCGCGGTCTTCCGGCCCACGCCCGGTAGCGCCGTGAGTGCCTCCACGGTGCACGGCACCTCGCCCCCATGGCGCTCGACGAGGACCTGGGCCATGCCCGTGATGGCCCTGGCCTTGGCCTTGTAGAAGCCGGTGGAGAAGATCTCGCGCTCCAGGGCCCCGGGCTCCACACGGGCCCAGTCCCTCGCCGCCCGGTAGCGCTTGAACAGCGACGCCGTCACCTGGTTGACGCGCTCGTCAGTGCACTGGGCCGAGAGGATGGTCGCCACCAGGAGCTCCAGCGGGGTGCTCCAGCGCAGCTCGATGCCTGCGTCCGGATAGGCCGCGTCGAGCCTGCTCAGGATGCCCCGGGCCCTTGCCTTCTTCTCTCGATCGGCTTCCGCCATCATCCCCTCCGCTCCTGCGGAGGGCTCCCGGCGGGGCCCTCCGATGAACCCACCTCGATGCGCCCGGGGAGGATACTCACGGGCGCCAGCAAGACCTTGACGGGCAGACGCCTGAGACGCGGGGCGGGATCCAGATGGCGCATCACCCAGCCCACCAGTGGTCCTGGCACCCCCATGCCTGCCACGCGCAGGGCCTCGGCCCGGAGCCCGAAGGGGCTCCCGTCCAGGCCAGGGGAGAGACGCACGCGGGCCGAGAGGGTGGGCCCCGCCCAGCCGAGCCTGACATCGGCCGACCCGTCCCCCAGTCGCAGGTCGACGCGGTTGAAGCGCTTCTGCGCCCGGAGAAAGTGGAGCAGATCGCTCTCGGTCACGGTCAGCCGCTCGGCGCTCAGCCCTTCGAGGTCCAGCATCTCGATCCGCCCGGTGTCGACGAGGCGCTGGGGATGGAAGAGAAGGCCCGCCAGCGACAGCCGGATATTGCGCAGCCGGAGCGCCGGGCGGTTCCGGGCGAACTCGCCCACGAGCGCCGAGTCGGCCTCGATGACGAGCCGATCCACCTCTCCGCGGAGGAGCGCCTCCGGCCGGTACTCGAGCGACACCGTGAGGCCCAGCACCTCGCGGGCGTGGTCGCCGAGGAAACCGGCTGCTGATTGATGCAGCCGCCGCGCCACCTCCTCGGCGCGGAGCCCCGCCACGGGCAGGAGCCGCCTCATCCTGACCATTCCGCGGCTGCCGTCCGGCAGCGGGAACTCGGTGATCACGGGGAAGGCCGCCGCCAGCCACGGGTCGCCGCCGCCGAAGGCGGCCATGATGCGGTCGGGCTTCTCAGACGCGAAGTCCGGTCCCTGATCCCCGGTCTTGAGGATCACGAACTGGACGCCGAGGGGGGAGCCGTCCCAGGCGCGTGTCAGCGTCAGCGGCAGTCGCTCGCGGACCGCAGCGTAGCGGAAGTTCGAGAGCGAGAAGTAGTTGTCATTGGGCACGACGGCCACCCTGGCCGGTCGGCCGCCGGCGGCGCGCAGAATCGCCTCCAGC
>MGBV01000149.1:13078-14690 GCA_001788415.1 Candidatus Rokubacteria bacterium GWC2_70_16 | reverse complement strand
AGGCGGCGGCAGCGCGAAGGCGGCGGAGGAGACCTGCACGACCCCGAGCAGGAGGCAGCTCCACGTGAGCCCGCGCCGCCACGCCGGGGCCAGCCGCTGGAGCCCCGCCGCGGCCGCGAGCGCGGCGGCAGGAAGGAGCGGCAGCGTGTACCGCAGGTTCTTGTTCTGGATCAGGAGGAAGACGACGAGTGGCAGCATGGCCGACCAGAGGAGGCCGCGGGCGCGCGGCATGCGGCGGAGCGCCCAGAGCCCGCAGGCCGCCAGCGGAGCCGCCAGGAGGCCGAACTGGGGCTGGAACACGCGCGGATAGTAGAGCAGCGACCCCGTGGTGAGCGCAGGGGCATGCCCCGACTCCGCCGCCTGCTTGAAGGAACGGTTGAGGATCTGCATGGGCAGGCCGACGAGCCGTGGACCGTACCAGGGCAGCGCGATGACGAGCCCGATACCGAGGGCGAGGAGCAGCCGGCGGAGCCGCGGCCCGCGGTCCGGGGCGCGGAAGGCGCCCCAGGCGCACCAGGCCAGCGGCGGGAGGACGTAGGCCGCGAAGGGAGGCTTGGTCAGCATCCCGAGCCCCAGCGCCACCCCCGTCAGCACTGACCACCCCAGCCGCGAAAACCCCTCGGCGCGCACGAGGGCGTAGAGGGTGACCGCCACCATGGCCGCCAGCGGCAGGTCGAGCTGGAAGTTGGTGAGCGAGAAGACGACGAAGGGCGCCATCCCGAGCAGGAAGGCGGCCACCAGACCGGCCTCGGCGTCGAGCAGCCGCCGCCCGATCCCGTAGACCGCGAGCGTCCCGACGGCGAGGAAACCCCATATGACCGCCTGGGCCGTGAGCGGCACGATGGCGAAGAGGAAGTAGAGCAGTCCCGCCGCGCAGGCGACCACCGGCGGGTAGAAGCTCGACATCGCGATGATCTCCCCCGCCCGGTCGCGCCCGGGCTCGGCGAGGATGCGGTGGCAGGCGACGGCGCGCTCGAGGTGGTTGGCGTGATCCCACTCCGGCGGACGGCGGTCGAGCATCACCCATGCCGCCGTGACCGCGGCGAGGAAGAGGAGCAGCAGCGCCAGCAGCACGCCGTCGCGCCGGCTCATGCGGGGCGCCGCGCCACCATCAGGAGCGAGATCCCGAAGGGCGAGGAGGTCCAGCGGAGGAGCCGCGCCTCGAAGGCGAAGCACCCCGCCAGCAGGCGATTGACCGGAGCGGGCGGGCGGCTGAGGTCGTGGGCCTGGCGCCCCGTGAGACGGCGGAGGAGCCGGGCGAGGACGATGGGCGCGGCCAGGAGGGAGTTGAAGTAGGTGAGGCGCTCCACCTCGAAGCCCGCCCCTTCCGCCACGAGGCGCAGCCTCCGCGCGGTGTAGCGGCGGCGGTGGCCGAGGATCTCGTCGTGGCGACTCCAGAGCCACGGATACGCGGGCACCGTCACGAAGAGGAACCCTCCCGGCGCTAGCAGCGTGCGGACGCGCTCCAGCGCCACGCCGTCATCGTCCAGGTGCTCGAGCACGTCGAAGAGGCCCGCGGCGTCGAGTGTCCCGGCCTCGAGAGGGATGCGGTCGGGCAGCGCGCCGGCCAGGACCGGAAGCCCCCGAGCGGCGGCGGCCCGGAGCAGCGCCG
>MGBV01000149.1:6422-13061 GCA_001788415.1 Candidatus Rokubacteria bacterium GWC2_70_16 | reverse complement strand
GCCGAGCTCGGCCAGCCGCAGCCCCCCTGCGGGCAGCCAGCGGGCCATCTCGGCAAGGATGACCGTCCGCCGGCCGAGGAACCACCAGTGCGCCCGGTCCTCCCCGGCGTGGACGGCGGCATAGCCCGGGTCCATACGCCTCAGCCCGGGCCCCCGGACGGCCGGGCGGGCCGGGGGGCTAGCGCGGAGCCGCCAGCGCTCGTCGCACCATCTCCAGGCGGTCGCGGAGCGGCCCCGGGGGGAGCGGGGCCGGGTCGTGCGGGACGCGCCACACGGGCCAGCGCGGGTCCGGGTCGCCGGCCAGGCGCGGGACCAGGTGCCAGTGGATGTGCGGGACCTGGTTGCCCAGCAGCTCGTAGTTCAGCTTCACGGGCCGGTACACGGCGGCCAGCGCCCGGGCCATGTCCGTCACGTCCTCGATGAGCGCGGCCCGCTCGCCGGCGGTGAGATCGTAGAGCTCCTCGGCGTGGCGGCGGAGGATGACGAAGACCCAGCCGGGGAAGTACTGGTCCCGGTTGAGGTACGCGCGGGAGACGGCGAGGTCGGCGATGAAGTGGTCGCCCTCGCCCGCGACCTGCTCGCACATCGCGCACGGCCTCTGGCTCACCGGCGGCGCCCATCCAGGAAGCGCCCGATGCGCCCGAGCGCCTCCTCGATGCGCGGCAGCGCGTTGGCGTAGCAGAAGCGCAGGTATCCCTCGGCGTTGCGTCCGAAGTCGATGCCGGGGGTGAGCGCCACATGCGCCTCGCGGAGGATCTCGAACGCGAAGGCCAGGGAGTCGTCCGTGTACGCCCTGGCGTTGGCGAGGACGTAGAACGCCCCCGTCGGCGGCGCGCCCACGCCGAGGCCGATGCGCCTGAGCCCGGCCACCATGGCGCGGCGGCGCTCGTCGAAGACGCGGCGCATGCGCGCGGCATCCTCCCCCGCCTCCTTGAGCGCGGCCAGCGCCGCCCACTGGACGAACTCGTTGGTCGAGATGAAGAAGTTGCCGTGAGCCGCCGTCAGCGGGCGGATGAACTCGCGCGGCGCGATCAGGTAGCCGAGCCGCCACCCGGTCATGGCGTAGGCCTTGGAGAAGCCGTTCAGCACGAAGGCATGCTCGGTGAACTCCAGGATCGAGTGCTCCGGGCCCTCGTAGGTCAGCCCGTGATAGATCTCGTCGGAGACGATCCAGGGGCCGAGACCGGCCAGGGCCTCCATGCGCTCGGTCGAGAGCACCGTGCCCGTGGGATTGGCGGGTGAGTTGATCAGGATGGCCCGGGTGCGCGGGGTGAGCGCCTCCCGCACCGCCCCTGGCTGGAGCTGGAACCCGTCGTCCTCCTCGACGGGCAGGTAGAGCGGCTCCCCGTCGGCGTACTTCACGAACTTGGGATAGCAGGCGTAGTGCGGGTCGGACAGCAGCACCTGGTCGCCGCGCTCCAGCAGCGACATGAACAGCAGGAGCATGGCCGGCGAGGTGCCGGCCGTGACCAGGATCTGCTCAGGCGAGACGCTCACGCCGTAGCGCTCGTGGTAGTGCTCCGCGATGGCCTCGCGGAGAGGCAGGATCCCCTGGGTGTGGACGTAGCGGGTGCGGCCGTCCTTGAGCGCCTTCTCCGCGGCCTCGCGGATCACCGGAGGGGTGTCGAAGTCCGGCTCGCCGTACTCGAGGTGGATGACGTCGACCCCCTGGCGCTCCAGCTCCTGGGCCTTCTGGAACACCTCCACCGCGAGGAATGGCTCGATCTCGAGGGCGCGGCGGGCGATCACGCCTCCCTCCTTGGGTTGCGGGAGCGCGCGAGCCGGAGGCAGGCGGCCACGATCTGCGCCAGCATGCGCGGACCGTCCTTGAGCACCCCGACCTTGGATCCGGGCTGGTCGGTCCAGTTGATCGGGACCTCGGCGATCCGGTACCCCCGGTGCTGGGCCAGCAGCACCAGCTCGACGTCGAAGCCGAAGCCGTCGGTGCGGAGCGCCGGGAAGAGGTCGTCCGCCACCGCCGCGCGGAACAGCTTGAAGCCGCACTGGGTGTCCACCACGCCGGAGACGCCGAGGGCGCGGACGAGGCGACTGAACACCTGGCCCGCCAGCGTCCGGTGGGCTCGCGCCCGCACCACCACCGAGGGATCGGGCAGCGCGCGCGACCCGACGGCCAGATCCGCCCCGGCCTGGATCGCGGCCTCCAGCCGCTTAACCTCCACGATGGGCGTGGCGCCATCGGCATCCGCCATGAGTCTGAGCGCGCCCCTGGCGGCCATCATCCCGGTCCGCACCGCGAAGCCTTTCCCGCGATTGGCCGGCAGCGCGTGGAGCCGCACGCAGGCGTGGACGCCGGCCAGCTCGCGGACCAGGGCGCCGGTGGCGTCGCGGCTGCCGTCGTCCACCACCAGGACCTCGTAGGGCTGGTCCCGGCCGTCGAAGTAGGCCACCACCTCCTTGAGGTAGGCGGGCAGGCGCGCGGCCTCGTTGTAGGCCGGGATGACCACTGACCAGGCGGGTGCCGCGAACACGGGCCAGGCCGCCTAGAACCAGAACTGCGTGTCGGCGCCGCGGCGCCGGTGCGCCACGCCGGTCCGCTGAGCGGCCCGGACGACTTCCCGGGCGACGGCGGGGGCCACCTTCTTGTTGAACACGCTCGGGATGATGTACTCGGGGCCGAGCTCGTCCTTGCCGACGCAGGCGGCGATAGCGTGGGCCGCGGCGATCTTCATCTCGTCGTTGACGCTCCGGGCCCGCGAGTCGAGGAGCCCGCGGAAGAAGCCGGGGAAGCAGAGGACGTTGTTGATCTGGTTCGGGTAGTCCGAGCGCCCCGTGGCCAGCACCCGAACATGCCGCTCCGCCTCCTCGGGCTGGATCTCGGGCACGGGGTTGGCCATGGCAAACACGATGGCGTTCCTGGCCATGCGCTTGACGTCCCGCACCGTGAGCACCCCGGGCACGGAGAGCCCGATGAAGACGTCCGCGCCCTCGATGGCCTCCGACATCCTCCCCTTGAGGTTCTGCGGGTTGGTCGCCTCGGCCACCCAGCGCTTCATGAAGTCCAGCCCCACGGGGCGGCCGCGGTAGATGGTCCCGTGCTCGTCCACGCCGACGAGGTGGCGGATGCCCAGGGCCAGGAGGATCTTGATGGCCGCGGTGCCGGCGGCGCCGACGCCGGAGACCACTACCCGGAGGCGCCGGGGATCCTTCTTGACGATCTTGAGCGCGTTGAGCAGCGCCGCCAGCACCACCACGGCCGTGCCGTGCTGATCGTCGTGGAACACGGGGATGTCCAGCTCCTTCCGCAGCCGGTCCTCGACCTCGAAGCAGCGGGGCGCGGCGATGTCCTCCAGGTTGACGCCGCCGAAGGACGGCGCCAGGAGCTTCACGGTCTCCACGATCTTGTCCGGGTCCTTCGTGCCGAGGCAGATGGGGAAGGCGTCCACGCCGGCCAGCTCCTTGAAGAGCATGGCCTTGCCTTCCATCACCGGCAGCGCCGCCTCCGGCCCGATGTCGCCGAGGCCGAGGACCGCCGTGCCGTCCGTGACGACGGCGACCATGTTGCGCTTCATGGTCAGCGTGAACGCGCGGCTCGGGTCCTCGTGGATGGCCAGACACACCCGGGCCACGCCCGGGGTGTAGGCCATGGAGAGGTCATCGCGCGTCCGGATCGGCACCTTGCTCGTGATCTCGATCTTGCCGCCCTGATGCATGAGGAAGGTCCGGTCCGAGATGTTGGCGACCTTGACCCCGGCGATCCCCTTGAGGCTGCCGATGATCTCCTGCCCGTGGCGGCTGTCACTGGCCTTGATGGTGATGTCGCGCACCACCCGGTTGCCCGTCGTCTCCACGAGGTCCACGGCGCCGATGTCCCCACCGGCCCGGCCGATGGCGGAGGTGACGTTGCCGAGCATGCCCGGCCTGTTCCGGATCTCCAGGCGGACGGTCAGGCTGTAGGAAGCGCTCGGAGCGGGGGTGCTCAACAGGGTCCTCCGGGCAAAGGCGGAACCTCTCGTCGCATCGGGCCTTTTGACGATACGGCCCGACTGCGCCCGGTGTCAAACGTTTTTCCCCGCGGAGCCGTTGACCCCCGGCCCGGGGGCGTGATATCCCACCCACATGTCTCTGCGGATCGGCCTCTTCTGCCTGGGGCTTCTCCTCGCGGCCGCCTCCGCCCAGGCCGAGCCCCGCCGCTGGACTCCCGCCGCGGGGAAAAGCCAGGTGTGGCTCTCCGCCTCCTTCCCTCTCGGAGACTTCACCGGGCGCACGGAGGACCTGGGCGGCGAGTTCCACGCCGATCCCGCCGATCTCCGGCAGGCCGTGACGGGGACACTCCGCGTCAACGCCGCGGCGCTGCGCACAGGCATGGACGGGCGGGACCGCGACATGTGGAAAGCGCTGGACGTGCAGGCCCATCCCGAGATCCGGTTCGTCGTCCAGGCCGTCGAGCCGTCGTTCAACTCCATCACCGAGACGGCCGACGTGCTCCTGGCCATCAAGGGGCTCATGGCCATCCGCGGAGTGGAGCGCGCCATGACGGTGCCCGGTCGCGTGCGCTTCCGGAGCGACCGGCTCTGGGTGCGCGGCGAGTCCCGCCTCAGGATGACCGACTTCGGCATCACGCCGCCCCGGAGGCTCTTCCTCACCGTCCGGGATGAGGTGGGCGTGGCCTTCGACGTCACCCTGGAACCCGCCGAGTAGCGCGGCTGCCGCGGCCAGCCGCCCGTCCAGCAGGGCCCGGAGCCGATCCCGATGACCTCTGTCTGCATGACTGCCTCCGAAGGCGGCATCATAGCAGACCGGCCCCCGGCCGGGGGGCCCCGGGGCCGAATAGGCCGGCGAACGGGAGCGTCTACGATAAACGGGGGCTGCCCGGACCCACCCCGCCGTCAGGGCGGGGCGCTTGTCCCGAGGGAGCTCGCCTGAAACGGCGAGGGGCTCGGCGCCCTCTAAAGTGTTGCGGGAATGTGACCGCTTTCGGGTCACCGGCTGGATCCCAGACTCCAGGAGACGAGGCAGACGATGACATTTCGAGAGAGCGAAAGCTCGACAAATGCAGGGATGACCGGCACTTGGGCGGAGAGGCCGACCCCCGGTGCCAGGGCGCGTCGGGCCCCCACCCCCGTGGCGGCTGAGGTGGATCTCGGCGTCGAGGCCGAGTCCCCCGAGGCACCGGTGAGCCTGGACGGGGCGCCCGCCCTGTCTGAGGCGGCGCTGCAGCCCTCCGCCCCCGAGGGCGAAGATCCGGTCCGCATCTACCTCAAGGAGATCGGCAAGGTCCCCCTGCTGAACGCCGAGAAGGAAGTGGCTCTCGGCAGGCGCATCGAGGCCGGGCAGGTCCAGCTCCGCGGGGCCCTGGGCGAGGTCCCCATGGCCGTGGACAGGCTGCTGACCCTGATGGACCGTGTCCGCCGCGGGGACTTCCCGCTGGACGACCTCATCCTGCTGCCCGACGGCGGCGAGCCTGAGCCCGAGCAGCTCAAGCCCATCGTCGCCACCTTCGGCCGCATCCGCCGGCTGGAGCGGGAGATCCAGCGGCTCCAGGAGGCGCTCGCCGACAAGCGCCGGTCGAGCGCCACCCGCGCCAACTACAACAAGTGGATCGCCGAGAACCGCGCGGCCATGCGGGGCCTCGTCGAGAAACTGCCGCTCCGGCCCGCGCTCGTGGACGAGATCGTGGCCGACAGCCGCCGCCTGGTCGAGCAGATGCGCGACCTGCGCACCGGCAAGGAGCTACGCGCCCTGGAGACGCAGGTCGGTCTCCGACGGAAGCCCCTGATGGCGGCGCTCTCGGTCATCGAGAAGCACGATCGGGTCGTGCGCCAGGCCAAGAAGGAGCTGATGGAGGCGAACCTCCGCCTCGTGGTCTCCGTTGCCAAGCGCTACCTGGGCAGCGAGCTGGGGCTGCTGGACCTGGTCCAGGAGGGCAACATCGGCCTCATGAAGGCCGTGGACCGCTTCCAGTACCGCCGGGGGTTCAAGTTCTCCACGTACGCCACGTGGTGGATCCGTCAGGCGATCACGCGAGCCATCGCCGACCACTCGCGCACCATCCGCATCCCGGTCCACATGGTCGAGACGCTGAACCGGATCTCGCGCGTGAACCGGATGCTCGTCAACGAGATGGGGCGCGAGCCGACGCCGGAGGAGCTGGCGCGGCGCACCGGGGTGCCCGCCCGGAAGGTGCGGCTGATCCTCGAGTCCTCGCGCAAGCCGCTGTCGCTGGAGACGCCCATCGGCGAGGACTCGGACCTGGGCGACTTCCTCGAGGACAAGACGGCCGAGTCGCCCAACGAGACGCTCATCACCCAGGACCTCACCACCCAGGTGGAGCGGGCGCTGTCCACGCTCTCGCCCAAGGAGAAGGAGATCCTGCGGCTGCGCTTCGGCATCGGCGAGGAAGGGGAGCACACCCTGGAGGAGGTCGGCCGGCGCTTCTCGGTGACGCGCGAGCGCATCCGCCAGATCGAGACCAAGGCGCTGCGCAAGCTCCGGCACCCGCTCCGCGGCCGCGCCCTCCGCGCCTTCGTCGAGAACTGACCGCCGGGGGCGGATCCGGGTCCATCTGCTTCGTTGGCGCCCTCGGCCGCACGCTCAACGTGGCTCGCTCACGCTCGCCCGGATCTCCGGATCCGCTCGCCTCGCCTCCGGCTCGGCTCGCCAAGCGGAGTACGCCTCGCG
>MGBV01000149.1:104-6378 GCA_001788415.1 Candidatus Rokubacteria bacterium GWC2_70_16 | reverse complement strand
AACGTGGCTCGCTCACGCTCGCCCGGATCTCCGGATCCGCTCGCCTCGCCTCCGGCTCGGCTCGCCAAGCGGAGTACGCCTCGCGCGCGGCCGTCGGGCGCCGCCTCGCATCTGAACCCGCCTCCGCCCCCGGCCCCGCTCCTCCCCACCCCGGCGGATCCGGGTCCATCTGCGGAGGTACGGCGCCCTCGCCCGCAGATGGGCCCGGACCGGAGGCCGGGCGTCAGACGGGCATGACCCCGTGCTTCTTCCAGGGGCGCTGCACCTGCTTCGTCCGCGCCATCTCCAGCGCCCGGATGATCACGGGCCGGGTCTCCCGCGGGTCGATCACGTCGTCGATGAACGCCCCGCCGGCCGCGATGTACGGGTTGATCAGCTTCCGGAAGTCCTCGACCCGCCGGGCGCGCTCCTCGTCGGGATCCGCCGCGGCCGCGATCTCCTTCCGGAAGATGATGTTGGTCCCGCCCTCGGGCCCCATCACGGAGATCTCGGCCGTGGGCCAGGCCACGATGAGGTCCGGCTCGTAGGCCTTGCCGCACATGACGAAGTAGCCCGCGCCGTACGCCTTCCGCAACACGACGGTGACCTTGGGCACGGTGGCCTCGCTCACCGCGTAGAGCATCTTGGCCCCGTGCCGGATGATGCCCTGCCGCTCCACCTTGGAGCCCACCAGGAACCCCGGCACGTCCTGCAGGAACAGCAGCGGGATGTGGAAGGCGTCGCAGAGCATGATGAAGCGCGCGGCCTTGTCGGCCGAATCCACGTCCAGCGCCCCGCCCAGCACCATGGGCTGGTTGGCCACGATCCCCACGGGGCGGCCGCCCATGCGGGCCAGGGCGGTGATGAGGTTCCGGGCCCACGCGGGCTTGATCTCGAAGACGCGGCCGCCGTCCACGACGTGCGCGATGACCGTCTTCATGTCGTAGGCGCGGCGGGCGCTGTCGGGCACGATGCTCAGCAGCGCCTCGTCCATCCGGTCCGGGGGGTCGTCGCAGGCCAACACGGGCGGTTGCTCGAGGTTCGACGAGGGGAAGAAGGAGAGGTACTCCTTGACCGCGTCGATGCACGCCGCGTCGTCCGCCACCTCCAGGTCCGCCACGCCGGAGATCTCGGTGTGCACCTTGGAGCCTCCGAGCTCCTCCGGGGTGATGTCCTCGCCCACGACGGCCTTGACGAGCGGTGGACCGCCCAGCGCCATGTGGCTCGTCCCCTTCACCATGAGGACGAAGTCCGAGAGCGCCGGGATGTAGGCCGTGCCGGCGGCGCCCGGGCCCATCATGGCGACCACCATGGGGATGACCCCGGACATGATGGATTCCTCCCGGAACAGGAAGCCCGACTGGGCGAAGGTCGAGCCGATGGCCTCCTGGATGCGCGCCCCCGCCGAGTCGATGAGCCAGACCATCGGCATGCGCTTGGTCAGCGCGATCTCCCGGGCGCGATTGCACTTGACCTCCGCGGTGCGCCCCATGGAGCCCGCCATCACCGTGAAGTCGTACGCGATGACGGATGCCAGGCGGCCGTTGATCTTGCCGAAGCCCGTCACGACGCCATCGGCAGGCGTCTCCTTGCCGCGCATGGCCGGCGAGATGTTGGCATGCGTCGCCAGGAGGCCGATCTCGCTGAACGAGCCGGGGTCGAACAGGCGGTCGACTCGCTCCCGGACCGTCAGCTTCCCGTCGGCGTGCTGCCGGGCGATGGCCTCGGGCCCGCCCATGCCCAGCGCGCGCTGCCGGCGCGCCTTGAGATCGTCCACCAGCTCCTTCATTCCCATGGGGTCTTATCCCTTCATGTCGAGACTCATGGCCGCCTCCTCAGTCCAGCACCGCGACCGTGTCCCCCTCCTGGACGGTCTGCCCCTCCGCCACCCTGATCTCCCTCACCGTGCCCGCGCGGGGGGCCTCCACGGGGATCTCCATCTTCATGGACTCCAGCACGATGACCGGATCGCCGGTTGCCACCACATCGCCGGCCTTGGTCGTGATCTGGAAGACCACCCCCGTGATGTGCGCCTTGACGTCCTCAGCCATTGAACGCTCCTTCCTCGACCATCTGTGTGTGGACCCTGCCTTCCCGGAACGCAGCGCTCTGGAGCACCCGCCGGTGAAACGGGATCACGGTGGCGACCCCCTCGACGACGACGGCGCCGAGGGCGGCCTCCATGCGGGAGCGCGCCTCCTCCCGCGTGGAACCCCAGGCGATCAGCTTGGCCAGCAACGGATCGTAGTGTACCGAAACCTCGACCCCTTCGGCGACCCCGCACTCGAGCCTGACTCCCGGCCCCGCGGGGAGGACCAGGCGGGCAATCCGCCCGGGCGAGGGCATGAAGCCCCGGGCCGGGTCCTCGGCGTAGATCCGGCACTCTATGGCGGCGCCGCGCTGCGGGATGTCCTCCTGCGCCCACGGCAAGAGCTCGCCGGCCGCCACCCGGAGCTGGGCCGAGACCAGGTCGAGCCCGGTCACCTCCTCGGTCACGGGATGCTCCACCTGGAGCCGCGTGTTCATCTCCAGGAAGTAGAGCTCCTGCCCCTGGACGATGAACTCCATGGTGCCGGCGTTGACGTACCCCACCGAGCGCGCGCCGGCCACGGCGGCCGCGGTGAGGCGCTCCTTCAACGCGGCATCGAGCCCCGGCGCGGGGCTCTCCTCGATGAGCTTCTGGTGGCGGCGCTGGATGGAGCACTCGCGCTCGTGGAGGTGGACGACATGGCCGTCCCGGTCCCCGAACACCTGCACCTCGATGTGCCGCGGCCTCTCGAGGTAGCGCTCCACGAAGAGGGCGGCCGACCCGAAGGCGGCCTGGGCCCGACGCTGCGCCGTGGCGAAGGCGGCCGCCAGGCCGGAGGCCTCCGCGACGCGCACCATCCCGATGCCCCCGCCGCCGGCAGCGGCCTTCAGCATCACGGGATAGCCGATCTGCCAGGCGACCTCCGTCGCGCGCTCGAGCGTCTCGAGCGCCCCGTCGCTGCCGGGCACCACGGGGACCCCCGCCGCGGCCATGAGCCAGCGCGCCTGGATCTTGTCGCCCATCTGCTGGATGACCCGCCACGGCGGGCCCACGAAGACGAAGCCCGCGTCCTCGCACGCCTTGGCGAAGCGCCAGTTCTCCGAGAGGAAGCCGTAGCCGGGGTGGATGGCCTCGACTCGCGCGGCGCGGGCGGCCTCCAGGACCCGCTCGGGGGCGAGGTAGCTGTCGCGCGCGGGCGCCGGGCCGATGGGGATCGCCTCGTCGGCCTCGGCCACGTGCGGCCAGCCGGCATCGGCCTCCGAGTAGACGGCCACCGCGCGGACGCCGAGGGTCCGACACCCCCGGATGATCCGCCTGGCGATTTCCCCGCGATTCGCGATCAGGACGCTGTGGAGCACGAGACCTCAGGCGCGAGCGGCCGAGTGATGTGATGGCACGGCTGTGCGCGGAGTGTAGCCGAAGGCCCCGGGGAAGGCAAACGGCCCGGGCGGTGATGAGGCCGCCCGGGCCGCTGGCCGGCACCCGCCGCGGGAGGGACCGGATCAGTAGTCGAGGTACTCCGTCAGGGTGACCCAGCGCCCGCCCTTGATCTGGGCGATGAAGGCGCTCTTCGCCGCCAGGTGGTTGTCCTTGGAGAAGGACGTGAGCGCGCTGCCGAAGATGTCCTTCAAGTCCTTGATCCGCTCGAGGCCGGCGACGAAGCTGTCGGCCGTGAGGGTGCGGCCTGCGTTCCGGAGCCCCTCGGCCGTGGTCATGATGACGTTGTACCCGGCCACCGACTGGATGTTCGCGTCGGTCCCGAACTTCGCCTTGTACGCGTCCATCCACTTCTTCACCGGGGGGGAGGCGGTGTCGTAGTAGGGGATCGGCGTCTGCCCGCCGGCGTAGAACCCCTCGACGACCGCCTTCCCCAGCGCGGCAACCTCGGGGGCGTAGGCGGCGTTGCTCCCCACCATGTCCACCTGCCAGCCGAGCTTCCTGGCCTCGGCGAACGCCCCGATCGTCTCGCGGATGACGGTCCCGAGGGCGACGAGGTCGCACTTGTCGGCACGCAGCTTGGCGATCTGGCTGGAGAAGTCGGTGGCACCGCGCTTGTAGGTCGTCGTCGACACGAGCTCCATCTTCATCGCCTGGAGCTGGTCCTCCACGCCCCGCTTGACGTTGAGGCCGAACTCGTCGTCCTGGTGCATGATGCACACGGCCTTCTTGCCCTTGGTCTCCACGAGCCACTTGGTGGCCACGCGCATGACGTAGTTGTACGGGGTGAACAGGGCGAACTTCAGCTTGTCGTGCGGCTCGTACATCTGCGTCGCTGCCGTGAGGGGGAAGACGTGCGGCAGGCCCTTCTGGAGCACCAGCGGCATGGTGGCCAGCACCGTGGGCGTGCCCATGGCGCCGGCCATGATGAAGATGCTGTCGCGCGAGAGCAGCTTCTGGGTCGCGAGGACCGCCTTCTTCGGGTCGTAGCCCGAGTCCTCGACGATCAGCCGGAACTTGCGGCCGTGGACGCCCCCCGCGGCGTTGACCTCGTCCGCGGCGAGCTGCATGCCGTTCCGGACGGGGACACCCCAGGAGGCGATGGGGCCGCTCAGGTCCTGGTGGGTCCCGATCACCACCTCCGTGTCGGTGACACCCTGCAGGGCGGCCACGGGGGCGGCTCCCGCGCCTGCCAGGGCAGTGACCGCCGCGAACGCTGCCGAGAGGATCCGTCTCGTCATCGTCGTCCCTCCTCCTCCGGGGCGCGCTGCAGGCGCCGCCGGGCACCGGCCTCGAGGCCTCGTGGCCTCAGCCCTCCGCGTACATGGACTCGATCACGTCCCTGTACTTCTGGTTGACCAGCTTCCGCTTCAGCTTCATGGTCGGCGTCAGCTCCTCGTCCTCGGGGTCCAGCTGGCGCTCGATGAGACGGAATCGCTTGATGGTCTCGACGCGGGCGAGCTTCCGGTTCACCTTCTCGATCTCACCCGCGATGAGATCCACCACGGGTGTGGCCCGCGTGAGGCTCGCGAAATTGGTGTACGGCACGTCGTGGTCCTGGGCGAACTTCGCGACGTTGTCGTGGTCGATCATCACGAGGCACGTCAGGTACTTCCGGCGGTCGCCGATGACGACGGCATCGGAGATGTAGGGGCTGAACTTGAGCTCGTTCTCGATCCCGGAGGGCGTGATGTTCTTGCCGCCCGCCGTGATGATGATGTCCTTCATCCGGTCGGTGACCCGGACGTAGCCCTGCGCGTCGATCTCCCCCACGTCGCCCGTGTGGAGCCAGCCGTCCGCATCGATGGCCTCGGCGGTCTTCTCGGCCTGGTTCAGGTAGCCCATGAAGACATGCTCTCCGCGGAGCAGGATCTCCCCGGCCGGCGAGATCGCAACCTCGCCGTAGGGCACGGGCCGCCCCACCGTCCCGGGCCGGATCCCGTCCGGCGGCGTCCAGGTGGCGAGCCCGGTGTTCTCGGTCTGGCCATACACCTCGAGCATGGTGGCCCCGAGGGCGAGGTACCAGCGGATCAGGTCCGGCGAGATCGGCGCGGCCCCCGTGGCCAGCCACCGGCAGCGGTCGATGCCGATCATCCGCCTGACGTTCCTGAGCACGAGCGCATCGGCGGCGCGCCAGCCCAGCCAGAGACCGGGCGGGATCGGCCGGCCCGCCAGGCGCCGCACGGCGACGCGGTGGCCGATGCCGAGCGCCGCGCGGTAGGCCCACCGCTCGAGGCGAGTCGCGTCGGCCATGGCGAGGGTGACGGCCGAGTAGAACTTCTCCCAGATGCGGGGCACCCCGCCGAGGGTCGTCGGCTGCACCTCGCGGATGTCGTCCGGGATCGTGTCCGGGCTCTCCGCGAAGTTGATGATCGTGTGTGTGAAGATGGAGAAGTAGGAGCCGAGGACGCGCTCGGCGACGTGGCAGAGGGGGAGGAAGGAGAGGCGCTCGTCGCCGGGACGCGTGGACAGGAGCCGCGTGCCGTGCTCGCACTGAAAGATGAGGTTCCGGTGGCTCAGCATGGCCCCCTTGGGAGGCCCGGTGGTGCCGGAGGTGTAGACGAGAATGGCGAGCTCCTGCGGCTGGGGCTCGGCGAGGCGCCGCTCCCACTCCCCCGGGTTCAGCCGGTCGTGCTCGGCGCCCAGCGCCGAGCAGCGCTCGAGGCTCATGGTCATGGGATCCCCGAAGCCGGCGAGCCCCTCCATGTCGAAGATGACGATGTGGCGGAGATCGGGCAGCCGATCCCGCACCTGCAGGACCTTGTCGAGCTGCTCCTCGTCCTCGACGAACACGGCGCGGGAGCGGCTGTCGCGGAGGAGGTACTCGAC
>MGBV01000149.1:0-92 GCA_001788415.1 Candidatus Rokubacteria bacterium GWC2_70_16 | reverse complement strand
GTCCGTGGGGTAGATGCCCGAGGAGACGCCGCCGGCCCCGGCAATGCCCAGGTCGGCGTAGAGCCACTCGGGGCGGTTGCCGGAGAGGATCG
>MGBV01000148.1 GCA_001788415.1 Candidatus Rokubacteria bacterium GWC2_70_16 | reverse complement strand
TCTGCGCCGTGGCGAGCTTCGTGGAGATCAGATGGCGCCGGAAGATGAGCGGCACCACGTAGTAGGTGAGCCCCATGAAGGCCAGCGTGGTGCCGGCCACCACGGTCGCGTGGAAGTGGCCCGTGATCCGGAGCGTGTTGTGGGAGATGATGTTGACCTGCTCGGCGCCGAAGGTGACGCCGGTGATGCCGCCGATGAAGCCGAAGAGGACCAGGGAGAGCGCGAGGGCGGCGAAGCCCGGCGACCCCCAGGGCGCCTTGGCGAGCCACTCGAAGAGCCCCTTGGTGAGCCCCTTCCTGCGCTGCGCCACCTCCACCGAGGCGGGCACCGTCATGCCGTGGATCATGCTGGCGAGCACCGCCAGGTACATGCCATAGGAGGTGTTCCAGATCTTCCACGCGGGGGACAGCTGGGGATCCACCAGGAGGTGGTGGGCCGAGGCCAGGTTGATGAAGAGGATGTAGAGGAGGAAGGCCGAGCGGCACACCTTCTCGTTGATGGGGGTGGCGCCCACGGTGAGCGTGGCCAGGAGGTACCAGATGGTGACCATGGCGGCCACGTTGATCTGCTGGGAGGAGTGGCCCAGCGCCCACCAGATCAGGCGGTAGATGCCCGGGTCGATCCTCTCGATGATCCCGAGCGACCAGAGCCAGGTGGGGATGTAGATGATGGCGCCGTGGGCCAGGGTGACGACGGCGATGATGCCGGCCGTGGCCGCGCCGAAGGTCACCAGCGGGATGGAGCCCGTGTAGGTCTTCTCGGCGCGGGCGACCACGAGGCTCGCGAAGAAGTTGCAGACGGCGACCAGCGCGCCGACGGCGAAGAGGATCCAGCCGAGGTAGAAGTGGGACGCGGCCTGCATGGGCGCGTAGGAGGTGAACATCACATCCGCCCGGCCCTGCAGGATGGCGATGTCGATGAGGAGCGAGCCCGCCACCATCAGGAAGAAGGAGACCCAGCCGATCTTGGGCCAGGCCAGCCGGCTCCCCAGCACGATGGGCCCCGCGAAGTACAGGACCGCCACCTCGAAGAAGATGATCCAGAAGATCAGCATGTTGATGCCGTGGAAGGTCAGCGCCCGGTAATAGGAGGCGGGGTCCAGGAGATGGACCGCCGGCCACCGGGTCAGGAGCACCAGGACCGCCGCGATGCCCCCGAAGAGGATGGAGAAGACGCCGGCCACGGCGTTCACCCTGATGAGGCGCTCGGCGTGGTTGTGGACCTTGAGGCCCGTCTGGGCGCAGGTTCTGAAGACGGCTTCCATGCTGGCCTCCTCTACTCGACCGTGATCTTGCCCACCATCTGGTGGTGCCCGATCCCGCAGAACTCGTTGCAGACCACGAAGACCTCGCCCGTTGTGGTCGGGGTGATGGTCAGGACGTACTCGTAGCCCGGGAGAACCATGAAGTTCAGGTTGAGGGGGAAGAGCGAGAAGCCGTGGACCAGATCCATGGAGGAGAGGTGCAGGCGGTAGGTCTCTCCCTTCTTCAGCTTGAGCGCCGGGTACCACTGCCAGAGGCGTCCGAGCATGTAGACCTCGTTCTTGGGGTCGGGGGCGATCACCGGAAGGCCCTTCTCCTCACCGACCTTGGGCCCGGCCGCGACGAAGGCCTCGACTTTCTGCAGGAACTGCTCGGGAGTGGTGCGGTAGGTGTTGAAGGAAGGGTTCTGGCCGCCCTTGAGATGCCAGAGCGGCATCATCGCGAAGAGGATCAGGCACCAGACCAGCGCGATGCCGATCCACATCTTCTCGCTGGCATCGACCTTCTTCCACCACACGCCCTGGAGCGTCTGCAGGCTCATGGCGTGCCTCCTATCTCGCGAGCGGGATGCTGGCGATCTCGAAGAGCCCCCAGATCGTGTAGAAGACGGTGGGGACCACAATGCCCAGCACCAGCAGAAGGAAGATGTTGTCGAAGAACACCTGGGCCAGGGGGACCTTCTCCTGAGGATCCTTGCCCTGCGAGCCGCCCTTGTCCGCCATGCCTCGCCCTCCCGTGTGAATGGATGACGCCCCGCGTTTGACGCCCAGACAGTACGGCGGGGGCGGAGGCGCGGCCTATGATTCAGGTCATACGGAGAAGAATCCACACGGCGGGCCCGGGGCCGGGCTCAGCGGGAGGGGGGGAGGCTGATGCGGTCCGGCGTCCACGGCGGGTCGAACGTGATGTCCACCTCGACCCGCTCGACTCCCGGGATGGGCATCACGGCCTCGCGCACCCACCCGGGCATGACGTCGTGGATCGGGCAGCCCGGCGTCGTCAGCGTCATGGTGATCTTGACGGCGCCGTTCCTGATGTCGATGCCGTAGATGAGGCCGAGCTCGATCACGGATATCCCCAGCTCCGGGTCGAACACGGTGCGCAGCGCCTGCCTCACCTGCGCTTCGGTGACCTCGGGGCGCGCGTCGGAGCCGCCGCTGATGGCGCGGGCCGTCTCCCAGATCACGATGAAGGGCGCGCGGTGGAAGGGGCTCATAGGGCGGAGAGGCCGAACGTCGTGACGGAGGGGTCCTTCCTGCCGCTCGGTACCAGATGCCTCAGCACGCGGCCCAGGGACAGCGCGAAGCCGAGCGCCCCGAGGGTGACGACGGTGCCGGCCGTGCCGACCCAGAGGGGATCTCCGATGCCCACGGCCACGGCCAGCGCCGCGACCCCGACGGCAAGGAGGCCGTACGTCAGGGCCTCGCCGAGCGGCCAGGACAGCTGCGCGAGGGTCGGCACAGGCGCCTTGCCCACCAGCGGGCCGTAGATCCGGTACCACACGAGAAAGGGGATGATCTTGAAGAGCATGCCGACGATGGTGAGGGAGACCCAGCCGCCGAGGGCGAGCACGCCGTAGGCGAGGGCCAGCCGCGGCCCCCCCAGGAGGCCGAAGGCAAAGCCGAGCCCCATGGCTCCGGCCGGGATGAGGAAGGCCGTGCCGGTGAGCGCGCAGCGGAGCCCCCAGTCCAGCGCCGGGCGCTTGCGGCTCGCCGCCATCTCCGAGACCCAGGCCAGGTGGCCGGCGCCTGCGGCTGCCACGCCCAGCGCCCCCGGGATCAGGAGCACCGGCACGGCGAGGAGCCCGAGCACGACGGCGGCCCCGCCGAGGGAGAGGCCCCAGAGCTGCAGCCTGCCGGGCCAGCCTTCGGGATCGCGGGCCAGGAGGAACATCGGGTACACGCGCGCCCCCACGCCCATGACCATGGGGGCCACCCAGCCGAGCAGCGCCAGGTGGAAGTGGGCGTGCAGCGTCGGGAAGAAGCCGCCGGGCAGGAACTTCCAGATCCGGTCCGCGGCCAGCCCGAGGCCGAAGAGCACGGTCAGCGCCAGCCCGGCCAGCGCCACGGCCAGGAGGCGCGCGGTGAAGCTCCAGACCTTCACGCCGCAGAGGCTGGCCAGCGCGTTGATGAGGTGGCATGCGGCGCCGGCGGCGACGACCCCCGCGGCCAGCGCCAGGCCGGGCCAGGTCCCGATGTAGAAGTGGGCGATCATGCCGGCGATGCCGGCGGCGAGGATCACGAACTGCCAGCGCGCGAGCCGCTCGCTCCAGATGGGCCGCTCCAGCACGACGGGGATGAGCTGATAGCTGGCCCCCATGATGGTGAGCGTGATCCACCCGAGCGTGACCGTGTGGACGAGCGCCACCACCCTCGGCTGATAGTAGTGGCCCGCCAGCGGGGCGGCGAGCCACACGGTGCCGGCCGCGGCCAGGACGAAGGCCACCGAGGCGGCAACCATGTAGCGCAGCGGCAGCGTGGCGGCCGGCGCGCCGGCCGCCGGTCGGGGCGGGATCACCCCGCGACGCCCCGGCGCCGGATCAGGATGCGGACCACGCCGGCCTCGGGTTCGTCGGTCTCGTGGGCGAAGCCACGCTCCTCGAGCTGCGGGTAGAGGAAGAGCGGGCGCCGGTCGTGGATCACCTCGAGGTCCTGGCCGGCGGCGAGCCCGTCGAGTTGCTCGAGGACCCGCACCATCGGCTGCGGCGGCTCGAGCCCCCGCACGTCGAGCCGCACGACGTGGCTCCGGTCGGCCGCCGCCCCTGCGGCTCCCGGCGCCTCCGAGCGGCTTGCCGCGGGCTCGCGGTAGAACCAGACGCGGAAGTCCCCGGGGCCAAGGCTCTCGGTCCAGCGAGCGAGCCCGCGCTTGCCGAGCACGTCGTAGAGCGGGATGGGCTCGAAGGGGGCCCGGAGCACGAAGGCCTCGCCGTCGCGGAGCCCCTTCACGGCGGCCATGATGCGGGCGAAGGGCTCCTGGCCGCGGGCGATGTCCTCGCGGACGTCGAGATGCACCTGCTGGGCCTCCGGCACCGCGGCGAGCGCCGGCGGCCTCGGGGACTCGCCACCGTCAGCGCCCTGGGACGGCGAGGCGGCGGCGTGAGGGGCAGGCGCCGCCGCCTCGCCCGCCGCGCGTCTGAGCATGCCGAGCATCTCCTCGACCGGCACCCCCGCGATGCGCGCGGCCTGCGCCACGGTGACTCGCGGAGCCATGACCTTGCGCAAGAGCGTGTTCCTGAGCTGCTTGAAGTGCGGGTGGTACTCGGCGAGCACGTCCAGGAGTTGGGGGTGATCGTCCAGGAGGCTGGCGACGGTGAGGTCGGCGGAGATCATGCCGGCGCGCCCTCGATCCTTCGGAGCGCCTCGAGCAGCGCCTCGAGGGTGACCCCCGCGGCGGCCGCGGCCTCGCGGAGCGTCAGGTGGCCGCCGCAGCAGTGGTTGATGCCCATCTCCTTCATGACCGGGAGCGCGCCGGGGTGGCGACGCGACACCGCGTCCACGGTTTGCTCCGCGGTGATGGGGGGCAGCGTTCTCGAGATCTCCACGCGCCAGACCTCGGGGCCCTCCTCCAGGTAGCGCCAGCCGAAGCTCCCGGCGCGCTCGGCCTGGAACTGGTAGAAGAGCGGCTTGGGGTCGTGATCGTTCACCAGGACGAAGGCCTGGCCGGCCGCCAGGGCGTCGAAGGTCTCGAAGATCTTCGGGTGGCGGATCCTGGGCGGGATCTCGCGCACATCGAGCGTCAACGGGGCGGTGTGCAGCATGGGAAAGTCCTCCTCGCACTCGAGGCTACCCGAGCCGGCCACGCCGCTCTATGACGGCTATCATAGATGGTGAAGCCGGGCACAAGCCGGGCTACCGGCCGGGCGCGGGAACGGCCGAGGGCTTGCGCACGCGCCACCACATGTTCAGGACGAAGAGCGCGGCTCCGGCCAGCTGGCCGAGCCCGCCCAGCGCGATGGCGAGCCTGAGGAGCGGGGCCCCCGAGAAGCCCGCCCACACTTCGCCGCCGGCGCGCAGCAGGGTCCCGGCCGTCATGATCCAGTACACCGCCTCGGCCAGCTCGGGCCGGTAGCGCGTGTCGTCGCGGCCCGGGCGCGGGAACATCCACGTGGCCACTCCCATGACCACCATGAGCATGAACCCCACGAGGAGCAGGTGCGCGTGAGCGGTGATCACGAGCCTCGGGGGATAGCGGCCCACCACGAACTCGCCGACGAGGATGTAGGTGCCGAGCAGGAGCCCGGCCAGGAGGAAGAGAAAGCTCGTCTTGATGTAGCGGCGGATGAGCGGCGGCACGGGGCTACCGGTGGCGCGGCACGGTCTACGCCTCCTCGCCCTGGGCGAGCGCGCGGAGTGCCTCGAGATCCGTGAGGATGAGCCGGCCGCCGTCGTCGAGGATGAGCCCGTCCTTGTGCCAGCGGCTCACGACCCGGATGGTGGTCTCGACGGTGGTGCCGGTCATGTCGGCCAGGCCCTGTCGCGTCAGGTGGAAGGGGAGCGTGACCCCCTGCCGGCTCCTGGTGCCCTCGCGCTCCCCGAGCCGGACCAGCGTGGCGGCCAGGCGCGCCTCCACGGGATCCACGGCGAGGGACTTGACCGAGTCGTGGGCGGACCTCAGCCGGCGGCCGATCATGAGCGCCATCTCCCTGATCACCGGCGGGTAGCGTTCCGAGAGGCCGGTGAGGGCCTCGGCGGGGATCTTGAGGACCACGCTGGGCTCGGTCACCTGGGCGCTCGCGGGGTAGGGGCGTTTCTCGATCACGGCGACGCCGCCGAAGAGCTCGCCCGGTCCCAGCAGCTCCAGCACCACGTCCTTGCCCGCCCGCGAGTGCCTCACGATCTTGACCCGCCCCGACTTGACGATGCAGAGCGCCAGCGAGGGATCGCCCTCCATGAAGACGTAGTCGCGGGCACGGTAGCTGTCCTCGGAGACGACGGCGCTCAGGGCTTCGATCTCTCGCGCGGGGAGCGAGGCGAAGACAGGACTGTGCCTGAGGAAGGCCTGTACCTCGCGGGCGGACATCGGCCCGAGGATAGCACAGGGGCGCACGCCACTTCGACCGGGCCGCCACCCCGGGCGCACGCGCGGGAGGGGA
>MGBV01000147.1:9623-9774 GCA_001788415.1 Candidatus Rokubacteria bacterium GWC2_70_16 | reverse complement strand
CGGCCCCGCGCTACTACGAGATCGCCTTCGACATGAACCGGAAGCAGGAGGTGGAGTTCCTCGCCCACTGCTTCCGCCGCTACGCCCGTCGGCCGATCCGGACCGTGCTCGACATCGCCTGCGGCACCGGGCCCCATCTCATCCGGCTGGC
>MGBV01000147.1:5042-9614 GCA_001788415.1 Candidatus Rokubacteria bacterium GWC2_70_16 | reverse complement strand
GTACCGGATGAGCGGGCTCGACCTCTCCCCCCAGAACATCGACTTCCTCCGGGAGCGGGCCGGGAAGAAGGGGCTCAGCGTGAGCCTCCACGTGGGCGACATGACGCGCTTCCGCCTCCCCCGGCCGGTGGACGCCGCCATCTGCATGCAGGACTCGCAGGGCCACCTCCTCACCAACGAGGCCATCCTGGCCCACCTGCGCTCTGTCGCCGGGGCGGTGAGGAAGGGCGGACTCTACGTCTTCGACCGCTACATGTGCTCCTCGTGGACCGACCCGGCCCGCCGCTGGGCGTGGACGCGGCGGCGCGGCGGGGCCACCGTGCGGGCCACCTTCGAGGCGCTCAAGGACCTGAACCCGGTCACCCAGGTCTTCTACGAGGACATGGAGCTGGAGGCGCACGAGAACGGCCGCCGCCACGTCTATCGCCAGCGCCACGCCTCCCGGATGGTCTTCCCGCAGGAGCTGCGAAGCCTCGTGGCGCTGGCGGGCGGCTTCGAGCTGGCGGAGTGGTTCTACGGCTTCAAGCCCCGCCTCACGCTGGACCGGGCCCGCCACCCGCTGCTGATGGTCGTCGTCCTGCGCCGGCTGTAGCCCGCGGACTCTTTCCGCATCCTGCTAGGGTGGGGGGCGGAGGGACGGAGGTCACACTGAGTGGCGACGCTGGTCCTGAAGCCTGGCAGCGACCGGCGGCTGCGATCCGGCCACCCGTGGGTGTACCGCACGGAGATCGCCGATCTCAAAGGCGACTGGTCCGCCGGCGAGGCCGTCAGCGTGGTGGACGCCCATGGCCACTTCCTGGGCCGGGGCTTCTACAACCCCCGCCCGGCCATCGCCTGTCGCCTCCTCACTCGCCGGGACGAGCCCGTGGACGGCGCCTTCTTCCTCCGCCGGCTCCGGGCCGCGCTGGGGTACCGCCAGGCCGCGAGCCTCATCGCGGAGGCCTACCGGCTCTGCTGGAGCGAGGCCGACGGCCTTCCGGGCCTCGTCGTGGACCGCTACGGCCCGGCGAGCGTCATCCAGCCGCTCACCCTCGGCATGGAGCGGGCCCTGCCCTGGATCACCGAGGCGCTCGGGCGCCTCTTCCCCCGGGGCCCGATCTGCCGCGTCGACGATCCGACGGCGGCGCGCATCGAGGGCTTCGAGCCACGGCGCGAGGGAGGCATGGAGGTCATGGTGGTCGAGGGAGAGTGCCGCTTCACGGTGAGCCTCGGCGCGGGCCAGAAAACCGGCCTCTACCTGGACCAGCGAGACAATCGCCGGATCGTGGCCGCGCTGGCGCCAGGCCGCCGGGTGCTCGACGCCTTCTGTTACATGGGCGCTTTCGCCTGCCAGGCCCTCAAGGCCGGCGCCGGCGAGGCGCTCCTGCTGGACTCCTCCGCCGAGGCGCTGGCCGGGGCGCGGAGGAACCTCGCGCTCAATGGGCTCGAAGCGCGGGCCGAGCTTCGCCAGGGCAATGCCTTCGACGAGCTCAGGGCGCTCGAGTCGCGGCGGCAGCGCTTCGGCCTCGTGGTGCTGGACCCGCCGCCCTTCACGCGCAGGAAGGAGGCCGTGGAGGCCGCGGCCCGCGGTTACAAGGAGATCAACCTGCGGGGGCTCCGGCTCCTCGAGCCCGGCGGGGTGCTCGCCACCTTCTCGTGCTCGCACCACGTGCCCCCCGCGCTCTTCGAGGACATCTGCCGCGAGGCCGCTGGGGATGCGGGGATCGCGGTGCGCGTGCTGGGCAGGCTGGGCCAGAGCCGCGATCACCCCGTGCTCCTGACTGTGCCCGAGAGCCGTTACCTCACGGGCCTCGTCCTCGAGATCGTGTAGCGCGTTCCTCGCGGGCCCCCGGCTGGACCCGCGGCTACTGATCGGTGAAGCGGGCGACGAGCTGGGCCTGCCACGGCGACTCGGGCCAGCCGGGCTGCCCGCGCGCGCGGTGGAGGGCGTCGAGGTAAGCGATCACCTCCGCGCTGGCGAAGCCTCGAAGTCTCAGGAGACAGCCGAGCACCGCGCCGGTCCGCCCCGTCCCGCCCACGCAGTGGACGACGACCCCTTGGCCGGCGGCCAGACCCGCATCGGCCGCGGCGACGGCCTCTCTCACCAGGCGCTCCTCGCGGGCGGGATCCCGCGGCCACCGATCGCCGTGGAGATCCTCGAGGGCCGTCGCGTGGGACAGCGACAGCGGTGCCGGCTCGTAGTCGGGCTTGCTCGCGGCGAGGCAGACGACCTGGCGGAAGCCCGCGGTGTGGAGGGCGGGCCAGGGGCGGCCTCGGGGGTACGCCATCCCCGCCAGCGGCGAGGGCGCCTCCAGCACCCAGTAGAGGTCGTGCGGGACGCGAAGCCCGGGAACCGCCGGCATCTCCCCGGTCATGAGAAGAGACCCGGTTTTCAGCGGCCGGCCTGGCGCTCGACCCAGCCCGGCACCTGCGCCAGGGCGGCGTCGAGCCTGGAGGGGTCCTTGCCGCCCGCCTGGGCGAGGTCAGGACGCCCACCGCCGCCGCCCCCGACCTGCTTCGATACCTCCTGGATCAGCGTGCCCGCCTGGAAGCGCCCCGTGAGGTCCTTCGAGACTGAGGCCACCAGATTGACCTTGCCCTCGGTGACGGCGCCGAGGCAGATGACACCGGAGCCGAGCCTCGCTCGGAGGAGATCCACCACCGAGCGGAGCCCCTCGGGGTCGAGGCCGTCCAGGCGCGCGGCGAGGACAGGCACGCCCGCCACCTCCTTCGCGGCAGCGACCAGCTCCAGCGCGCGGCTCCGGGCCAGGCGCCCCTCGAGCTGCTGGAGCTGCTTCTCGAGCTGCCTCTGCTCGTCCAGGAGCTTCTGGAGCCGGCGCGGCAGCTCGAGTGGCGGGATCCGCAAGAGCCCGGCCGCCTCGCGGAGGGCCTGCTCTTCCTGCCCCACGTGGCGGAGGGCGGCCTCCCCGGTCACGGCCTCGATGCGGCGCACGCCGGAGGCCACCGCGCCTTCCGAGGTCACCTTGAACAGACCGATCTGCCCCGTGGCGTCCAGATGCGTCCCGCCGCAGAGCTCCGTCGAGAAGTCGCCGATCCTGACCACCCGGACCCGGTCGCCGTACTTCTCGCCGAACAGCGCCATGGCCCCGCTCCGGAGGGCGGCCTGGAGATCCATCTCCTCGGGCCTGAGGGCGATGTTGGCCTGCACCTGCTCGTTGACGAGCGACTCCACCGCCTCGACCTCCCGCTCCCTGAGCGCGCCCCCGTGCGAGAAGTCGAAGCGCAGGTGGTCGGGCGCCACCAGCGAGCCCGCCTGGGTCACGTGGGTGCCGAGGATCCGGCGCAGCGCCGCGTGGAGGAGATGCGTCCCCGTGTGGTGGAGCCGGAGCCCCTGGCGCCGGCGCGGCTCCACGCTCACCGCCACCTCCTCGCTCTCGCGCAGCGCCCCCCGCGTCACCCGGACGCGGTGGACGATGAGCTGGGCGCCGCGGTGATAGGTGTCGAGGATCTCGCCCTGGCCGTCCCGGCCCACGAGCATGCCCGTATCGCCGACCTGGCCGCCCGACTCGGCGTAGGCCGGCGTGCGGTCGAGGACGACCTCCACCGTCTCGCCGCTCGCAGCCTCAGGCCGCCGGCGGCCCCCGGCCACCATGGCGAGGATGCGCGCGGGCGTGGCCAGCTGCGTGTAGCCGAGGAAGACGGGCGTGGGCAGCTCCGCGCTCAACTCGGCGAACACGGCGTCCGAGGGCGCTGCCTCGTCCGCGGCGAAGGCCCGCACGCCTCTGGCCCGCTGGCGCTGGGCCTCCATCTCGCGCTCGAAGGCTTCGAGGCTCTCCGGGGGCACGGACCAGCCAGCGTCCTGGAACATCTCCTGGGCGAGGTCGGTGGGGAAGCCATGCGTGTCGTAGAGGGTGAAGAGGAACTTGCCGTCCACGACCTTGCGGGCCTGATCCCTGCGGGTCGCCAGGTACTCGCGGATCTTCGCCGTGCCGAGGTCGAGGGTCTCGGCGAAGCGCTCCTCCTCGAGCCTCACCGTCTCGGCCACGCGCGGATGCTGCTCCCGGATCTCGGGGTAGGCCGCGCCCAGGGTCTCCACCACGGTGGCCGTGACCTGCCAGAGGAACGGCTCGTGGAGCCCCAGCATGCGGCCATGCCGCATGGCCCGGCGCATGATGCGGCGGAGGACATAGCCGCGCCACTCGTTGGAGGGCGTGACGCCGTCGGTGATGAGGAAGCTGGCCGCGCGCGCGTGGTCGGCGATCACCCGCATGGAGACGTCCTGCTCGGCGCCGGCTGGCCCCGGCTCGCCGTACCGCTTCCGCGCCAGCCTCTCCACGTGGGCGATGAGGGGGCGGATCAGGTCGGTCTGGAAGTTGGAGTCCTTCCCCTGGAGCACGGCCGCGATCCGCTCGAGCCCCATGCCCGTGTCGATGGAGGGGCGCGGCAGGGGCGTCATGCGGCCGCCGGCGTCGCGATTGAACTGCATGAAGACCAGGTTCCACACCTCGAGCCAGCGGTCACACTCGCAGGCCGGTCCGAGGCAGCGGCGCCCCGCGGCCTCCTCCGCGCAGGGCAGGTGCTCGCCCTGGTGGAAGTGGATCTCCGAGCAGGGCCCGCAGGGCCCGGTGTCGC
>MGBV01000147.1:0-5027 GCA_001788415.1 Candidatus Rokubacteria bacterium GWC2_70_16 | reverse complement strand
CCGCCACGCCCTGCCAGAGCCCGAAGGCCTCGTCGTCGTCGGTGTACACGGTGGCCTTGAGCCGGTCCTTGGGGAGCCCCAGGTCCCTCGTGAGGAACTCCCAGGCATACCCCACCGCCTCGCGCTTGAAGTAGTCGCCGAAGGAGAAGTTGCCCAGCATCTCGAAGAAGGTGTGGTGCCGGGCGGTCCGGCCCACGTTCTCCAGGTCGTTGTGCTTGCCGCCCGCGCGCACGCACTTCTGCGCCGAGGCCGCGCGCGCGTACGGCCGCTTCTCCTCGCCCAGAAAGACGGACTTGAACTGCACCATGCCGGCATTGGTGAAGAGCAGGGTCGGGTCCTGGGCAGGCACCAGCGGCGAGGAGCGCACCACGGTGTGGCCGTTGCGCCCGAAGTAGTCGAGGAAGCGCTGGCGCAGCTCGTTGCCGGTCGTCATCTGGGCTCCCGCTGGGTCACGATTCCTCGTTCTCCCCGATTATACGCACGCTCACGCGCGGGGCTCGTCCCCGGGCTCCTCTACCGCCTCGGGCCGCCCGAGCAGCCGCGTCACGGCCGCGAGCGCGACGCGCGCCGGATAGCCGCGCCGGAGCAGGTAGTCGCCGAGCCGCGCCCGGGCCCGATCGGGCCGGGAGCGCAACAGCGCCGGGAGCCGCCGCCGGGCCGCCTCGAGGGCCCGCTCCGCTTCGGGCACTTCATCGAAGGCCGAGGCCACTGCCGCTGCCGCCAGGGCGGGGGCGATGCCCCGAGCGCGCAGCTCCCGGGCCAGCCGGAGGCTGCCGACCCTCCGCCCGCGCGCGCGGGCCTCCGCCCACCAGCGCGCGAAGCCCTCGTCGTTGACGTAGCCCCGGGACTCGAGCTCGGCGACGACAGCGCGGGCGACCTCCGCCGGGGCGCCCTGGCGCGCTAGGCGGCGCGTCAGCTCGCGAGCGCTCCAGGCCTTGCGCGCGAGCAGATCGAAGGCCGCCACCCGGGCGGCCTTCGCGTCCATCGCAGGTGCCGGCTGCGCGTCCGGAGGCCGGCGCGGCCGCCGCCGCGGCACCCCTACCCCTTCTTGAAGAACGGCCCCCCCGGCGCCCCGCCGGGCGAGCGTCCGGGCGGCGGCGCGCCCGGGGCCGGCTGCGGCTGGATGCTCGTCTCCCAGGTCATCTCGCCGGTGGAGAAGATGCCCTTCACCTTCAGGTCGAAGTCGTCGGGGTTGGTGGCGGCATCCCGCGCCGTCTCGTAGGTGATCATCTCCTCGCGGTAGAGCCCGAGGAGCGACTGGTCGAAGGTCTGCATCCCGTACTGCGACTGGCCCGCGGCGATGACGGCCGGGAGCTGCGGTGTCTTGGCCGCCTCGCGGATGCACTCCCGGATCAGGCCCGTGCCGATCATCACCTCGACGGCCGGCACGCGCCCCTTGCCGTCGGCGCGCACCACGAGGCGCTGGGAGACGATGCCCTGCATCACCGCCGAGAGCTGGCCGCGGATCTGGTCCTCCTGGTGGGGCGGGAAGGTGGAGATGATGCGGTTCACCGTCTCCGTGGCGTTCAGCGTGTGCAGCGTCGAGAGCACGAGGTGCCCGGTCTCGGCGGCGTGCAGCGCCACCTCCATGGTCTCGGCGTCCCGCATCTCGCCCACGAGGACGATGTCCGGGTCCTGGCGAAGGGCGGCCCGGAGCGCCTGGGCGAAGGTGATCGAGTCCTGGCCGATCTCGCGCTGGCTGATGACGCACTTGCGGTCGTCGTGGACAAACTCGATGGGGTCCTCGATGGTGACGATGTGGTCGTTCCGGCTCCGGTTCATGAAGTCGATCATGGCGGCCAGCGTGGTGGACTTGCCGGAGCCGGTGATGCCGGTGACCAGCACCATCCCGCGGCGCTCCATGGCCAGCCGCTCGAGGGCCTTGGGCAGGTGCAATTCCTCGAAGGCCGGGATGCGCCCGGGAATGTGGCGGAGGACCGCGCGCACCTCGCCCTGGGAGAGGAAGAGGTTGACGCGGAAGCGGCCGGCCCCCTCGAGCGCGTACCCGAGGTCCTTCTCGTGCCCGCCCATGAGGTCGTTGTAACGGTCCTCGCCGAGGAGCCGCATGGCCGTGCGCCGCATGAACTCCCGCGCGACCGGCGGCACGTCGTCCTGGACCTCGAGGTGGCCGTGGATGCGGAGGACGGGGTGCGTGTTGGCCTTGAGGTGGAGATCGGAGGCCTGACGCTTCACAGCGAGGATCAGCAGCTCATCCAGATCCATACCTGCCTCCTATCAGGCCGACGACAACGGCCCGGCTGCTTCGTTGGCTCGGTCGCTCCTCCCTGCGACGTACACCCACGTACGCCTCGGTCGTCGCTTCCTCGCCGCCTCGCATCCGAGCCGTTCTCCTCGGCCTGAACCGCATGTCGCCGTCGTGCTACCTGGCGGGCTTCTCGGGCTTGTCGGCGGCGGCCGCCGGCGTCCCGCCGACGGGCCTGAGCCCCAGCGCGGCACGCACCTTGGCCTCCAGGTCCAGGAGCGTCTTGGCATTCTCCTTGAGGTAGCGCTTGGCGTTCTCGCGGCCCTGCCCGATCCGCTCGCTCTTGTACGTGTACCAGGTCCCCGACTTCTCCACGACGTTCTGCTCGACGGCGGCGTCCAGCACGCTGCCCTCCTTCGAGATGCCCTCGCCGTAGATGACGTCGAACTCGGCCTCGCGGAACGGCGGCGCCAGCTTGTTCTTGACCACCTTGACCTTGGTGCGCACGCCCACCGACTCGGTGCCGTTCTTGATCGTGTCCTGCCGGCGGATGTCCAGCCGGATGGAGGAGTAGAACTTCAGCGCGCGCCCGCCCGTCGTGGTCTCGGGCGAGTTGTGGACGACGACCCCATCCGCGAGATAGGTGTGATGGCCCTCGATCTCCAGATCGAACCGGTGCGTCGCCCGGCTCGGCGGCTTCACGTAGCGCTTGATGATCCGGGCCGGCACCGCGCGGAGCCGCGCCCGGTCCTCGAGCCGGATCGCCAGGCCGCAGGCCTCGCTCCCCTGCGGGTGCCAGGCAAAGCGCCCGCGCAGGGTCGGGTGGATCTTGTAGTCCACGGAGGGGTGAAGGTAGCGTGCGATCAGCTCGTGGAGCCGCGCCGTCCGCTCGGCGTCGAACCAGAAGCCCCGGCCGTCGTCGCGGGGTCTGCCGATCCCGAGCCGCTCGAGTGTCACCATCACCCGCTGGCGGGAGTCACCCGAGAGGGCTGTGTTGTAGAGCACGGCCTTGCCCTTGCCCCACCGCGTGTAGGATCCCCCGAAGGAGCCGTCGTCGCCGTACCACACGGCGAGCCCACGGGCGTCCAGCCGATCCAGCACGCCGGCACTCGCGATCCGGGAGCGACCGTCCCCGTAGTAGTCCGCCAGCAGGTCGGCGAGGGCCGGCGTCGCGAGGGTGTCGAAGCCCCACCCGTTGCCGGTGCGCTTGATGGCGCCGGCGAAGGGCTCGAGCATCCAGTGCTTCCAGCGGAGATAGTCCTTCTGCGCCTCGCCATGACCCACGCGGAAGTGCGCCGCATGCGCTCCCGTCCGCCTGAGCGACCCATCGCCCAGGCCCCCCCCCAGGACCAGCTGCCACTGATCGTCCGTGAGGACATAGTCCTTGACGGAGACCAGCACCTCGCTGCCGATCTCGAGCCCGCCCGCGCGGACCCGCCCGTGTGGCGTGAAGACGAGGTGATTCTCGGTGGCGGCGAAGCGGCGGCGCCCCGAGGGCCCGCCCTCCACCTCGAACTGGATGAAATGGTCGGTCCGCCCGTTGTCGAACCAGTTGACGATGCGGCGCGGCTCGATCCTCCCCGTCGCCGGGTCATAGGACAGCACCTCGACCTGCCGCCGCTGGTTGACGATCTTGCCGATCTTCTCGCTGGTGCCGTCGGCCAGCGTCACCCGGGTGCCGTAATGCAAACATCCGAACATGACCCCGATCTTCTCGCGGATCTGGTTGATGAAGATCACGCTGCCGCCGGAGCGGGAGATGGCCGCGGTGAGCTTGCGGAGGGCCTGGGACATGAGGCGGGCCTGCAGTCCGGGGAGCGAGTCGCCCATGTCGCCGTCGAGCTCGGCGCGGGGCACCAGCGCCGCGACGGAGTCGATGACAATGACGTCCACGGCGTTGGAGCGCACGAGGGTCTCGGCGATCTCCAGCGCCTGCTCGCCCGTGTCCGGCTGCGAGATCAGGAGCTCGTCGGTGTTGACGCCGAGGTTCTTGGCGTAGATCGGGTCCAGCGCATGCTCGGCGTCGATGAAGGCCGCGGTGCCGCCTGCCCGCTGCGCTTCCGCGATGACGTGCAGCGCCAGCGTCGTCTTGCCGGAGGACTCCGGACCGTAGATCTCGGTGACGCGGCCGCGGGGGATGCCGCCGATGCCCAGCGCCACGTCGAGCGAGAGCGCGCCCGTCGGGATCACCGCGATCTCGTCGAACGCCCCGCCCTGGCCCAGGCGCATGATCGCGCCCTTGCCGAACTGCCTGTCGATGGATGCCAGCGCCAGCTCGAGGGCCTGGCGGCGGTCGCTCTTCACTTCGGCCATGGGGATCTCCTCAACCCGTCCGGACCTCTCCCCGCCGGGACGCGGGAGCAGGGGCAAAGATTCGATTCCACGCGCAGTTGCGACATTGTAGGGGGTCGATCCTCCCAAAGTCAATCGAGCGCGCGCGCTCAACCGCCAGTCTTGGCCCGCGCCGGGCGCCTGTCAATGTCCCGAATCCGATACGGGCCCGAGCGTCACCCGGGCCAGCTCGCTGTGGCGCGCGCCGGCGGGCGAGAGATCGCTCCGCATGAGGGACAGCGCCGCGATGGGCACGGAGGCGAAGGGCAGGCTGCCCGCCCCGGCCACGGCCTGCCGCAGGTCGAGGCTCGTCTCCCGACGCCACCGCCGCTCGTCGAACACGCGCCCGATGGTCAGGTGCGGATGCCACGGGCGCGGCTCGCGGGCGAACCCCGCGCGCTCGAGAGCGCGCTCCACGGTCGCCTGGAGCTCGCGCGCCTCGAGCGCACCCTGGGCGACGCCGATCCAGAGGATGCGCGGGCGCTCGAAGCCC
>MGBV01000146.1 GCA_001788415.1 Candidatus Rokubacteria bacterium GWC2_70_16 | reverse complement strand
GGCCAAACCGCAACCCGCGATCCTCCACATTCAAGCATCCCAAACAAACCGCCGCAGGCGCGAAGAGGCCCAACCGCAACCCGCGATCCTCCACATTCAAGCATCCCAAACAAACCGCCGCAGGCGCGAAGAGGCCGAACCGCCACCCGAAGTCATCCACATTCAAGCGTCCCGAACAGCCCGCCGGAGGCGCGAAGAGGCCCAACCGCAACCCGAAGTCATCCACATTCAAGCGTCCCAAACAAACCGCCGCGGGGTCGGAGGCGCTCTTCCAGAGCGCCCAGCGCGTCATCCCCGGTGGGGTCAACAGCCCGGTGCGGGCCTTCCGGGGCGTCGGCGGCTCCCCCTTCTTCGTGGCGCGCGCCGAGGGGGCGCGGCTCGTGGACGTGGACGGCCGCAGCTACATCGACTTCCTGGGCTCGTGGGGCCCGCTGATCCTGGGCCACGCCGCGCCGGCGGTGGTCCGGGCCGTGACGGCCGCCGCGAAGCACGGCACGAGCTACGGCGCCCCCACGGGGGCCGAGGTGGAGATGGCCGAGCGCATCAGCCGGGCCGTGCCCTCGATGGAGATGGTCCGCCTCGTCTCCTCGGGGACCGAGGCCGCGATGAGCGCCATTCGCCTCGCGCGCGGCGCCACGGGACGCGAGGTGATCATCAAGTTCGACGGCTGCTATCACGGCCACGCCGACAGCCTGCTCGTCAAGGCGGGCTCCGGGGGGGCCACGTTCGGCGTGCCGGATTCCCTCGGGGTGCCCCAGGCGCTGGCGGCGCTCACGCTGGCGCTGCCGTTCAACGACCTCCCGGCAGTGGAGCGCGCGATGGCCGAGCGGGGGCGGGAGGTGGCGGCGGTGGTGGTGGAGCCCGTGGCCGGCAACATGGGCGTGGTCCCGCCGGCGCCCGGCTATCTCCAGGGGCTGCGCCGGCTGTGCACGCAGCACGGGGCGCTGCTCCTGTTCGACGAGGTGATCACGGGCTTCCGCGTGGCCTGGGGAGGCGCCCAGGCGCTGTACGGCGTGCGGCCCGACCTCACCTGCCTCGGCAAGATCATCGGTGGGGGCTTGCCCGTGGGCGCCTATGGCGGCTCGCGCGAGCTGATGGGGCGGATCGCCCCCCTGGGCGGCGTCTACCAGGCAGGCACGCTCTCCGGCAATCCCCTGGCCGTGGCGGCTGGTCTGGCCACGCTCCGCGCCCTCGAGGCGCCCGGGGTGTACGAGCGCCTCGAGCGCCTCGGGGCGCGGCTCGAGCAGGGGATTCGCGAGGGGGCGGCCGCCGTGGGGGCGCCGGTGACCGTCAACCGTGTCGGCTCCATGCTCACCTGCTTCTTCACCGAGGGCCCCGTGACGGACTACGCCTCGGCCCGGCGCGCGGACACGGCGCGCTACGCGCGCTACTTCCACGCCATGCTCGCGCGCGGGGTTTTCCTCGCCCCCTCGCAGTTCGAGGCGGCCTTCGTCTCGCTGGCGCACACGGATGCCGATCTCGCCCAGGTGGGCCGGGCCTGCCGCGAGGCCATGGCCTCTTGACACCAAGTTTTCCCGCGTGATAGGGTTCACAAGGTTTTCTGGACGACTGACCTCGTGTGCCGTCCGTCTGGAGCTCCAGAGGCAAATCAGGTGGCGCGCCGTGCTGCGCGAGGAGTGTGCGAGCGTCGACCCATGCGGGCCAGTACGAGATGGACTGCCAGTACTGTCACGCGGGCGCGAGGCGCGGCGCCGCGGCGGGCATCCCGTCCGTGGACCGCTGCGTCAGCTGCCATAGGGTGACAGCGGCCGACCGACCGGACATCCAGAGGCTGGCCGGCTCCGTCGCGGCGCAGACGCCGATTCCCTGGGTGCGCGTCTTCAAGGTCCCGGAGTACGTCTGCTTCCCCCACAAGAGCCACATCCGGGCGGAGGTGAAGTGCCAGAGGAGAGGCGATGAGCGGCATTGACCGGCGGTCGTTCTTCAAGATCGTGGCCGCCTCCGGTGCTGCGACGGCGGCGGGCGGCTGCGGCCAGGGGGCGGAGCGGCTGCTGCCCTATGTCTCCCCCCCGGAGAACATCGTCCCCGGGATCGCCGCGTACTTCTCGACCGTCTGCCGGGAGTGCCCCGCCGGCTGCGGCGCCATCGCGAAGAACCGCGACGGCCGCGTGATCAAGCTCGAGGGCAACCCGGATCATCCCGTCAACGCCGGCGCCCTCTGCATCCGCGGCCAGGCGGCGCTGCAGGGGCTCTACCATCCCGACCGCTTCCGCGGCGCCCTCGTGGGCGGCAAGCCCGCGAAGTGGGAGGATGCCGAGAAGGCCGTCGTCGACAAGCTGGCAGCCCTGACCGCGGCGCGCCAGGGGAGCAAGATCGCGCTGGTGACGGGGCTCGAGGCGGGCAGCCTGGCCCGGCTCATGGACGAGTGGGGCAAGGCGCTGGGCGCCCGGCCCCGCATCGCCTACGAGCCCCTCGGCTACGAGCCGATCCGCGCCGCGAACCGCATCGCCTTCGGGCGCGAGGCCATCCCGGATTACATGATCGGGGAGGCCGCCTATCTCCTCTCCTTCGGGGCGGACTTCCTCGAGACGTGGCTGTCGCCCGTGGGCTACGCCGCGGACTTCGCGCGGATGCACGCCTTCGCCCAGGGCCGGGCGGGCACCTTCGTCCACGTGGAGCCCAGGCTGTCGGTGACGGCGGCCAATGCGGATCAGTGGGTGCGCAACGCTCCGGGGACGGAAGCCCTCCTGGCGCTGGCGATGCTGAAGGTGGTCCTGGAGGCGGGGCTGCAGGCTCCGGGGGCCGACACGAAGACGCTCGGCGCCGCGGTGCAGGGGGTGGACGTGGCCCGCGCGGCGGCCGCCTCCGGGGTGGAGGCCGCCACCCTCAAGCAGATAGCCCACGACTTCGCGGCCTCGAAGGGGGGACTGGCCATCGGCGGCGGCGTCGCGGTCTCGGCGGGCAACGCCACCGAGACGCAGGTCGCCATCAACCTGCTCAACGCGGCCGTGGGTGCCCTCGGCACGCGCATCCGCTTCGGCAACGACTCCGTCCTCGGCAAGGCGAGCCCCTACGCCGACATGGTCGCCCTCACGCAGGCCATGGCCAGGGGCGAGATCGAACTGCTGCTGCTCGGGGACGTGAACCCCGTGTACAGCATGCCGCTCAAGTCCGGCTTCGCCGAGGCGCTCGCCAAGGTGCCGCGGGTGGTGAGCCTCGCCAGCCGCCCGAGCGAGACCGCGGCCAGGGCGCATGTGGTGCTGCCGGCGCTGCACTGGCTCGAGTCCTGGGGCGACTACGCCGCCGAGGATCGCGTGGTGGGCCTCATGCAGCCGACCATGGGTCCCGTGGAGATCGAGGGCAAGCCCGTGGAGGGCAAGAGCGCGGGCGACCTCCTCCTGTCCCTCGGGCGGCAGGCGCTCGGCAGCGAGCAGGGCAAGGGGCCGCTGCCCTGGGCGAGCTTCCAGGACCTCGTCAAGGAGCAGTGGAAGGGGCTGGCCCGGGCGGCCCGCCGGGACAAGGAGTTCGACGCCTTCTGGGAGGAGTCGCTCCGGAAGGGCGGTGCCTTCCGGCAGGCCGCCGCGCCGCCCGTGGCGCTCAGGCCGGAGGCCGGCCGCATCAAGGCCGAGCCCGCCAGGCTCGAGGGCCCAGGTTCGCATGCGCTGCTCGTCTATCCCTCCGCCCGTTTCTACGACGGCCGCGGGGCAGACCAGGCGTGGCTCCACGAGGCCCCGGACAGCATGACCCAGATCACCTGGGACGGCTGGGTGGAGGTGCCGGCCGAGACGGCGAGGAAGCTCGGCCTGAGCCGGGGGGATCTCGTGGCGCTTACCTCGCCTCACGGCAAGATCGAGCTGCCGGCCTACCCGTCGGAGTCGCTCCACCCGGGCGCCGTGGCCGTGGCCATGGGGCAGGGACACGAGTGGGCAGGTGCCTACGCGAAGGAGCGCGGGCTCAACGCCGGCGCCAATCCCATGCGGCTCCTGGCGGCGGCGCCCGAGGCGCTGTCCGGGGGCCTGCCGCATCTGGCCGTCAAGGTCGAGGTGGCGAAGACCGGCGCGCGGCGCGCGCTGGCCATCCCACAGTCCACGCATGACCAGGACGACCGCGAGCTCGCCCAGCACGTGCCGCTCGGCGCGGCCAGGGAGATGGAGCTGCGCGGGCGCGCCCCGGAGCACGCGAGCCACCCGAGCATGTATCCGCCGGTCAAGTACCCCGAGCACCGCTGGGGCATGGCCGTGGATCTCGACCGGTGCACGGGCTGCCAGGCCTGCGTCGTCGCCTGCGTCGCCGAGAACAACGTGCCCGTGGTGGGCAAGGAGCAGGTGGCCTACGGGCGCGACCAGCACTGGCTCCGGCTCGAGCGGTGGGAGGAAGGCCAGGCGAGCCACCCCGAGAACATCTTCCTGCCCATGTTCTGCCAGCACTGCGGCGTGGCGCCCTGCGAGCCGGTGTGCCCGGTGTACGCGGCCTACCACACGCAGGAGGGCCTCAACGGGCAGATCTACAACCGCTGCGTCGGCACCCGGTACTGCGGCAACAACTGCCCGTACCACGTGCGGCGCTTCAACTGGTTCTACTACACGTTCCCGGCGCCGCTGGATCTCCAGCTCAATCCCGAGGTCACGGTGCGGCAGCTGGGCGTCATGGAGAAGTGCACCATGTGCGTGCAGCGCATCATCCAGGGCAAGGACGCCGCCCGGGACGAGAACCGGCCGGTCCGCGACGGCGAGATCCGGACGGCCTGCCAAGCGACCTGTCCCACCCAGGCCATCACCTTCGGCGATCTCAAGGACGACCGGGCCGCGGTGTCCCGGCTCTCCCGCTCGCCGCGCGGCTACCACGTGCTCGAGGAGCTCGGCACGCAGCCCGCGGTCACGTACCTCAAGAAGGTCGTCCGGGAGCGGGGCCTCGCACCGGCGAAGGACCACAAGGCATGAACTTGCAGACCAAGACCACGGACGCCAGCTGGGCCGACGTCAACCGCGACGTCATCCGCACCGTCGGCATGCCCGGCAACACGTACTTCGCCTGGATGTGCGTGGTG
>MGBV01000145.1:5400-5763 GCA_001788415.1 Candidatus Rokubacteria bacterium GWC2_70_16 | reverse complement strand
TTGCACCAAGATCATCGAGTCGGGGATCGATATTCCCAGTGTCAACACGATTGTTATCAATCGTGCAGACCGTTTCGGCCTTGCGGAGCTCTATCAGCTGCGCGGCAGAGTGGGCAGATCAAATGAGCAGGCGTATGCGTATTTGCTGACTCCACCGATCTCAAGTCTTCCCCGCGCCCCCCTGCGTCGCCTTCAGGCTATCCAGGAGTTCACAGAATTGGGTTCCGGTTTCAATCTTGCAATGCGCGACCTCGAAATCCGCGGCGCGGGTAATCTCCTCGGGGCCGAACAATCAGGATTCATCCTGGAGATGGGCATCGAGATGTATCAGCGCACCGTGGAGGAAGCCGTTGCCGAACTGAA
>MGBV01000145.1:0-5351 GCA_001788415.1 Candidatus Rokubacteria bacterium GWC2_70_16 | reverse complement strand
GCCGGGGCGAGCTCGATGAGCTTGCGGTAGGGCGCGCAGGCGCTGGCGGTGGGCGCGCGCCCGGCGGGCGGCGGCCACGCCAGCGGGCCGGCCACCCCC
Organism: Candidatus Rokubacteria bacterium GWC2_70_16; assembly: GCA_001788415.1. Lineage (GTDB taxonomy): Bacteria > Methylomirabilota > Methylomirabilia > Rokubacteriales > CSP1-6 > UBA12499. Next base: position 5,252 of record MGBV01000145.1, on the reverse strand, counting down.
GGCGGCAGCGCCCCGGAGTCGGTGGACACCTCACTGGCCGGATTTGGGGTGAGCTGCCGGCGCCGGGGACCCCGGATGGCGATCCCCGCCGCCGTGAGGTAGGCGCTGGCCGTCTCCCGGCGCACCCCCGTGGCCTCCTGGATGCGCCGCAGCGTCCAGCGCAACCGTCCCAGTGCCAGAACTTGCTGTTTCTTCTCGTCGCCCAAGATGTTGGTCATGCTGGCGGAGGGACCACATCCCCGCCGCCGCGTCAACGTCTTGGGGCCCTACCTCACTGGCCGGTTTTCAGGTGTCCACAACTGGCCGGTTTTGGGTGTCGACCGAGGGAAAGGGCTCGGCGCCGATGGCCTCGACAGGTCCCGTGTCTCGGTCACAGGTAGCGCCTGGCGAAGGCGCTGGGTGTCAAGACCTCGACCCCCTCGAACCCGGACGCCCGGAGCAGGGCGCGGTCCCCGGACACGATGCAGCCCGCGCGCCCGGCCAGCGCGCAACCCAGGAACTTGAGGTCGTCGGGATCCTCACAGGCCGATCGGGGAACGGGAACGGGTTCAACGAGATGGCACGCGCGGATGAGGAGATCCAGCACCGGCTGCGCGTCTACGGAAGGGAAGCGTTGCTCCAGTCTGGCGACCACGCGGCGGTACTCCGTCAGGATATCCACGCTCCCGAGCATCTCGACCCGTCCGTCCCCCCAGGCCGCTAGAATCCTGGCCGGGAGGCCGCCGAAGAAGATCGCAGAGATGAGGACGTTGGTGTCGAGAACGACCCTCATCCGCGCCGGCGCACGTCTTGAACCGCCTTCCGGACGTCAGCGGGCCTCACTCCGGCCAGCCGCGCCTGCCGCCGGACCTTCGACGCGAGCGCGAGAGCCTCTCTCGGAGAGGGCGCATCGATGCGCTTGAGAATCACCACGTCTCTGTCTCTCAAGACGAGGAAGCGCACCCCGGCCTGAAGGCCGAGGGCCTTGCGGATCTCCTCGGGGATCACGACCTGTCCCCTGGAGGAGAGGCGGGTGGTGGCCAGACCAGTCATCGGGATGTCTCCTTGAGTTCTTCCTGGTAAGACACTACCCGCCTTCCCGGGCGGCGACAAGCCCGGGCACCGGCGGCGGGAGCCCGGTCGCGGCCAGGACGATCACCGCTCCCACCCCGCTGTCGGTCACCACCATGGCGGATGGCCTCAGGGCGCTGCGCGGCCGCCTTCGAGATCGGCGACGGCGCCCTGGCACGTACGGTATCGGAGGCCTTGCGGGAGAACGCCGCTCGTGGTATAGGCTCCGGGCTCCATGACGGAGGGCCCGCTCGCGCCCGACCGCTGGCCACGATTATGGGGCGGCTCGCCGGTCTCGGCTCCGGGCTTGTCCGGTCGGTGGCTTGAGGGGATCGGCGAGTGGGCAGGCCGGCTTGCGCGCGCAGGGAGGCTAGTCACGGGCCGATCTCGGCGTTCAACACCCCCAAGTGCTGCAGCTCGGGCAGCCCGCGGCCAAGCCACTCGGAGAAACCGGCTGGCACCGGGATGACGGTGGCGCCGGGCAGCGTCGACTGGACGTTCGCGCAGACGGTGTCGAGCGCACCCTCGTCAGGGTCAAGGACGACCCAGGAGGACCCCTCCACCGGCAGCGGAGCCGTGCCCAGCGCCGCCAGCAACGAGTTGTCGGTCGCGCACTCGAAGGACATGCCGAGAACCACGAAAGCATCTGACCAGATCATGTTGTGGAAGGCGACGTTGGACTCAAGCCGCGCCACGCGCGTGCGAACGGGGTCCGACTCGAGGAGGAAACAGCTTCGACGGGGATTGCCGGGTGGGTCCTCGACGGTGCCGTTGAGGTGGTAGACGAAGGTGGACTCAAGCCACGGTGGGCAGTGAGTGGGACACGCCTTGTTCACCTCACGCTCGAGGAGGGTATCCCAGTTCGTCACGAAACGATGGCGCCAGCCCGCCCGGGTTCTTCGGCCCAGCAGCCCCAGCATCCGGCGATAGGGGCTTGTGTCAATCGCCGGGCGGTCCATTTCCAGGACCAGTGTCTTTCGGGTGCGGGCGATACGTGCTTCACGCGGGAGTGACGCCCACTCCCCCGGCACCGTCCAGGGCAGCCCACAGGCGATCGAGGCCCCACGCCCGAACAGCCAGATCACCGTCCCAGTGTCAGGACACGCAGCGGACACGAGGCAGGCCGGGGATAGCGCCGGCGTCCGCTCCCGCGCGAGGCCAATCGGCGGGATCGCGCGCCCGCAAGGAGACATGCTGATGTCCTCGTCCACATCGGGCCAATGCACCCCGTGCCCGTCAGCGATGATCTCGTAGTGTGCCCGCTGGGCGGGCGTGGCATCCGCCAGCCTCCACGACCAGGTCAGCGGGACGCTGATGATCCGCCCGTCTGCGAGGTGGGCCGTGATCATCTCTTCCGACACGTCGACCGTCTTGATCCGGGCATCGGTGCTAACCGCAGTGCTCATCCCACGCCTCCAGGATCCGGGGTAGATGCTCTTGAATATACGCCCGAATCGCGTTGAGCTCCCGTGCCGCGAGACCCTGGTTCCGCGCCAGGGAGACCGGCTCGAGCCAGAACTTGCACGCCATCCGCATCGGGGTGCGCCCGGGGCTCCTCGCGGCGCCGGTGGAGGAGCCGGTTCGGCACCCACGGTGCCGGCATTCTGCTGTCCGGCCGCGAGGCTCCGCAACGGACGCCCTGCCGCGAGGTCGGGCCAGCCCGGCGCGGTGTCAGGGCTGCATGAAGGGGTCTCGTCGCGACCGGAGGCGTCGCGGCGGATACGGACGCACGACGAGGCCTGCCCCGTGTGATGCCGCCGCTTCTGCGCGGGAATCATACTGCCCGGCCACGGGCCTCCGCCACGCGAGGCCACCCTGACGCGGTCGAGGTGTCTGCCGCGGCAGGGGGACGGGGCGGGCGAGATGGGGCAGACTCCGCCGCGGGCCTCAGGATCGTCGTCGGTCCTGCGGGGAGGGGAAAGTGCGCGTCGTGAAGGATCGGGACACGATTGAGGACAGGCCGTGAGCCTACGCGAGCCATTCCGCGAGCCGCCGATCTACCGCTCCTTCGCCCTCCTTGCTTTCGCGGCCACGCTGCTGGGCGGGACGCCCATCGGGCTCTGGATGCTCGCCTGGCTCTACCTCGGCGCCCCTGCCGTTTCCGTCGAGTGGATCCTGCTCCACGCCAATCTCCAGATCCTCGGCTTCTTCGCCACGCTGATCCCCGGGGTGGCCCAGCACCTGATCGCCCGCTTCACCGGTCGCCCGGTGAGACGCGATCCCATGTCCCGCTGGGTGCTGGGGCTCTCGGCCGCGGCCCTCGGCCTCCGTGTGGCGGGGATGCTTGGCGGATGGCCCGGCCCGGTGCTCGGCGCAGCGCTCGGGCAGTCGGCGGCATTCGTGGTCTTCGCTGGCTGGGTCTGGCGCTCGCTGGACCCCCCGCCACTTGTCCTAATGAGCAGTGGCCTCCAGCCTCGCGAGGTTCTATCAGCCTTGTATTCGCGCTCGTCCAGGGCGAGGGCGGGAGCGCTCGCCGGCGCAGGAGGGGATTCGTGGGGTGGGGGCGCCATCTACGCGGCGGCCCTGCGACAGGAGCCAAGCAACATTTCGCGCTCACCCACCCATCGAACCGACGCGAGATCCGGATGCTCACCGTCATACGGTCCAGGCCCTCACGCGGGAAGCGCGGCGACCGGGCCCGGATGCTGCGGCGCGGGGCGGGGCTCGTACACGGTCCCATCCCGGAGGAGCGCATAGAGGATGCCGGCCAAGCGGCGGGCAAGCGCGACGACGGCGATCTGTTTGCCGCGGCGGGCGGCGATGCGGAGCGCCCAGCTCCGGAGGGCGTCGGTCGTGGGCGGGCGGCGCCGGAGGATGGAGACCGCGGCGTGAACCAGGAGCCACCGGACGCGGGCATGGCCGGCCTTGGTGATGTGGCCCCGGCGCTGGGTCTCGCCCGAGCTGCGCTCGCGGGGCACGAGGCCGAGGGAGGCCTCGACCTGGTGGGCGTGGTGGAAGCGTTGGGCATCATCGAGGGTGGCGACGAAGGCGGTGGCGGTGACCGGGCCGATGCTGGGGACGGTACGCAGCCGCTGGACGCGGGCATCCTGGGCGGCGAGCTGCGCGATGGCCTGGTCGGAGTACGCGAGCTGGGTGTTGAGGTGGCGCATGAGCGCCAGCACCGGGGCGATCGTGGAGAGCAGCTGGCCCGGCAACGGCAGGGCGGCGACCCGCTGCACAAAGGCCTCGGCGCTGCCGGAGGGCACGCGGGAGCCCTGCTGGCGGAGGAGGGCACGGATCAGGGAGATATAGCGGGTCCGGGTCCGGACCACGCTGTCGCGGACGGTCAGGCGGCCGCGCACGTGCCGCTGGGGATCGGATAGCCGATGCGCCGGGCGGTAGGCGCCGAGCAGGCAGGCGTCCCGCAGCGCGCGGGCGTCCCGGCGGTCGGTCTTCACCTTGCGGGTGCGCGTGGCGTACATGGCGGCGAAGTTGGGATCGGCGACGATGACCTCGTGCCCCAGCCCCTCCAAGCAGCGGGCCACCCACTCACTGTCGGTCGAGGCTTCGATCACGATCCGCGCTCGGGGTCGCTTCCCGAGCACGGCCGCGAAGCGCTCGGGCTCGGTGCGGATCCGCTGCTCGATCAGCTCGCCCCCTTGGCGAGGATACAGATCTGACTTTCCTTCTTGTGGACGTCGATGCCACTATGGTCCATGGCTGGCCTCTCCTCTCTGCGGCGTTGACCGCGAGTAGCTCTTGTGGGGCAGTCTCTGCCACCACGTCGAGCGAGAGGCCAGCCGCTTCATGCAATCTACGCGCCTCGCGATCCCGCGATCCGTCCTGCTGCGCGCCGACCGCGTGATCGAATGACACGCTACAAGCTTGCCAGGGAAGGAGGAACATGACCCAGATCCAGCGCAGGAGGTTCCTGCTCGCTTCGGGTGCGCTGCTCGCCGCTCCGCTGGCACGCGCGCAGCCAGCGGGCAAGGTTTATCGCGTTGGTTATCTCAGCTTTAATCCCCCGCAAAAGGCCTCGCATTTGTTGGCAGCTTTAAAGGAGGGACTACGGTGCAGCCTCACTACCTGTCGCGAACTGGTCGGGTGCAAGTCCCGACGAGGGGAGATTTCCCGTTCGCACCTCTAGCCTGACTCCCAACGGTGCCCGGCGACGGACGCCGTGAAAAGCGGGGGTGACACGGTGCCTCAGAAGGCGGGGTGGGAGACCATATGGCGCCATTTCGTCGGAGCCAGCCAGGAGG
>MGBV01000144.1:4766-4866 GCA_001788415.1 Candidatus Rokubacteria bacterium GWC2_70_16 | reverse complement strand
CCCTGCACCACGGGATCGATCCCGGCGCCCCGGGCGAGCGCTACCAGGTGGTCGTCCACGTCGATGCCCCGGTGCTGGCGGACCCGGACGCCCCCGGCCA
>MGBV01000144.1:0-4673 GCA_001788415.1 Candidatus Rokubacteria bacterium GWC2_70_16 | reverse complement strand
CGGAGGCGTCACGGAGGTCGGCGCCAGCACCCGGACCATCCCGCCGGCGCTGCGGCGGGCGCTCCAGCACCGGGACCAAGGTTGTCGGTTTCCCGGCTGCGGGCTCCCGTTCGGCCAGGGCCATCACCTCCGCCACTGGGCCCACGGCGGCCCCACCGCGCTCTCGAACCTCGCGCTCCTCTGTCGCCGGCACCACCGCGCGGTCCACGAGGAGGGCTACCCGGTCGAGCGCCAGCCCGACGGCGAGCTCAGGTTCCGGCGCCCGGACGGGCGGCTCCTGCCCGCGGTGCCGCCTCCCGCTGCGATCCCCGCCGATCCCGTCCGGGCCCTCCGGGCGCGGCACGAGACGCAGGGACTCGGCATCCACCCGCGGACGGCAACGCCTGGTTGGCTGGGAGAGCGCCTGGACGTCGGCTATGCGATCGACGTCCTGCACCCGTTGGCGGGCGAGGTAAAGGTCCCGCCCCCTACGCCTTCTCCTCGGACGTGAGCGTGAGGCGCGCGCGCCGGCGGACGAACACCTGGAACACGCCCGCCGCGACCAGGAACGCCATCGCGAGCGGGCGCCAGGCGATGCGCGTGATGTCCCCGTCGAGGAGCTGCATCGTCAGGCGCAGGTTGTTCTCGGTCATCGGGCCGAGCACCATGCCGATCGCGAGGGGCGCCACCGGGAAGCCCCAGCGCCGGAACCAGAAGCCCGCTACCCCCGCCGCGAGCATGACCCAGATGTCGAAGACCGACGCGCGGGTCGAGTAGGCGCCGACCAGGCACAGGATGCTCACGACCGGCACCAGCACCTGGGGCCGGATCGTGGCGATCCGCGCGAAGAGGCCGACGAGCGGCAGGTTGAGGACCAGGAGCATCAGGTTCCCGAGGTACATGGCCGCGACGAAGCCCCAGAAGACGTCGGGCGCGTTCCGGAACAGCATCGGGCCCGCCTCGACGTTGTGCATGCGGAGCCCGGCGAGCATCACGGCCGCCGTCGGGGAGAACGGGATGCCGAGGGCGAGGAACGGGACGAGCGAGCCGATCACGGCGCCGTTGTTCGCCGACTCCGGGCCCGCCACCCCCTCGACCGCGCCCCGACCGAACTCGGCGGGCCGCTTCGACATACGCTTCTCGAGGGAGTACGCGATGAACGTCGAGAGGGTCGGCGCCGGCCCCGGCACGAGCCCCATGAGGAAGCCGAGCGCGGAGCCGCGCAGCGTCGGACCGACCGAGCGTCGAACCTCGTCCCGGTTGGGGTAGAGGCTGCGGAGCCGCACCTTCTCGACGAGGTGGGGCCGGTAGGGCGCGGCGGCGATCCCCAGGACCTCCGCGACGCCGAAGAGCCCGACGGCGATCGCCAGGAGGTCGATCCCCTGCACCAGCACCGTCGGCCCGAAGGTGAACCGGGGCATCCCCGAAATCGGGTCGACGCCCACCAGCCCGAGGAAGAGCCCGAGTGCGAGCATCAGGACGCCCTTGGCCTGCTCCTCGCCGATCAATCCCGAGAGGACGACGAAGGCGAACACCATGAGCGCGAGATACTCGGGTGGCCCGAAGCGGAGCGCCGCCTTGCCGAGCGGCGGCGCGAACGCCTGCAGCGCGAGGATACCGAGCGTGCCGGCGACCCACGAGCCGGCCGCGGCCACGGCGAGCGCGGCCCCGGCGCGGCCGTTCCTGGCCATCTGGTAGCCGTCGAGACAGGTGACGACGCTCGCGGCCTCGCCCGGGATGTTGACCAGGATCGACGTCGTCGATCCGCCGTACATCGCGCCGTACCAGACGCCGGCCAGCATGATGATCCCCGCGGTGGGCCCGTAAGTCACGCTGAACGGGAGCATGAGGGACATCGCGGCCGTCGGGCCGAGGCCGGGCATGACGCCGACCACGGTCCCGACCAGGGCGCCCACGAAGCCGGCGAGCAGGTTGACCGGCTGGAGCGCGATCGTGAAGCCGCGCAGCAGCTCCTCGAAGCCGAGCATCCCCGGACGCGGCCGCGCTAGCCCCAGACCCCGCGCGGCAGATCCACGTAGAAGACGACGTCGAACAGGAGGTAGAGCGCCGCCGCGAGGGCGGCGCTCAGGAGGACCGGGCGGATCCACCCCTCGAGACCGACCGTACGGCTCATCGCGATCGCGACGACGAACGTGGCGGCGACGTAACCGGCGAACGGCAGCAGCAGGAGCCAGGCGACGAAGCTCGCCAGCATGAAGAGGATCCGGCGCACCCCGGCGGCGCCGAGCGCGGGCGTGCCCGGCGCAACTGCCGTGCGGCGGAGCGCGGACACGCCCGTGCGCGCGCCCGCCGCCGCGAGCACGACGCCGACCACGCTCGGGAAGAACCCCGGCCCGGGCTCGGCGAGCGAGCCGAACCCGAGCGTGAGTGCCGAGACGGCGGCCACGAGCGCGCCGGCGCCCGCCGTCAGGAACGCGAACGCCGTCACTTCAACAGGCCGGCGTCCGCCAGGAGCGGCCGCATGACCCCGGCCTGCTCGTCGAGGAACTTCCGGGCCTCCTCCCCGACCAGCCCGAGACGCACGCCCCCCATCTGCGCCACCGTCCTGTCGTATGTCTCGCTCCTGACGGCCACCGCGAACGCTCGCGCCAGCGCCTCGTACACGGGCTTCGGTAGCCCCTTCGGCGCGACGAGCGCCATCACGCCGAGGACCTGCGCGCGGTAGCCCGCCTCGGCGAGCGCCGGGATCTGCTCGTAGCCCGGCACGCGCCGGTCGCCGAACATGGAGAGGAAGCGGATGGTCCCGGCCTGGAGCTGCGCACGCGACTCGGGGAGCCCCGCCACACCGAGGTCCGCGTGGCCGCCCGCCACCTGGGTGACGACCATCCCGCCGCCGCCGGGCTGGGCCAGCACGTTGAGCCTGATGCCGGCGGCCTTCTCGAAGGCCTTGGTGGCGAGCCACCAGTAGCCGCCGCGCGCCGTCGTCGCCACCTTCAGCTGGCCCGGGCGGCTGCGCGCGTACTCGACCAGCTCCGTGACCGACTTCCACGGCCGGTCCGCGGGAACCATGATCCCGGGGACGGCGCCGACGGGCACGCCGATGACGGTCAGGTCGTCGTGGTCGAACGGCACGAGCCCCACGAGCTTCGCGTAGTGCGCGGTCTGGGCGAGGCCGATGGTGTAGCCGTCCGGCTTGGCGCCGTGGACGGCCCTGAGCCCGATGGTGCCGGCCGCACCCGGTTTGTTGACGATGATCATCGGCTGCCCCAGCTCCTTCTGCATCAAGTCGGCGAGCGGACGCCCGCTCGAGTCCATGGAGCTGCCCGCCTCGACCGGGATGACGAAGGTGATGGGCTTGCGTGGATAGGCCTCCTGCGCCGCCGCGCTCCCAACGGCCAGCACGATCGCCGCCACGGCCGCCGTCGTGAATCCGACTCGCTGCGTGGTCATGCTAGGTCCCTCCCCTGGCGCCCCTGAGTCTCCGCCGCTCGACCTTGCCGTAGGCGTTCTTCGGCAGCTCGGCCGCGAACTCGACGATCCGCGGCTTCTTGTAGCCCGCGAGGCGCTCGCGGCAGGCGGCGACGATCTCCTCGGCGGTCGCGCGCGCGCCCGCCTTGAGCACGCAGACCGCTTTCACCGCCTCGCCCCACTCCTCGTCGGGGACGCCGACCACCGCGACCTCGGCCACGGCGGGGTGGCCGAGGATCGCCTCCTCCACCTCGCGCGGGTAGATGTTGAAGCCCCCGCTGATGATCAGGTCGTGCTTGCGGTCCACGATGTACACGTAGCCGTCCTCGTCCACCGTGGCCACGTCCCCGCTGAGGAACCAGCCGTCGCGGAAGGCGCGCGCCGTCTCGTCGGGCCGCCTCCAGTACTCGCGGAACAGGTGGCGCGAGCGGTAGACGATCTCGCCCACCTCGCCCGGCTTCACCGGCCTGCCATCCCCGTCGACGACCTTGAGATCCACCCCGAGGGCGGGGCGGCCGGCGGAGGCGAGGCGCCGGACGACCGCCTCGGGCCCGTCGGTCACGTGGTCCTCGGGGCCGAGGAAGGTCAGCGGCTGCGAGGCCTCCGACATCCCGTAGTTCTGGCGGAGGATCGGCCCGAAGATGCGGAGCGCCTCGCGCAGCGGGACCAGCGGCATCGGCGCCGTCCCGTACCAGATGCGTCGGAGACTCCGGAGGTCGCGGCGCTCGAGCCCCGGGACCCGCAGCATCCGCACCAGCATCGACGGGACGAGGAGGACGCTCGTCACCCGGAGGCGCTCGATGGCGGCGAGCACGGCCTCGGGGTCGAACCGGTCGAGGATCACGTTGGTCGCGCCCCGCACGTAGTACGCCGTGAACATCAGGCCGGCGGCGTGGGTGAGCGGCCCCACGTTGAGGTTCACGTCACCGGGGCCGATCGGCTGGTCGAGGTTGATCAGGATCTGGACGAGGCGATGGTAGCTCTGGCCGTGGGTGATGACGACACCCTTCGGCCGCCCGCTCGTCCCCGACGTGTAGTGGATCCGCTCGAGGTCGTCCTCGTCCACGTCCACGTCCGGCTCGCCGTCCGGCTGGCCACGCTCGAGGTCCTCGAGCGGCAGCGCGCCTGGCCAGCCGCCGCCGGCGACGAGGAGGGTCCGCAGGCCCGGAACCCGCGCGCGGACCGCGCTCACGGTCTCCGCGAGCTCCCGGGCGAACACGAGCGCCTCGGCGCCGGCGTCCTGGAGGACCCACGCGTGCTCGGCG
>MGBV01000143.1:258-4994 GCA_001788415.1 Candidatus Rokubacteria bacterium GWC2_70_16 | reverse complement strand
CAAGCCCCCCGCGCTCGGGGCGCCCCGGCCCAGCCGTGGCGCCCCTCGACGACACGATTCGTTTCACGGGCTCTGAGCGGCCGCTGGCTCTCCGGGGCCGTGCCGGAGGGGTCGCGGGACCACGCGGTCCGGGCCGGCGCCGCGTGGTAGAGTCGGCCCCGGTGCTGGATCTCTACGCCGAGCTCCGCCGGGTCGTGGCCGCCCTGGACGCGGCCGGCATCCCGTACGCCCTCGCCGGCGGGCTCGCCGTGTCGATCTACACCACGCCGCGCGCGACGGAGGACATCGACCTGGTGATCGCGCGCGCCGACCGCGAGCGCGCCGTCGAGGCGCTCGGCCCGGCGGGCTTCCGGCCGGCCGGCCGCCCGATGCCGGTGGCCGGAGGCCGGCTGGAGATCCAGCGCCTCACGAAGATCGACGGCGCCGATCTGCTGCCGCTGGACCTGCTGACGCTCACCGATCCCGGGCTCGCCGCGCTCGCGAGCGACCGGGAGAACATGGCCCTGCAGGAGGGTCGCATCTGGGTCGTCGGGCTGCGCGCGCTACGAACGCTCAAGCGGCTCCGGGGATCCGCGCTGGATCGCGCTGACCTCGAAGCGCTGGGGCCGGAGGATCGATGACGGCGCGCGACGTCTCGCCCGCGCTGCGCAAGGTCTCGGCGCTCCGTGCGCTCTGCCGGCAGCTCCCGCACTCGCCGACCCCTGCCGAGGAGGAACGGCTCCGGCGCTTCGAGACGCTCGTCGCCTCGCCCGGGGCGGCGGCCGAGGCCGACGTCGACGCCCTCGCCGTGGGCTGGCGGCGCTGGTGGCTCGCCGGACGGAGCGACCTCCTGCTCGCCATGGCGAACGGCCTGCCCGCCGCGCTCGTTGAGCGGGACCTTCGGCTGGCGGGGTACCTGCAGGCCGCCCGGATGCGGGAGGCCGCAGAGGGCCCCGACACTCCGAAGACCTGTGCGAGAGGGGTCAAGTGACTTCTGTACGCCTGTCTGCGCCCTTCTGGAAGATTCTGTTTGCCAAGTATTCCGCGCTGATGGGCAGCCGGGTGATCGTCACGCCAAGCGCTCGCACGGCGTCGGCGACCGCGTTGGCGATCGCCGCCGGGGCCCCGATCGTCCCGCCCTCCCCCATGCCCTTCACGCCGGCCGGCGTGACGGGCGACGGCGTCTCGAGATGTCCGATCTCGAACGGAGGGACGCCGTCGGCCTTCGGAAGCGCGTAGTCCATGAGTGTCCCCGTGAGGAGCTGCCCGTCCGAGTCGTAGACCACGCCCTCGAGCAGAGCCTCGCCGAGGCCCTGGGCGACGGCGCCGTGGATCTGGCCGTCCACGATCGTGGGGTTGATCACGGGACCGCAGTCCTCCACGAGGGCGTAGCGCCGGACCTCGACGCGCCCCGTCTCACGATCCACCTCGACGAGGGCCAGATGGACCGCGCCGGAAAACGTCGGTCCCGGCGGGTCGAAGTACACCGTCGCCTCCAGCCCGGGTGGAAGGCCGCTGGGCAGGCCGCCGAGAGGCGGCGCCCAGGCCAGGCGCGCGATCTCGGCGAGGCCGATCGCGCGGTCGGGGACGCCGCGGACGTGTGCGCGCCCCGCGTCCAGGACGACATCCGCCGGGCTCGCCTCGAGGAGGTGGGCGGCGAGCGCCTGGAGCTTCGTCCGCACCTGGTCCGCCGCGGCGGCGGCGGTCCCCAGCATGGCCACGGCGCCGCGGCTCCCGAAGGTGCCGCTGCCGCGCGGCGCCGCCCGCGTGTCCACCGGCTCGACGCGGATCCGGTCGAGGGGGACGCCCAGGCGGTCCGCGAGAAGCTGGGCGATCGTGGTCGCGTGCCCCTGCCCCTGCGACGGGAAGCTCGTCAGGCAGCCGACGGTCCCGTCCGGATCCATCGTCACCGTCGCCCCTTCGATCCCGGACACGTCGGCCATGCCGCGGCGGCGGAAGACCTCCGCGCCCATGCCGGTGTACTCCGTGTAGCAGGCGAGGCCGACGCCGACGAGGCGTCCCTCGGCTCGCGCCGCCTGCTGCTGGCACCGCAGCGCCTCATAGCCGGCCGCGGCGAGGACCTGCTCGAGGGCCCCGTGGAAGTCGCCGCTGTCGTAGGTCATGCCGCTCGCCGAGACGAAGGGATAGGCATCGCGTGGAATGAGATTGCGTCTCCGTATCTCGGCCGGGTCGATCCCGAGGCGTGCGGCGAGCGTGTCGAGCAGGCGCTCCATGACGAACGCCCCCATCGTCATCCCGACACCGCGGTAGGCGCCCAGTGGCGGCTTGTTCGTGGCAACCGTCACCGCCTCGTACGCGTACACGGGCGTCCGGTACGGCCCCGGCAGGATGGCCACGCTGCCGAGCGGCTCGAGGGCGCCCGTGAGCGGATAGACGTGATAGGCGCCGCCGTCCGAGATCGCGCGCGCCCGCAGCGCGAGCAGCGTGCCGTCGGCCGCCGCGGCGACCTCGACCTCCATCCGCTGGGCCCGCGCCTGGGACGCCGCGGCGAGGTTCTCGCGCCGCTCCTCCACCCACTTCACCGGCCGGCCGGTGAGCCGCGCGATCGCCGCGACCGCGACGTCCTCCGGGAAGACGTGCATCTTGAGCCCGAAGCCGCCGCCCACGTCCGGCACCTGGACGCGGACGCGCGCCTCCGGGAGATCGAGCGCCCTGGCCAACGCCGCTCGCATGATCGACGGCGTCTGCGTCGACGCCCAGACGCTGAGCGTGTCCCCGTCCCAGTCGGCGACGACGCCGCGCGGCTCGATGGGCGACGGCGCGCATCGCCCGTGCTCGAAGGTCTCCCGGAGGACGATCGCCGCCGTCGCGAAGGCCCCGTCCACATCGCCGCGGCGGTAGTCGCGGCGAAAGAGAATGCGCTCGCCCGCCAGCCCGCCGTCGAGGGACGCGACCGCCGGCCGGGGTTCGTAGTCCACGGCCACCAGCTGGCGGGCGTCGGCGGCGACGTAGGCGCTCTCGGCGACGACGGCAGCGACGGCCTCGCCGCAGAATCGCGCCACGCCATCGGCGAGCGGCGGCCACGGGGTCGGGATGAAGCCGTCGCTCTCGAGCCGCGCGACCAGCGGCCGCGCGACCCGGCCGACCTCCGCCGCGGTGAACACGGCGGCGACGCCGTCGAGCGCCAGCGCCGCCTCCGCAGCGACCGACCGGATGGCAGCGTGGGCGTGGGGGCTCCTCACGAACGCCACCGAGAGCATCCGCGGCAGGGCGATGTCGTCCACGTAGCGGCCGCGGCCCCTGAGCAGGCGCGGGTCCTCGACGCGCTTGACGCGGGCGCCCGTGTAGCGGGGCTGGATCAGCGGCCGCCCCGGACGCGCGGCAAGACCTCGCCCGCGATCAACTCGAGCTGCTCCATTCCCCAGTCGAGCGGGTTCAGGACGATCGTGTCCACACCGCCGTCGAGGGCGTCGATGCGCGCGCTGATGCGCTCGGCCAGCTCCTCCGCCGTCCCCAGGAGGTAGTACGTCCGCCAGTACTCGAGGTCCATGCCGGAGTACACGGAGAAGCGCGGGATCGCCGACTCGGGCTTCTCTCCCTTCTTCAGGACCCAGATGAAGTTCGAGTAGACGCGGCCGATCCGCGCCGGGTCGCGCCCGAATTCCCGGGCGAAGCGCTGGACCTTCGCCCAGTCCCCCTTCACCATCTCCGGTGTCGAGGACGAGTGCGGCACCCAGGTATCGGCGTACTTCGCGATCCGCCGGAGCACGGGATCGATGTTCGTCACGGTCTGGGCGTACACCTTCTCGGAGGGCTGGGTCCCCCCGCCGATCCAGATCGGTGGATGCGGCTTCCGGGCGGGCTTCGGATCGATCGTCAGGTTCTCGAAGCGATAGTACGTGCCCTCGTACGTCACGTCGTCGCCGGTCCACAGGGCCTTCACGACCTCGATCGCCTCGTTCATGCGCGGTCCGCGCTCGCGGTGGGGCACGGCCATGAGCGCGAACTCGCGTTCGTGCCAGCCGACGCCGATACCGAGGATCGACCGTCCGCCCGACAGGAGATCGAACGTCGCCCACTCCTTGGCGAAGGAGACCGGGTTGCGGAGCGGGAGCACCAGCACCATCGTGCCGAGCTTCATGGTGCGCGTCACGCCGGCCAGCGCGGAGAGGAGCGAGATGGGCTCGAGCCACGTGCACGCGTACGCCGGCGGCGTCAGCAGGAGGTGGTCGATCGAGACCGCGCAGTCGAAGCCGAGGTCCTCGGCGCGGCGCAGGTAACGGCCCATCTCGTCGAGCGTGGCGGTTTTCGGGCCCAGCGCGAACGAGGGGAGGCGGAGCCCGTACCTCATCGCAGGCCGTCCTCCTTCTTCGCTTCGTCCTTGGTGAGCCCGCCGACGCGCGGATGCGGGCGACCGCCGTCCGTCACCGCGATCGCCAGCACGATCTCGCCGGCGCGCGGCGCGTCGTTGAGCCGGACCTCCATGGCGTCGTAGTGGGTGCGCACGAACGCCGCGTCCTTGAAGTGGAGCGGCACGTCGATCGTCGTCCCGGGCCCGCCGAGCTTCTTGGCCGAGGGGATGATCGCCTTGCCGCCCCCGACCGCCGCGCGCAGCGGCGCGCCGAGCTTCGGGTGCAGGAGCGCGGCCGCATGCTCGTACTCGCCGCGCTCGCCGACGATGGCCGCCTTCCCGTAGGACTCGGCGGGGGCTCCGAGGGCTTCGGTCGCCTTCCTGGCGAGCAGCGCGCCCAGCTCCTCGCCGGCGTCGATCAGGGGCGCCAGGTCCTCCACGAACC
>MGBV01000143.1:0-248 GCA_001788415.1 Candidatus Rokubacteria bacterium GWC2_70_16 | reverse complement strand
CGGGTTCTCGATGACGGCCACGGCAGCGGCCTTGCGGACCGGACGCTTCGCCGGCCGGCCGCCGTCGGCCAGGATCTCCTCCACGATCGTCACGAGCTTCCGGATGTCGACCATACGCGTCTCTCCTGTCTCCCTCGGATCAGCACACCCGACACGGCACGGCGCGGGCTCGGCGGCACACGCGCCACTATTGACTCCTGCATAAATAATGCAATAATGAGGGGTGCGGTAAAAGTGGAGGGCACCCA
>MGBV01000142.1 GCA_001788415.1 Candidatus Rokubacteria bacterium GWC2_70_16 | reverse complement strand
CGTTGCCGAGGCCAAGCGGTCCCGGCACCCCACGCCAGGGAGCTGAGGGCAGCCGGTCCACATTCCCGCGCTGTCTCATGTCGCGCAACAGGACGAGGCGAAGCGGCTGCTCGTCGAGCTGAGGTAGCCCGGCGGGTGGCCAGCACAGGGGATGCAGGGGCATGAAGCCGCCTTCTTCTCCTGTGCAGCGCTTTGCGGGGTTCGACAAGCCGGAAACCCGCAAGTGGGTGTCCACCAAACTGGTCAATTCCAGGCCGCTGGCTTCGCGTCAACGACGAGCGGCTCGCCTGGCAGCTCCGGGCCGCACCAGTCCGGTGAGACCGTGATATCGTGAGGGCAGGCTCCATCGAGCTCGGGGTGCCACACCATGGATACGAAGGTCCGCTCGCTCATCGCGGAGATTGAGGCCCTCTCGGAGGCCGAGCGCCAGACATTGGCGCAGGAGGTCCTCCCCCTCCTCTTAACCACGCGCGCGGGCCTCGAAGAGATCGACCGCTCCCTCGAGGCACTGTCCGATGAGGCGCTCGACGCCGTGATCGAACGCGCCCGTCAGCGGGCCGGCCCGCTGGGGGACGAGGCGGTTGCCGCCATCATTGACGAGGCGCTCCGCGCTGCCCGCGCTCACGGTCGTTCTTGACACCCAGGTGCTCCTACGGGGCGCCCTCGCCCGCACCCAGAGCCTCACGGCCCGGCTCTACGAGGCGTGGCGCGCCGACCAGTTCGTCCTCCTCGTCTCCGAGCCGATCCTCGCCGAAGTCGACGCGGTGACTGCGCGCCCGGAGCTCTGGCGACAGCTCCGCGTCACGCCCCGCGAGGCCCGCGCCGTG
Organism: Candidatus Rokubacteria bacterium GWC2_70_16; assembly: GCA_001788415.1. Classification (GTDB taxonomy): domain Bacteria; phylum Methylomirabilota; class Methylomirabilia; order Rokubacteriales; family CSP1-6; genus UBA12499. The sequence goes on along the minus strand of MGBV01000142.1, from coordinate 4,329 downwards.
CCGCTTCGACTCCGGCGCCGCGCCCTGCTCGTCCGGCCCGGCGTCACGATCCGGATGAGCCGGGATCCCACGGACGATAAGTTCCTGGAGTGCGCCGTCGCCGGGGACGCCGACTACGTCGTCAGCGCCGACGCCGACCTCCTGAGCCTCCGGGAGGTTCGAGGCCTCCCGATCCTCGACCCGCCCACGTTCTGGCGACGGCTCTCCGAACACGCTGACCACGGATGAGGTAGCACCAATCGGGCGCGTCGCGCCGGAGCACCTGCGCTGGCGCCGCCGGAACCGGTTCCGAAGGCGCAGGGCGCGGCGTGGCCAGGTTCATCCTGGACACGGACACCTGGGTGTACTGGCTCCGGGGCGATCGGCGGATCGAGAAGAGGATCCTGACCTCCAGCTGCTCCGGGCGCTCCGCAGGCAGGTCCGAACGATCCAGACGACCCTGGAGGTCGCCCCGCGCTATGGACAGATCAAGGCGGCTCTCGAGCGCGCCGGCCGGACGCTCGATGATGCGGATCTACTCATCGGCGCCGTCGCGCTGGCGTCGAAAGGGACCCTCGTCACCACCAACACGAGCCACTTCGAGGGCATTCCCGGGCTGCGCCTCGAGAACTGGAAGTGAGCGCGAGGGCAACCTCGACCGGCCAGTCGACAAGCTCCCCCGGCAGCCTGACCGTCGCGTTCTCGGGCAGGCTGGGAGATCACGGCTCAAGTCCGCACGACGGCCCGCAGCTCCTCCGGCGCAACGTTCAGGCGCACCCGCCACCGTCGAAGGTACTTCCCTTCCGGCGACAGCACCGGGTCGAGGGCGGCGTAGGTGGCCGTGAGCCGCCGCTGGAGCCGCCGCAGGACCGCAGGGGCCGCGATCTCGTAGAGCTCCAGCAGGTAGCCCAGCCTTCGGATGACCGCGCCGACCTTGAGGCGGAGCGCGTACGCGACGAGCCGTTGAACCTGGACCTTCTCCCGCTGGAGCCAGAGCCCTCTGGCGACCTCGGTGAGGCCGCCGCAGTGCTCCGGGCGGTGGAGCCCGTCGATCACGGTGCGCTCGAGGTCGCTCACCTGGACCGTCTCCTGCTTCGTGATCCAGTGGGGCGCGGTCCCGAAGAGGTGCCGCCGCTGGCAGCGCACGAATCGGAACTCGGTGCCCCCGATCGTCCGTGGCCGGATCGCTCTGGGCGTCGTCACGTAGACCACCAGCCGCGGCTGGGTCACCATCTGGTGGATCTCCATGGCCGTGCCGTGGGAGAGGTAGTAGTCCCGTTCCCCCGCGAGGCCCTTCGCCACGACGAGGGGCTCCCCCGTGTACTCGCGCTCCCGCCCCAGCTCGAACGGGACCAGCACGAAGAGGCCGGGCTTCAGGCGCGCCGCCACCCCCCGGGCCACCAGCTTGCGGGCGAAGCTCCGCGCGGAGGCCTCGCGGAGCGCCGTGATGGCGGACACCTCCTCGAGGGTGAACAGGGCCCGTCCGCGCTCGTGGAGCGCCATCACCAGGGTGGCAGCCTGGGGCCCGAGAGTCTTCAGGACGTTATGTTTCCTATGCAATTCGTGCCCCCTGAGGGCACATTCTACACCCACAACATGATACCGGGAAAGTCGGTGTCATTCGGACACTTCAAGCCCCCTCGTCACCAAGGACGCCGAGACCCTGGGCACAAGGTGTGGACGATCAGAAGGAAAGGATCCACCTCATGCGACATGCTCTTGCAGATGATCGAGACTGCCCGGCAGATCCCGAAGCATACACCAACACATCTTGACACTTACACTATGCCATTCTAGAGTGGTGCGAGGAGGACGCGTGCCATGGGAAGAACCAACATTGAGCTTGATGACCATCTCGTCAGCGAGGGCCTGAAGGTCTATAAGTGCAAATCGAAGCGCGAGTTGGTGCATCTGGCCCTTGCAGAGTTGTTGAAGGGTGAGAAGCGGAAAGAGATACTCACGCTTCGCGGCCAAGTCAAGTGGGAGGGTGATTTGGCGGAGCTTCGCCGTCGTCGCCCGTGATCGTCGTCGATACCACCGTTTGGATCGATTTCCTGGAAGAGCGGGCCACGCCGTTTGACCTCCGCTTGAAAAGGCTTGTGGAGGAGGGAGCGCCGCTGGCGCTCACCGACATCATTTACTGTGAGATCCTACAGGGGATTCGCGAGGACAAGACGTATCGCCGCGCCCGAGCGATCTTGCGATCCTACCCGATCCTGCGCGTGCGCGGCCTCAAGACGTTCGATCGAGCCGCCGCCGTTTACCGCGATTGCCGCAAGAAGGGGCTCACGATACGCAGCACAGTGGACTGTCTGATCGCAGCGACCTGTTTGGAAGCTGATGCCGAGCTTTACCACAACGACCGGGATTTTGACGCCATCGCCAGAGTTTCGGGCCTGAAGCTGTACCATGCGTGACGCCCCCCCGCCTTCGGCCCCCTCCTCGCCGCAGCGTAGCTGTGCATCTGGGGTCAGATCTTGCAATCCAACACGCCGCCCCTGGCCCGACCCCGCTGCCACGGAGCCGGCGCTCCGGAAGGCGGGTGCCTCGTCCTCCGGCAGGGTCCGGGTCATGGTCGAGATCCCGGCGCTGCTGCCCACGACGAGCAGCAGGCCCACCGCCATGAGCCCCACCGCGCCGCCGACCGGAGCCACCTTCAACAGGCGGGAGACCCGGCGGTAGTAGCCGCGACAGCCGCGGCGACAGGCCTGGTGGACGAGGGCGCAGGCGATGAAGCTCTTGCCGGTGCCGGTGGCGCCGGTCACGAGGACCTCCTGGTCCTCGGTGATCCAGATGTGGGCGATCGGCGCGGAGCGCAGTGACGAGCGCGGGGGTCTCGGGCCGATGGTCTCCGCCCACCGAGGGAGTCCTGCATGCCCGATGACACCAAGCGCGCTCGCCCTCGATCAGGCAGACGGTGTCGGCCTGGCTCGCGGCGCGACCATGTCCCCGGCTGTCCAGGGCACCGGGTGCGGGACAGCCGGACCGAGGACATCAGGCGGTGGGGGTATACTGAGGCCATGAACGGGCACCTGCTGGCGGAAGCCCTGAAGCTGAGCCCCGGCGACCGGCTGCGGATGATTGAGGCCCTGTGGGAAACGCTGTCCGACGAGGACATCCCCGTGACACCCGAGGAGCGCGCCCTTCTCGACGCCCGGCTTGCCGATCTCGAGGCGAATCCGGGGGATCAGAGTCCCTGGTCGGAAGTTAGAGCCCGTCTCGAGCAGCGGCCTCGTTGACGCTCCCCATCGTCCTCCGTCGAGCGGCAGAGATCGACTTGGCCGCGATCGAGGACTGGTACGATGGTCAGCGTCACGGCCTCGGCATTGAATTTCGAGAAGCGGTGGACCACGCAATCGCACGCATCGCGGGTGACCCACTCGCGTACCCGGAGCGCTACCGTGGGACTCGCCGCATCCTCCTCCGGCGATTTCCCTACGTCCTCTGGTACCGGGCTCTAGATGACTTCGTGGTCGTCCTGGCATGCGTTCACGGCAAGCGCGACCCGCGCGAGGTCCGCGCTCGGCTTCGCGGGGGTGCCTAGCCCGCTTTATGCGCGAGAAACGAAAGAAGACAGCCACCGAGTCTCTGGAGTGTATGGGGTCAGATCTTGCAATCCGACACGCCGCCCCTGGCCCGACCCCGCCGCCACCGAGCCGGCGCTCCGGAAGGCGGGTGCCTCGTCCTCCGGCACAGCCCGGGTCATGATCGAGGCCTCCGCGCTGGTGCCCACGAGGATCAGCAGGTCCACCGCCATGGGCCCCACCGAGGCGGCGGCACAGTTCCGGGTTCTTCCCGAGGACGTGGCTGGCAGCCCGCTCGAAGTCCTCGGCAGGCTGGCCGATGATCTCCTCGGCGCTCACGCGGACGAGGGGTCCCCCGGGTAAACCCCGAGGCTGGAGGCCCGCGCGCTCAGCTTGGCCGCGCGGGCGCTCAGCGATCGCGACGCCCGGGCCGGTCATCATGGAGCGTATTCCGGCCATCGTGATCACCCAGTCCGGGCGAGCGTGACCACCCGTCGCACGGCCAGGAAGACCTGGTCGAAGTCGGGCAGGATCGCCACCTGGGCGGACAGTCGCGTGGTCCACAGCCGGCGATAGCGCGGTTCCTTCTGCCGGCGCCTCGCCGGGCGCCTCTACGCGCTCGGCCCCGCGGCCTCGCGCCCGGGCACCGATGCGAGGGTGAGGAAGGCGATGGCGACAATCAGCGCCGCCAGGGGACGGGGACGGGGACGCGCCGGATGCTTCGGAGGACCCGGCTTCGCGGCGAACGCTCGCCCGAGCGCCCTGTTGCTCGCCCCGCCCGCCATGAGGAGCGAGCAACCGGAAGCGCTCCAGTCCACTGGCGGCG
>MGBV01000141.1 GCA_001788415.1 Candidatus Rokubacteria bacterium GWC2_70_16 | reverse complement strand
TTCTCGAAGACCCAGACATCCGAGGAGCCGGGCTTGGAGATGGCCAGGCGAATGGGCCTCTTGCCCTTGAAGATCTCCTCCATGGAGAGCTTGGCGAAGTCCGAGTCCGCCGCCACGTAGAAGTGGAAGGTGTTGAGGCTCATGTTGCCCGCGATGGCGCGGAGGTTGGGATGCTTCTTGCCCGGATACGGGTCCTCGCCGCGGACGGCGGCGCCCAGGAGCGGGGGCAATCCCATGCCGAGGTCGGCGTCGCCCTTCTCCACGAGCACCGGGTTCTGCGTGCCGCCGCCGGGAATGACCTTGATGTTGAGCCCCGCCTTCTCGCGGATCAGCTCGGCCATGCCGCCGGAGATGGCGTACCAGCCGCCGCCGACAGCGCCGGCCGTCCAGGTGAGCGAGGGCTGGGCCGCGGCCGGGAGCACCGGCAGCGCCAGGAGCGAGAGCGTGAGGAGCGCGGCGAGCGTGCGCGTGAGCATCGGGAGGCCCTCCTCTGTCAGAACATGTTGGCCTCGGCGGGCGGGGTGCCGGCGCCGAAGCGATCGAGCGACAATGCGCCAATATCCATGCTGGACGCCCGGCCGTCAAGGACGATCTCCGCCATCAGTCGGCCGATGGCCGGGGCGTGCATGAAGCCGTGGCCCGAGAAGCCGCACGCGACGTGGAAACCGGGCGCCGTGCGGGCCGGGCCGAGGATGCCGTGGTAGTCGGGCGTGAGGTCGCGGACGCCCGCGTAGGCCCGCATCACCTTGGCCTCCGCCAGCGGCGGCACGCGCTTCGCGGCCGCCTGGAAGACGGCGCCAAAGGCCTCCCAGTCCACGCTCGTGTCGAGCCCGGGCTTGATGTCCTTGTCGGTGCCGCCCATGAGGACGGCGCTCTTGCCCTGTCGGTGGACGTAGAAACCCGTGTCGAGGTCCACGATGAGCGGGAAGACATCGGGCAGGATCGGCAAGGGGTCCGTGACCAGCACCTGGCGCCGGTACGGCTTCGAGGGGATCTCGACGCCGGCCAGCGCCCCCACCTGGTCTGCATACGGCCCGGCGCAGTTGATGACCACTGGCGCGTGGAAGTCCCCCTGAGCGGTGCGCGCTCCCACCACCCGCTCCCCATCCCGGAGCAGGGCGACCACGCGATGGCCGACGAGCACGTGGAGTCCACGCTCGCGCCCCCTGGCGAGGAAACCCTGGAGCATCCCATGAGGATCCGCCGAGCCGTCATCACCGCAGAAGGTCCCCCCCGCCAGGTCCCCCACCACGAGATGCTCGAGGTGGCGCTGGATCTCGGCCGGCGCCAGCGTCTGGCTCCTGACGCCGAGGGACTGCTGGAGCGCCACGGCCTGGCGCGAGCGCTCGAGCGTGGCCGGGTCCGTCGTGACAAAGAGGTAGCCGTGGCGCACGAAGTCCACCGAGCGCCCGAGGATGGCCTCGGCGTCGGTGAAGTAGCGGTAGGACAGGAGCGTCAGCCGGATGTTGGCCTCGGTGGAGAACTGGAAGCGCACGCCGCCGGTGGCCTTGGCTGTGGCGCCGGTGCCCGCCTCGGGCTCGGCCTCGAGGATCGTGACGGCGAGCCGGGGGTCCCGCTCCAGCAGGTGATACGCCACCGAGCCGCCGATGATGCCGGCCCCGATGACGAGGACATCCGCGGAGGTCTTCATGCAGGACGGGGCGGCAGGCCGTGGCGCACGGCATCGTGCAGCATCCGGACCAGCGTGGTGATGTCGAAGACGGGCAGGCCGGTGACGGCCTCGATGTCGGCGCGGTAGGGCGGCATGTTGGTGCATTCCAGCACGATGGCGCCCACCTCGGGATGGGCCTCGATCATGCGCCGGGCGACGCCGAGGTGCTCCTGGCGGGCCGCCTCCACGTCGAGCTCGAGGAGATCGTCCAGCAGGACGCGCGTGAACTCCTTCTCGGTCTCGAGCCCCGCCACCACCGTCGGGGTCTCCGGGCCGATCCCCGCCCCCGCGAAGTGCTCCGCGCGAAGCGACGAGGCATCCACGGTGAGGATGCCCACCGCGCGCCCCGGCGGGAGCATCCGGTGGACCAGCGGGACGAGCATGAGGCTCGAGGTGAACACGGGCACGGAGACCGCGGCGGCGAGCTCCCGCTGGAACTTGGCCAGGAAGCCGCAGTTGGTGCTGATGGCGCGGACGCCCTCCTGCTCGAGGAAGCGCGCCCCCTCGACGAAGGCCGGCAGCAGCCCCCGCTGCCCCTGGCGCACGACCCGGGCCGGCGAGGCCCCGGGCACGCGGTGGTAGCGCACGGGGAAGTCGAAGGTTCCCGCGTTCCCCATGTCGCCGAGGATGCGCGGGAAGCGGGTGTCGAGCATGAGGATGCCTACCGAGAACCCGTAGAGGTTTGGGCCGCCTCGAACGCGCACGATCAGTTCAGCTGGGCGAGCTTCTCGCGCACCCGTCGCAGGTGGCCGCGGACCTTCTCGCCGTCGGGGGCGTTGGGGAAGTCGGTGAGGTAGCGCTCCCAGTCGGCGAGCCCCCGTCTGAACTCGCCCAGACTGGCGAGCGCGTTCCCCCGGTCGCGCCACTCGCCGCCGGCCGCGGGCTCCAGCACCAGCAGCCGATCGACGGTCTGGACCGCCTTGTCCCACTCCCCCCGCTGCCAGTAGATGGCCTTGAGGTTGCGGAGCATGCGGGCCAGGAGCTGGCGCTTCGTGACTGGAGCGAAGTCGGCGTCCGTCAGCCTCACGCGCCGGCCCAGGGCCCGGGCGACGAGGTCGGCGCAGGCGTCGGGGGTGAGGATGGCGCCTCCGTTGAACGGATCGAGGAGGAGCTGCTCCTCGCCGAGCCTCACGCCGGCGACGAAGTGGCCGGGCAGCCCGATGCCCTCCATGGGGAGGCCGAGCTGCCGCCCCACCTCGATGAGCAGGAGCGACAGGGTGATGGGAATCCCGAGCCGGCGGTCGAGCACGTCGTTGAGAAAGCTGTTGCGCGGGTCGGAGTAGGCGTCGCGGTTCCCCGCGAACCCCACCTCGGCGAACAGGTACTCCCGCACGCAGTGAAGGAGGTTGAGATCGGTGCACTTCCGGCAGCCGGCCTCCGCCCGGGCCGCCAGCTCGCCCAGGCGCCCGAGATACGCGCCGATGTCGAGATCCGCGTATTCCATCCGCGCGAGCACCAGCGCCGCGCGGGCCAGGTCGATCTCCTGCTCCGGCCGCTCCACCTCGGCGGCCCATTGCCGGAGCGGGGGATCTCCGTCCATCAGCAGCCCGGGGCGTGATGGATGCCGGCCGTCTTCAGGGCGGCCGCCTGGAGCTCCTCGGCCAGCGCGAGGGTCCGTGCGGCGGCCTGCCGGGCCGCCTGCTGCGCCTCGGGCGTCGTGGCGAAGCGCAGCAGCAGCGAGCGGCCCAGCTCGTGGTGGAAGCGCTCGTCGGGCTCGATGACCTCCCGGTACAGGGTGGCGGTCGCGGTGTCCCCGGCCCGCTCGCAGAACTCGATGAACTGGCGGTTCTTCACCACCGCGATGGCCTCGCGCGTGAACTGGCCGGCGGCTACACGCTCCACGGTGGTGCCCAGGGCGTCGAGATACTGGAAGAGCGGTCCGTACCCCTTGGCGAGCGGGTCGAAGGCGCCCGCCTCGAAGCCCAGCTCCCGGAGGCGCTCGGCGATGAGCCGGTAATGCCTCGCCTCGTCCCCCGCCTGGCGGGCGAAGGCCATCTTGACGTGCACGTCGTCCGTCGTGGTGAGCCAGCGCGCGGCGATCTCCGTGGCCTCGACCTCGTTCCTGAGGGCAACCTTCAGCATGTTGATGACGCTCAGGTCACCCTCGACCTCGGGACGCAGCGTGGCCTCCGGCTCGAGACGCCGGAGCAGCGCCTGGTTCTCCTCGGCCAGCGCCGCGACAAACTCAGCCGCGGTCACGCGGGCCTCTCCTGCCCGGACGGCGAGGGCGCCGCCACGGGCGCGCGCCCGTCGGGGTGCCCGTGCCGCAGCACTTCGCCCAGCTCCTGGCTCAGCGTCTCCTTGGTCACGACGCGACTGCAGCGCGCATGAAGCGGCTGGGTCTGCCGCGCCAGCGCATGCGTCGTGAAGCCCAGCACTGGCACGCGCGGCCTGTGCCCCTCCACCGCGGCGAAGAGGGCCTCGTAGTCCCACTCCGGGGTCGTGAGGTCCACGATCAGCAGATCGGGCGCCTCCCCGCCGAGCGCCGCGCCGATCTCCTCGGGGCTCCGGGCGAAGGCCACGTCAGTGCCGACCAGTCGGGCCGTCTCCCTGATGCGGGCGACGAAGAACAGATCCCTGACGGCCGCGACGACCCTAGGCATCATTCATCCTCAACATGCCTGTCGGCATGTTGACCGTGGGCCCGTCGGGTCGGGGCAACCCGCGGCGCTCACTCAGCACCCCTCCGACCTATGCCTGGCGGCATGTTGACCGTGGGCCCGTCTGGTCGGGGCAACCCGCGGCGCTCACTCAGCACCCCTCCGACCCATGCCTGGCGGCATGTTGACCGTGGGCCACTCCGGTCGGGGCAACACGTCGCCTCAATCTCCCTCTCCCTGCTCATCATTCCCCATCCAGTACTTGTTCCACTCCGCGAGGTGGCAGAGCGTCGACAGGTTCTTCATCCGGTCGAGGTAGACGATACCGTGCAGGTGATCCGTCTCGTGCTGGATCACGCGGGCGAAGAACTCCTTGGCAATCAGGTCGATGCGGCCTCCGTCGCGGTCGTGGGCCTCGAGTCGCACCGCGGTGGGGCGGGGCACCATCCCCCGCATGTCCGGCACCGAGAGACACCCTTCCCAGCCCTCCTCCATCTCTTCCGTGAGGGGCGTCACCTTCGGGTTGACGAGCACGGTGAGGGGGATGCGGTCGGCGTCGGGATAGCGCGGGTTGGCGTTCACCTCGACGACGCAGATCTGCTTGAGCGTGTGCACCTGGGTAGCCGCCAGGCCCGCCCCGTCGTAGTCGCGCATGGTCTCCACCATGTCGTCGATGAGGCGCTGGATCCCGGGGGAAGGGATCTCCTTCACCGGAACAGGAGCGGCCACCTGGCGGAGCACGGGGTGGCCGAGACGCGCGACCTTCAGAATGGCCATGGGGCCCTCCTTCCGCGCCGAATTGTAACACGGGCTCCGCGCGCGCCCCGGCCGCGCCCGGCCCGGCCATCCGGGCCGGTCTGGACAGCGGTGCTACGATGGCCGTGTGATCTGCCCGGCGTGCCAGCACCAGAACCGGGAGAGCGCGAAGTTCTGCGAGGGCTGCGGCGCGCCGCTGCCGGTTCGCTGCCCCGCGTGCGGCACCGCGCTGCGCCCGGGCGCGCGCTTCTGCGACGAGTGCGGCCAGCGGCTGGCGGCCGGCAGCCCCGCTGTGCCGGCGGGAGCGACGCCGCGCGCTCCCGCCTCCGCGGCGGAGGTTGCCGACGAGCTCGCCCGCAAGATCCCCGGCTACACGCCGCGACATCTCGCCGAGAAGATCCTCACCTCCCGCAGCGCGCTGGAGGGAGAGCGCAAGCTCGTCACCGTCCTCTTCGCTGACTGCGTGGGTTTCACCGCGCTGTCGACCCGCCTCGACCCGGAGGAGCTGCACGCGGTGATGGACGGCTTCTTCCGCCACATGCTGGACGCCGTTCACCGTTACGAGGGCACCGTGAACCAGTTCACCGGCGATGGGGTCATGGCCCTCTTCGGCGCCCCCATCTCGCACGAGGATCACGCCGTGCGCGCGGTCGCCGCGGCCCTCGCCATGCAAGCCGCCATGGGCCGCTACGCGGAGACGCTGCGCCTGGAGCGCGACCTCGACTTCGCCGTGCGGATCGGGCTGAACACGGGCCCGGTGGTGGTGGGTCGGATCGGCGACGACCTCAGGATGGACTACACCGCCCAGGGGGAGACGGTGAACCTCGCGGCGCGGTTGCAGGGGGCTGCGCCCCCCGGGGGCGTGCTCGTCAGCGAGGCCACCCACCGGTTCGTGGGCGGTTACTTCGTGAGCGCGGACCGGGGCGCGCTCGCGCTCAAGGGCCTCGAGCGGCCCGTCCGCGCCTTCAGCGTCACGGGGCAGCGCACGCGGCGGGCCCG
>MGBV01000140.1:3014-8142 GCA_001788415.1 Candidatus Rokubacteria bacterium GWC2_70_16 | reverse complement strand
CGCGGGCGCTCAACGTACACCACGTACGCCTCGCGCCCGCGCTGGCTCGCTCCGCTCGCCCGCGTGCCCGAGCGAGCCATGGCGAAGTTCATTGGGCCGGCACACTACTCGTGCATCGGGATCGCCGGCTCCTTCTTCTCCTCCGGCACCTCCGTCAGCGTGGCCTCGGTGAGCAGCAGGAGGCTCGCCACGGACACCGCGTTCTCGAGGGCCACCCGCACCACCTTCGTCGGGTCGATGATGCCGGCGGCCACCAGGTCCACGTACTCGCGCCGCGCTGAGTCGAAGCCGAGCGTGCCCGCGCCCTTCCGCATCTCGTTCACCACGACGCCGCCGTCCACGTCGGAGTTCTGGGCGAGCTGGCGCGCGGGCGCCTCCAGCGCCCGCTTCAGGATCTGCAGCCCCGTGCGCTCGTCGCCTTCGGCGCCCCTCTCCTCCTTCTCCAGCGCCTCCATGGCGCGGAGCAAGGCGAGCCCGGCGCCCGGCACCACTCCTTCGGCCATCGCCGCCTTCGTCGAGGCGATCGCATCGTCGAGCGCCTCCTTGCGGCTCTTCATCTCCGCCTCTGAGGGCGCGCCCACGCGGATCACCGCCACCTTCTTGTCGGTGATGAGCATCAGCGCGTCCTCCAGCACCGCCTCCATCTTCTCCGCGTCGGTGACGAAGTAGGGCGACTTGTGAGCCATCTCGGTCGCCTCCTCTCACGTCACCCGCGGGACGGGACAGGCCGCCGACCCCCCTCAGGCTGAGCGCGCCGCAGTCGGGAGCCACGGCGGCTCCAGCCCGAGCCGCTCCAGCATCCTCAGGACACGCTCGGGCGTGCCCAGGTCCGACCACAGCAGCGGCGGCAAGGCGCGCACCGCGAGCAGGAAGGGGGCGGCTTCGAGGAAGGCGCGCGAGAAGCTGGCGCTTGGCGCCAGCGCATAGGCCTGCTGGACGGCCCAGGGCTCCTCCTCCGTGCCCGCGAAGGCGGAGATGCGGGCCAGGCGCCCGGAGAGCGCCGGAAGCAACCGCTCCGCCGCCGTCAGGAGCAGCGAGGCGCGCGCCACCAGGATGAGGGTGTTCCAGAGGCAGCCCTGATCGAGACATCGCTTCGCCCGCTCGGCTGTGGGCTTCTCCCAGAAGCGCTTCACCCGGTACAGCGCCGTCCCGGCTTCTGCCAGGGCTCTCCCCGGCTCGATCCAGCCATAGCCTGGATCCGCATCACTCGGCCGGGCCCCGAGGAGCACGATACGGCCCGGATCCCGTCCAACGGCCGCGGCCGCCTCGGCCACGCACCCCATGAGGAGGTCCTCCTCGCGGACGAAGTGGTCCGAGGGAAAGATGGCCACCGTGGCCTCGGGATCCCGCACGGAAATCCAGTGGGCCGGGAAGAGGATGCCCGCCGCCGTGCCCCGGTCCTCGGGCTGGGCCAGGATCCGGAGCCCCGAGGCCCCGGACACCTCGGAGCCGAGATAGCCGGCGTGGCGCCGCTGGGTCACGATGACGGTGCGCTCCGCCGGCGCCAAGCGGGCCACACGGTCGAGCGTCTGCCGCAGCAGGGATTGCGGGCCGATCAGTCGCACGTACTGCTTGGGGCGCTCGTCGCCTGCGACACGACGCGTGAGAGGCCGGAGGCGCACCCCCTCGCCTCCCGCGAGCACGACGGCCCAGAACATGGCCGCGGGGTCAGGCCGCCACGACCACCGTCGAGAGGAGGCTCTCGAAGCGGTCCCATGGCATGGCGGTCGAGGTCTCGGTCTGGGCGTGACCGTAGGAGCGAACGATCATCACGACCCTGGCGGCCGTCTCCTCGTCGGGCGCATCGAAGAGGTCGAGGTAGAGGGTGGTGCAGTCGGCCCAGACCCGCTCGGCGCGGTTTCGGGCCGAGAGCGCCACGGCCTCGCCCCTTTTCCCGCCGAGGGCGGGCAGAGCCTCCGCCGCGTCGCGGACGCGCCCTCCGACCTCGGCCCAGGCGAGCGTGAGCCACCGGCCGCCGCGCCTCATCGAATGAGCGGGCGAGAACCCGCTCGCGTCCGCGCGGCTCCAGGAGATCTCGGCCAGTGTCCCGTCGGCCATGACGCTCGCTGCCTCCAGCCAGCGCTTGGGTCTGGGCCCTCCCATGCAACGAGCAAGTTGGGTGCCGCTCGGGCCCGTCAGGTTTTCGGGGGCTTTCCGGCCGTCAGCTCGTGGCCGACGGGGCGCCGCTGTCTCACCTGGGACATCGCCGCCGCAGCCCACCGGGCAAGGCCTGCCGATTTCTTCTTGATTTGAGCTGCTCCGGGGGCCACTGTCAGGTCATCCAGGTGGGGGCATGAGGCTCGCTGGGCAACCCCGCCGGGAGCGAAATTCCAAGGCTGCGCCCGAGAGCCAGGGGTGTGGCCGGCACCCGCCGCCGGAATGGGCGGCGGCCCGGAGGAGGTGGACGATGAAGGTCGAAGAGGTCATGAGCCGCGATGTGATCACGACGTCTCCCGCGGCTGCCATCCACGAGGCCGCCCGTCTCATGGTCAATCACACCGTCAGCGGCCTCCCGGTGGTCGACGACACCGGCCGCCTGGTCGGCATCATCAGCGAAGGCGATCTCATCCTGCGCCAGAAGCAGCGGGAGCGGCTGTCGTGGTGGCGCCTCTTCTTCGAGGACGGCGAAAGGCTCGCCCGGGAATACCAGAAGGCCGTCGGGACCACGGTGGGCGAGGTGATGAGCACGGCGGTGATCTCGGCGAGCCCCGATCTGCCCATCGAGTCCGCCGCGGTGATCCTCGACCGCCACCGGATCCGCCGCCTGCCCGTCGTCGCCGACGGCCGGCTCGTGGGGATAGTCAGCCGGGGGGATCTCGTCAAGGCCCTCTCGACGGCCCCGGCGCCGGCAGCGGCCACCGCCTCCGACGCTGCGCTGATGTCGGAGATGAAGGCCCGCCTCGCCCGCGAGCCCTGGGTCTCCAACCGCGCCATCGTGGTCCAGGCCAGGGAGGGCGTCCTGGCCCTCTGGGGCCTGGTGAGCAGCGAGGCCGAGAAGTCCGCCATCGAGACCATGGCGCGGACCGTCCCCGGCGCCCGGGGCATCGAGGACCACCTGGTGGTCCAGGCCGAGATCCCCTACTGGTACGGCGCCGTCTGAGCGGGCTCGGGCTCGTCGCGCCGCCGGTACGCCGGGCTCAGGGGCGGCTGCTTCCGAGCTCCTTGAGGCGGGCGATGTTGGCCTCCAGCGCTGCCTCCACGGCCGCGTTCACGCTCCCCGGCGGGAAGCGCCCGTCCTCCCCGCGGGCGCCGGCCTCGCGCCCGGTGAGGAGCGCCATCCCCTCGTCCACCGTCCCCACCGCGTGGACGTGGAAGCGCCCGTGGCCGACGGCCTCCACCACGTCCTCGCGCAGCATGAGATGGCGGGCGTTGGCCCGCTCCTCCAGGATCTGCGCCTTCTGGCGCTCGAACTCCTCGCTCTCGAAGGCGCGCGGCAGCCGCGACCGGCACTCCTCGGCGAGCCGCTCCATCTCCTCCCGCAGCTCGCGCCCCCTGCCCGCGGGCAGCTCGAGGGCCACCGGCCGGTAGGGGTCGGCGAAGTTGTACACGTAACAGAAGTCGGAGGGCGTCGGCTCGGCGGCGGCGGCACGGCTGAGCACGCGGCGCATGGTGGAGGTCTTGCCGGTGCGCGCCGGGCCGAGGACGAACAGGTTGTAGCCGACGCGCTTCATCGCGATGCCGAAGGCGGTGGCCCCCACCGCCCGCTCCTGGCCGATCATGCCGTCCAGTGGCAGCAGCTCCGCCGTGGACGCGAACGGCAGCGAGCCCGGATCGCAGACCGCGCGCAGCTCCTCCGCTGTCAGTCGACGGGCCACGTCCCTTCCTCCCTTGTCTCGGCGGTCAGCAGACGGCATAGTCTCCGCGGGCGAGCTCGGCGCGGAAGGCCGCCATCCGCCCCAGCTCGGCCTCCACCACCTCGCGGATCGCCGCCTCCACCTCGGGGAGTCCAATCCCGGCGGGCAGGATCGCCTGCACGCCCGTCCAGGGCCGGTCCACGGGCTGGCCGATCCGCGCCGCCAGGGTCACGTACACCTCGAGCAGCTCGGGGCAGCCCTCGTGGATGAGCCGCGCCAGCCGGTGGCTCAGCACACTGTAGACCTTGCCCGCATGGGCAACAGGGTTCTTGCCCGCCGCCGCTTCGCCCCCCGTGGGCCGCGAGAAGGCGATGAGCCCGTTGGCGCGGTTGCCGCGGCCCACCTGCCCCGAGTCGGCGTCCTCGGCCGAGGTGCCCGTGAGCGTGAGGTAGGCGCCCTCGATCCCGCGCCCGGGGCGGTCGAGGCTGTTGAGGCTCCACGCGACGGACAAGGGCGCCTGCCCGAAGCGATGGGCGAGGGCCGCGAGGATCTCCTCCTTCCGCGCGAAGTAGGCGCGCTCCGAGACGGTGCACGTCGCCAGCAGCGGCATGGCCACGGTGACCTCGACGCCGTCGCCCTCGCGCACGGCGAAGACCTTGACGTCCTGCCCCGTGTCGGGGAAGGAGGCCTTGAACGCCGCGTCGTTGAGGAAGTCCTCGACGTCCAGGACGAGGCGCTCCGTGGGGGAGAGCGGGGCATAGCCACAGGCGCCGCAGGTGTCGTTGGAGGCGATCTCGGCGTCCTGCGCCTCGAAGATCCCGCGCAGCTCGGCCGATCCCGGCAGGAGCAGGCTGCGCGTGCGGAGCCCCTTGCCCGGCTCCACATGAGGCAGGTGGGCGGCAACCCACTCGTCCACGGCCGTCCGCGCGGTCTCCTCCACGGGCAGCTGCGCCCCGGCCACCTCGAAGGTCGCGCGGTCCCCCACCACGAGCTCCATGGGCTTCGTCTGCTCTCCCCACCCGAAGCCCTTCGCGCACTGGCCGGCGGCGAGCAGCGCCTTGTCGATGTTGTAATGGGGGATCGCCCCCACCCGCGCGAGGTACATCCGGTTGAGCGCCAGCGAGATCGCCTCGACCAGGCAGTCGCACACCGTGTCGGGGTGACCGATCCCCTTGCGCTCCACCAGCTCGGTGCGCCGGCGCGCCACGGGAGCATCCTGCAGCGCCTCGATGACGATCGCCATCGCGCTCCCTCCGGAGGCAGGACTAATCACTCTTGCGGATTCCCGTTACGCCGGGGGGCCGGCAGGCGGGGGCGCCGCCTGGACCTCGCAC
>MGBV01000140.1:269-2997 GCA_001788415.1 Candidatus Rokubacteria bacterium GWC2_70_16 | reverse complement strand
CGGCACGGGGCCAGGCAGCGCCCCCGCCTGCCCGCCCCCGGCCCATTCGCGTACCCGTATTCGGCGAGAGCCAATAGGCACCGATGCGCGCGCTCAGCGCCGCGCCAGCCGCCAGATCAGGAGCGCGACGAGGAGGACGACGGCCGCCACGATCGCCCATTGATCCCGGATCGCCTCCACCATGCGTTCGCCTCCGTCTGCGGGCCCTCCCGTGCCCCCGGCCGGTCGGGGTCAGAGCGGGTAGCGCAGGAGGGCTGCCACCCCACCGGCCCGCGCCAGCGCCTCGTGGGGCTCGACCATGTCGGCGCCGCCGCCGGCGGCGATCACGCGGTCCACGCACGCTGCGCCCAGCTCCACGTCGGCGGCCGGCCCGCCGCACCCCGAGCACACGGCCCCGGCGCCCCGCCCGAGCGCCCCGCACCCGGCGCAGGCGCGCCCCTGCTCGCGGAAACCCTTGAGGAGATACAGCCGCCGCACCGCGCCCCGGCTCACCGCCTCGAGCGTCGGCCGGACGCCGGCCACGGCGCGCCCGCCCTTGGCCGCCTCGGTCAGGGCCGCATCCACCGCCGCGCCCACCGCGGCCTTCTCGAGGTGCGCGAGCAGCTCGGCGGCGCGGCCCACGATGGCGGCCGTCGCCTCCCGGCGCGCGGCGGACACCGTGCCCGCCACGCGGTCCAGGATGCGCGGGGGCAGGTGCTGGCGGAGCGCGGTGATGTTCCGCGGCTCGCCGGCCACCACGATGCGCTCGACGCCATTGCCATCGGCGAGAGCGATCAGGCTCTGGGCGGCCGCCTCGAAGTGGCGCCCCCGGTGGTCCTGGATGTGGCGCTGGTAGCGCGACTGGGCGAGCTGCGCCCACCCGCCGCGCCTGTGGTGGCCTGGCACGTCGCTCTCGAGGCGGATCTCCTCGCCGGCGCCCTCGGCCGTGAGCGGCACCAGCCGCGCGCTCTCGCCGTCAACGAAGACGACCAGCGAGGGCGGCGCCTCCTCCAGCGCCTCGGTGAGCGGGGCGAGGTGGGGCGCCTCGGCCACCACGAAGGCGTTCTCGAAGGGCACGCGCACGTGCAGGACCTCGCGCAGCCCCGCCGTCCCGCACGCGAACATCGCCACTCCGCGGGCCCCCTGGAGGCGCTCCTGGCTCACCAGGGCCTCGCCCTGCGCCTCGATCCACTCTAGATCGGGCTCAGCGCAAGGGGGACCCGCCCCCTGCCGGGCCCTCCTGAGCTCGTTCTTGAGGAAGAGCCGCACGCGGTCGCGCTGGTGCTCATCCTCCCACCGGGTGTTCAGGTACACGCTGACCACGGGCGGGGCAGTGCTCTTGACCCGGGCCAGCTCCGCCAGCCGCGCCTTGAGCTCCATGTCCGGCTCCATCGTCTGTTCGAGCAGGGCGTCGCGCACCGGTCAATCCCTGGACCGCCGCGGGTGGAACAGCATCACGGGGAAGTCCGACTTCTTGAACACGTGCTCGGCGACGCTGCCCAGCACCGTGCGGGACAGCCCGCTCCGCCCCGCCGTGGTCACCGCGATGAGGTCGGCATCCCAGGCCTCCGCCTCCAGGAGGATCTCCTGCTTGGGCTCGCCGAAGCGCACCGCATACTCCACCGGCACGCCGGCGAGCCCGAGCCCCAGCGCGCGGAGGTAATCGAGCGCCTCGGCCTCGAGCCGCGCCATCTCCTGATCGGTATAGGCCACCACGCGGCCCTCGTCGTTCACCCGGTTCTGGGGCATCGGCGCCACGTGCAGCAGGCGCACCGTGGCGGCGCTGCCTCGCGCGGCGTCCGCCACCACCGGGATCACGGACTCGGCAAGGGCCGACTGATCGAGGGGCACCAGGATTCGCTTCGCCATGGCTCATCCTCCTCCCAGCAGACGCTTCGCGACGAAGTACTTCTTCGGCCGCCGGCGCACGTCCCTGTCGCGCTCGCGGTAGCGCTCGAGCTGGCGCTCGAGCACGGCCAGCGCGCCGTCGAAGGCCACCCGCGCCGTGGCTGCCGTGTTCTCCACCCGGATCGCCGGCCTGTACGGCACGCGCACGGTGACGGCGCAGCGCAGGCCGATGCCCCCCTTGGGCCCGTTGTCGTCGAAGAAGGCCACCTGGGCCTTCACCGGCGCCACGCGGAGCGGCTCGAGCGCCGCCCTGATCTGCCTCCCCACGCGCTCCCGGAGCGCGACATTCCGCTCGATCCCGCTGATCTCGATGGGCATGGTCTCCCTCCTGATTCCGGAGGAGCAACGTCAATGCCAGTTGCGATCTCAACGATTTCGGGGTATTTCGCCCCCCGGCTCCTCGCCGGCCGCCGGGGAGGTGGGGCGAGGGCACCCCACCCGGTACCCGGAAAGCCGCCAGGCCTTCACTGCCTCCAGCAGCAGCACGGGCCACACAACCGCGCCCATCACCGTGAGCCAGTCCGCGCTCGAGAGGAGGACAGCACCCAGCAGCGAGCGCAGCGGCAGCCAGGACACGGCCAGCCACTGCAAGCCCAGCAGCGCCGCCAGGGAGGCCCATGTCAGCAGGACCATGAGCCGGCGCCCCAGCGCCTCGACCTGGCGCTCGAGGGGCGTGGTCCTGTCCCCGGCGAGAGCTACCAGCTGGCCGATACGACCCAGCTCCGTGGCGAGCCCCGTGGCGGTCACGACGCCGAGACCGCTGCCGGCCACCACGGCCGTCCCGAGGTACACCATGGTCCGGCGGTCCGCCAGGGGCGTGTCGGGCGCAAGACGAGCCTCG
>MGBV01000140.1:96-222 GCA_001788415.1 Candidatus Rokubacteria bacterium GWC2_70_16 | reverse complement strand
GCCTCGAGCACGATGAGGTCGCCGGGCACGAGCTGGGCCGCGGGGAGACGCAGGACGGCGCCGCCCCTCCGGCACAGCGCCTGGGGCACGGCGAGCGCGCGGAGACGGGCCAGCGACGCACGCGCG
>MGBV01000140.1:0-86 GCA_001788415.1 Candidatus Rokubacteria bacterium GWC2_70_16 | reverse complement strand
AGCCGAACCCGACGGCGGCGCTGAGGAGCAGAGCCGCCAGGATCGCCACGGCCTCCACCCGCTCGCCCAGCAGCCACGCGACGGCG